>NZ_CAKKTM010000444.1:3169-27903 GCF_920888515.1 Protofrankia sp. CiP1_Cm_nod1 | reverse complement strand
ACGTAGGCGCCACTCTGAACGTAGCCGGCTCGACCGGAACCACCGAGCCAGCTGACCGGGCCGACGGGACTGGGCCGACGAGCCCGGTTGATGGGCTGTCGCCTCCATCGGGTCTGCCCGCGTCGTCGGCCATCGGGCCAACTGACCGGCCGGGCCTGACCGACCCAGTTGGTTCGACTGGCTTGGCCGACCAGGCAGGTTCGACCGATTCGACCGGCTTGACTGCTCTGGCAGGTTCGACTGCTCTGGCAGGTGCGACCGATTCGGTCGGCTTGGCTGGTCTGACTGGCCCGACTGACCAGGCTGGCCCGACTGACCAGGCTGGTTCGACCGGCCCGGCTGGTTCGACCGGCCCGGCTGGCTTGACCGGTCCAGCCGATGTCTCCGGCGGGGCCGGGATGCTGACGACCGTGCCCGATGAGGTGCGGGAACACGCATCCATGGCATCATCCGCGCCGCGCGCCGCGGGCGGCGGCGCCACCGGGGCTGTCGGCGTGTCCCGTTCCCTGCGGGTGATCACTGCCCCGGCGAGGCGCGCCTGGCACCAGTTGACCAGTATGCGTACGGCGCTGCTGCTGCTGTTCCTGCTCGCGCTCGCGGCCGTTCCCGGTTCTCTGCTGCCGCAACGGTCGCTGAACCCGTTGAAGGTCGGGGAGTACTTCCGGGAGCATCCTTCGCTCGCGCCGTTCCTCGACAGGCTGTCAGCTTTCGACGTCTTCGGCGCACCCTGGTTCGCCGCGGTCTACCTGCTGCTGTTCGTCTCCCTGATCGGCTGTCTGACGTCGAGGGTCCGCTGGCATGCTAGGGCGCTGGTGGGACGGCCGCCGCGGGCGCCGGCCCGGCCGAGCCGGCTGGCCGGCGGCCGGTCGTGGGACAGTGCGCTGGGCCCCCGGGAGGTGGTCGAGGCGGCGCGGGTGGTCCTGCGGCGGCGGCGGTTCCGGGTCGGAGCCGCGCCCGAGGGCGCGACCAGGCCCGACGGCAGCCAGGACTTCTCCGTGGCCGCGGAAAAGGGCTATCTGCGCGAGACCGGGAACCTTGTCTTCCACATCGCGCTGGTGCTGATGCTCCTCGGGGTCGGGCTGGGCTCGTGGTTCGGCTACCAGGGCACTGTCCTGGTCATACAGGGTGACGGTTTCACGAACACGCTGGTCTCCTACGACCAGTTCAGCCGGGGCAAGCTGGTCGACCCCGTCGGTGACCTGGCGCCGTTCTCCCTGACGCTGGAGAAGTTCACCGCGTCCTACCAGCCCAACGGGCAGCCGGCGGACTTCCGTGCCGACGTCGTCTACACCACCGATCTCGGCGGTCGGACCCGCACGGCCGACATCCAGGTCAATCATCCGCTGGCGATCGGCAGCGCCAAGGTGTATCTGATCGGCCACGGCTATGCTCCGCACTTCGTGCTGCGCAGCGGCGACGGCAGCATCGTCTGGGAGGGCTACCAGCCCTGTACGCCACGGGACGCCATGTTCGCGTCCACCTGCACGTTGAAGATCGGCGATACCGGGCTCCCGCCGACAGGGCCGACCAGGGAGCCCCAGCAGCTGGCGTTCACCGGCGTGTTCACTCCGACCACGCAGCTCGATCCGGCGCACGGTTACATCTCGGCCCATCCGGCCGCGGACGCCCCCGGCCTCACGCTCACCGGCTACGTCGGCAACCTGCACATCAACGAGGGTGTGCCGCAGAACATCTACTCGCTGGACACCCGGGACATGCGCCAGCTTCACATAGACGGCCCGATCGGCACCGGACGGGTGGCGCAGGTGCTCGCGTTGAACAATCCCGAGCAGCGGACGATCAGAGGTCTGCCCGGGGGGATGACCCTGGAGGTCGACGGGGTTCGCCAGTTCGCCACGTTCCAGACCAAGTCCGATCCGTTCAAGGGCTGGGTGCTGGTCGCGGCTGTGGCGATCATCGGTGGTCTGCTGGTCAGCATGCGGGTGCGCCGGCGTCGGGTCTGGGTGCGGGCGCGCCCCGCGTCCGCACCGGCTGACACGGGCACGGTTGACACGGGCACGGTTGACACGGGCACGGTTGACACGGGCACGGCTGGCGCGGGCAGCGTTACCAGCACGGGCAGCGGTCCTGGTGTCGGCCCCGACGCCGGCTCCGATGCCCGCGCGATGACCACGGTCGAGGTCGGTGGACTGTCCCGTTCCGATGTGGACGGCTTCGCGGCCGAGCTGCAGTCGATCATCAGGGACATCCGGCTGGCCACCGCGCCCGTCGAGGGCGCGCGTCCAGCCTGGTTGGGCAGCCCGGACCACGCGGAGCCGCCCGGGCGGCTGGCGCCGGCTCAGGCACCGTCGGATGCTCGGACGTCATCGGATGCTCGGACGCCGTCGGAGCGGGGAGCGCTGAAACAGTGAACGCTGAAACAGTGGGGACAGACGCCGTCGGACCGGGCGGCAAGCGCCATCCGGGCCTCCAGGACCATCATCGGATCCGGGACCTGATCCGGGATCCGAGGTGCGGGGAGGATCTGATGGCTGGGCCAGAGGCTTCCCCGGCCAGCATTTCCCAGGCCAGCGGGGGAACCGGAGATCCCACCGGACAGGAGCTGTGATGCCAGTCAATTCCGGCCTTGCCACGTTGTCCGACCATCTGCTCGGCGTGACCATGGCGGTCTACGCGCTGGCCATGCTCGGCTACGCGGCCGAGTTCGCGTTCAGCCGCTTCGGGCGTGCCAGCGCCGCGGCCCTGGCCGAAGGCCGGGCGGAGAGACCGATATCCCTGGCGGCGTCGGCTGCGCTGTCGGTGCCGGCTGCGCCTTCGGCGTCAGCGTCGGCGTCAGTGCGGGCCGCCGCGGCCGCGACGCCCGGACGGGTGGCGCTGATGGTCGGCATGGACGTGGCAGGCAGAGATGCGGCGGGGACGGCTGTAGCGGGGACGGCTGTAGCAGGTACGGCTGTAGCAGGTACGGCTGTGGCGGGGACGGCTACAGCAGGCGCGGCTACAGCAGGAGCGTCTGTCACCTATGCCACTGACGATCGTGACGCTCTTGTGGATCCTGCTGCTGAGGCGCTCGCCGCGGCCGGCGCCCGGGCGGCCCGGCAGGCCGCCGAGCGGGCTGCGGTGGCCGAGGTGATGGCCGGGGACGGCGCGGACCTGTCGCTCTCACCTCGGGCGCGTTGGATCGGCCGGGTCGCAGTGCTGCTCACCGTGCTCGGATGCGCGGCGCACGTGGGCTCGGTGACCGCCCGTGGCCTGGCCGCGGACCGGGTGCCGTGGGGGAACATGTACGAGTTCTCATCCATGATCACCTTGATTGCGGTGCTGACCTACCTCGGCATGCTGGCCCGGACCCGGGCGCGCGTCCGCTGGCTGGGCGTCTTCGTGATGCTGCCGGTGGTCCTCTATCTCGGTCTCGCCGGCACGGTGCTCTACGTGGCGGCGGGCCCGCTCGTCCCGGCGCTCAACTCCTACTGGCTCAAGATCCACGTGGTGGCGGCGATCGTGGCCAGCGGGGTGTTCATGGTCTCGGCGGTCACCACCGTCCTGTATCTGCTGAAGGACCGTTGGGAGAACCGCCTCGCGGCCGTTGCCACCGGACAGGCCGAGGCCTCCGCGGCGATGCGCAGGCGCGGTGGGATCATGATGAGACTGCCCGCGGCCGCGTCGCTGGACCGCATCACCTACCGCGTGATCGGCTTCGCGTTCCCGGTCTGGACGTTCGCGGTCGTCGCCGGTGCCATCTGGGCGGAGGCGGCCTGGGGTCGCTACTGGGGCTGGGATCCCAAGGAGACCTGGTCGTTCATCACCTGGGTGATCTACGCGGCCTACCTGCATGCCCGCGCCACCGCCGGCTGGAAGGGCCGCCGGGCCGCGGCGATATCGCTGCTTGGTTTCAGCGCGCTGTTTGTCGACTACTATCTGGTCAACCTGGTCATCTCGGGGCTGCACTCCTACGCGGGTGTCGGCGCCTGACGCCCGTCGGCAGGACCCCGTCGGCAGGACCCCGTCGGCAGGACCCCGTCGGCAGGACCCCGCCGACAGGACCTGCCTGGGTGTCGTTGGTTGACGCCCAGGCAGAACCGCACTGGATACCCGCTGGCCGGCGTTGCCGGCAGGATGACGCTGACTGCCGCCAACGGGGTCACGCTGACTAGATGTCAACGTGACGCCGCGGACTGTCAACGTGGTACCGCGTCGCGTTGCCGTATGGGTCGGTGTTGTGGTCAGCTCCGGGGGGTGCCGTCGCCGTCCCCGCGGCGGATACGTTCGGACAGTTCCCGCAGGAACTCCGGGTTGTCGTCGGGCGCGACCGGCTGTGGCGCGGGACTACGGCGTGGCCACGACGGCCACCGGAGATTCGACGGCCCGTCCTCGGCGCCATCCCGGCTGCCTCGGCCGAAGCCGTCGGCCCCGGCCCAGCGGCCCCGGCCTTCCCATGTTGGATGATCCATGGGCTCGATACCGTCGTCGGCGTAGTCGTCACGACGGGGGCGGCCGACAACGAGCCAGGCCACGCCGCCGATGGCGTAGAAGAAAACGATGATGGCAATCCAGGCGATCTTGGGAAGTGTGCGCACGGCGGCTGACGGGGCCATGATCGCGTCAATGAGCGTGAAAATCCAGAAGCCGAAGATTGCCAGCGTCAGTACGAACCCCACCACCGCACCGTTGATCCTCTCCAGTCTTCACTCCGACCGTCATGACCATCTGTCACGACCCGGAGTCCTGATCGCGTGTGGACCCATATCCATCGTCATCCGACGGTACAGCCAGTGCTCTCTGGAGCGGTTCCGATGCCCATAGGTGACCATGGACGCCCGTTGGTGCCCAAACAGCCGATGTCCATTGGAACGGCTGATGCCCGTGGGAACCATCCGCCCGTCCGGTCGGATCGGTGACGCCAGGACGACCGCCGCGCAACGACAACGCTCCCAGTGTGCTCCTTTCGATGGCGGGACGTGCCGCATGGGGGTAACCCGTACCGGCGCTATCCGAGGACCGGGAGCTGGACATGTGCCAGGACGTGCCGCATGGGGGGAACCCGTACCGGGTACGGCCGGTCGGCGCACGTCCCGACGTGTCCACCGCCCGGGCGGTGGTCGGACGGAGGTTCCCGCCGGGCCCGACCGGCGGCCGGGCGGGGGGTTCTCACCAGAGCTACCCGACTGCTACCTGGCGCGGTCGGTACCGGGTTCCGGTGGCTGGCTCGACAGGTCCGGACGGCCGGGGCCCGCGGGCCGCCGCGAGGATGGGCGTCCTGCGAGGATGGGCGCCATGGCCTGGGCGGATCTGCGCGCGTTCCTCGTTCACCTCGAGCGTCACGGCGACCTGCGGCACGTCCGCGTCCCGGTCGACCCGGTCCTGGAGGTCACCGAGATCGTCACGCGGGTGGTGCGGGAGGGCGGGCCCGCGCTGCTGTTCGACCGGCCGCTCGGCGCCGACATGCCGCTGGCCATCAACGTCTTCGGCACCGAGCGGCGGATGGCCGCCGCGCTGGGGGCCGGCAGCCTCGACGAGATCGGCGACCGGATCGCCGCCCTGCTCAGACCCGAGCTCCCGGTCGGGCTCGGCGGGCTGCGGGAGGCCCTGGGCAAGGTCGCCGCGCTGCGGTCGGTGCCGCCGCGCAAGGTCCGGACCGCGCCGTGCCAGGACGTCGTCCTCAAGGGCTCGGACGTCGACCTGCTCCGCCTGCCCGGCGTGCACGCCTGGCCGGACGACGGCGGGGTGTTCCTGAACCTGGGCCTGACCCACACGAAGCATCCTGAGACGGGTCAGCGCAATCTCGGCATGTACCGGCTGCAGCGTCATGACGCCCGGACGGTCGGCATGCACTGGCAGATCCACAAGGACTCCAACGCCCATCATGCCGTCGCCGAGCGCCGCGGGGAGCGGCTGCCGGTGGCGATCGCGTTCGGCTGCGACCCGGCGGTGACCTACGCGGCGTCCGCCCCGCTGCCGGCGGAGATCGACGAGTACCTGTTCGCCGGGTTCCTGCGCGGCGAGCGGGTGGAGATGGTCGACTGCCTGACCGTCCCGTTGCAGGTGCCGGCGAACGCCCAGGTGGTGCTCGAGGGCTGGCTGGAGCCGGGGGAGCGCTTGCCGGAGGGCCCGTTCGGCGACCACACGGGTTTCTACACCCCGGTCGAGCCGTTCCCCGCCCTGCACGTCGACGTGATGACCCTGCAGCGTGACCCGGTCTTCCAGACGATCGTCGTGGGCCGCCCGCCGCAGGAGGACGGGCCGCTCGGCAAGGCGACCGAGCGGATCTTCCTGCCGCTGGTCCGGATGATGATCCCGGAGATCGTCGACTACGACCTGCCGGTCGAGGGCGTCTTCCACAACTGCGCGATCGTCTCGATCGAGAAGCGCTACCCCAAGCACGCGCAGAAGGTCATGCACGCCATCTGGGGCGCCGGGCTGCTGTCGCTGTCCAAGCTCGTCGTGGTCGTCGACGCCGACTGTGACGTCCACGACTACTCCGAGGTGGCGTGGCGGGCGTTCGGCAACGTCGACTACGCCCACGACCTGCTGACCACGGTCGGCCCGGTCGACCACCTCGACCACGCCTCGTACGAGCAGTTCTTCGGTGGGAAGATCGGCGTGGACGCCACCCGCAAACTCCCGACGGAGGGATACCGTCGCGAGGGCGGCTGGCCCGCGGAGGCCGTGATGGACCAGGCGGTCAGGGACAAGGTCGCCCGGCGCTGGAAGGAGTACGGGCTGTGACCATCGTCGACCGGGCCGTCGTTGACGTGACTATCGCTGACGGGACTATCGCCGACCGCTGCTCACCATGGTCCACGGCGGGGATACACCGCTTGCCGGAACGCCTGGGAGATGGTCGTCAGTGAGTGACGCGACGTTCGCCCCGGGGATGCCGGGGCCGGCATCGACGCCTGACGGCCCCGTCCGCGCCTTCCTGCGGGTGGTGGTGATCGAGCATTCGGTGTTCGCGCTGCCGTTCGCCTATGTGGCGGCGCTCGCCGCGTCGTTCGACGCCTCCCGCTCCGTGCACTGGCTGGACATCGCGCTGGTGACCGTCGCGATGGTCGCTGCCCGCACCTTCGCGATGGCGACCAACAGGATCATCGACCGGAAGATCGACGGACGTAATCCGCGGACGGCCGGCCGGGAGCTGGTCACCGGCGCGGTGTCGGTGCGCACGGCCGCGGTCGGCGCCGCGATCGCCCTGGGTGTCTTCGCCGGGTCCGCCGCCGCGCTGTCCTGGCTCTGCCTGGCCCTCGCGCCGCTCGCGGCCGCCCCCCTGATCGTCTATTCGTACGCCAAGCGGTTCACCAACTTCCCGCACGCCGTCCTCGCGTTGGCCCAGGCGGTCGCGCCGGTCGGCGCCTGGATCGCCATCACCGACCGCTGGTCGTGGGCCTCGGTCGTGCTCGGGCTCGCGGTCGGCACCTGGATAGCCGGCTTCGACCTGATCTACGCCTGTCAGGACGCCGAGGTCGACCGTGGCATCGGCGTGGGCTCGGTGCCGGCCCGGTTCGGGATCCGGGCGGCGCTGGCCGCCTCGGTCGTTACCCATGTCGTGACGTTCGCGCTGTTCGTCGTGTTCGGGCTGATGGAGGGCTTCGGCGCGTGGTGGTGGGCCGGGCTGGTGGTGACCGCTGCCGCGTTCTGGTACGAGCACGCGATCGTCTCCGCGGACGACCTGTCCCGGGTGAACCGGGCCTTCCTGACCGCCAACGGGTTCGTCGGCATCGCCCTGTTCGGTTTCGCCGTCCTCGATCTGATCTCCCGCGGCCTGGCCTGGTGACGACCGGCCGCCGCGACGGCCGGGCCACTGCGACGGCCGGGCCACTGCGAGCGGCGGGGATCGTCGAGGACATCATGATTGCCGGAAGTGCGTACGGAAGTGCGTACGGAAGTGCGTACGGAAGTGCGTACGGAAGTGCGGAAGGTGCCGGAGGGACAGGGACAGGGACAGGGACGCATTCGGGCGACCACCGGCCGCTGGGGCATATCCGGACGGTTGACCGGTTGGCCGGGCACCCGGGCTCCGGGCTCCGGGTATCCGAGTGGTTGGGCGTCCGGGTGGTTGGCCGGACAGTTGGGAGGACGGGGTGCGTCTCGACAGCCGGGACGCGGTGCCGCCGCGGCCGGGTGAAGGCGAACCGCGGCTGCCGTGGGTGGTCGGCGTCAGCGGGGCGAGCGGGACGCCGTACGCGGCGTCGGTGCTGCGCGGCCTGCTGGACGCCGGGCTGCCGGTGGACCTGGTCGTCTCCCGGGCGGCCCGGCTCACCCTGTTGGACGAGACCGGGATCGCCTGGCGGGACAGCACCTGGCCACGGTCCCTGGCCGGCTGGCTCGGCGTGGACCCGTCCGTCATCTCCGAGGCGGCCGCGGCGGATCTGCTCCGTCACTGGTCCTGCAGTGATCTTGCCGCCGGGCCGAGCAGCGGCTCGTATCTGACCAGGGGGATGATCGTCGTCCCCGCGAGCACGGCTGCCGTGGCCGGGATCGCTCTCGGGCTGTCCAAGGATCTGCTGCAACGCGCCGCCGGCGTGACGCTGAAGGAAGGCCGTCGGCTGGTGGTCGTGCCCCGGGAGATGCCGTTCACCCGCTCGACCCTGCTGCACATGCTGTCCCTGCACGACGCCGGCGCGGTGGTGGCGGCCGCCAGCCCCGGCTTCTACGCCGGCGCGACCGACGCGCGCGCGCTCGTGGACTTCGTCGCCGGCAAGGTCCTGGACGCGGCCGGGGTGCCCAACGACCTGCTGCGCCGCTGGACCGGTGAGCTCGGCGCGGCCCGTCGTTCGTCCTCATGATCTTCATTGTGTGATCTCTACGTTCGGGCGGCCATCGCTCTTTCGTGACTCTGGGTACATAAATATGGATAAATGCGTATCCAGGCA
The DNA here is from genome assembly GCF_920888515.1 of Protofrankia sp. CiP1_Cm_nod1. GTDB lineage: Bacteria > Actinomycetota > Actinomycetes > Frankiales > Frankiaceae > Protofrankia. Next base: position 19,075 of record NZ_CAKKTM010000444.1, on the reverse strand, counting down.
AGGCGGTGTAAGGCTGTCATGAGCGCGAGGCGGTGTGGAACTTGACCGGGACGAGGAGGCTGGACGGCCCTGGCCGTACCGCCGCCCATCGTCATGATTTTTGTGCTGCCGGGGGTGGGACGGCGCCGAAGGTGATCAGGCCCGAAGGGGCCGGTGAGCTCGGCGTCACGCGCCGTTCATCTCCATGATCTTTGGGATGGCACGGGACATGACGGGGATGAGAACGTGACGGGGATGAGGGGGCGCGCGGGCTCGGCCCCGCCCGATACCTGCCCTCGTGACCGCCGCGGATCCGGCGGGTCGTACCGTAAATGAGCGGGATCCGTGCTCATCCGGTTCGAGATGCCCGCCGGCAGCTGAAGACCGAACTGGGACGAAGGCGGGCATGACACGCGACAGCGGCGGGAGACAGCGGACGCGGGACAGCGGCACGCGGGCCACGACGGCAGACCTGGACCGGGTGCCGCGTCCTCGGACGCCCGCTTCCAGGGGCGCCGCTGGCGCTTCGGGCGCCTGGATGGGCTGGCCAGCCGGGCGTCCTGTGGCCGGTCAGGCCCCGGCCTCCCTGCGGGTGCAGCTGCCGTATTTCGCCGCGCGGATCGCGGCGCTGCTCGTGATGCTGACCATCCTGCTCATCCTGAGCGTCAACCCTGTCCTCGCGATACTGGCCGGTCTCGTGATCGTGGGTGCGCTGACCTATCCGCTGGGCCGGTCGCAGCGCAGGGCCGCCCAGCGGGCCGCCGCCCGCGCCGGTACCGGCCCGGAGCGCCGATAGCGCCCCTGCGGGCACTGTGGGCACCCCGCTTGCCTCGGGGGGACGCGCGCGTGGCCCCGGGAGCCGGTGGACCCGAGTGACGGGTCGATCAGATCACCGCGACCGCCGCGCCCGTGGCCCCCGGGCGCCGGCAGCTCCCAGGGGCCGGTGGCCCGGTCGGTAACCCCGCGACGAACGGGGGCAGAGGCGAACGGGTACAGGGCGGTGGCCTGTCCGCGCTCCCGCCGGGACGCCGGCGGGCTCTGGGGCGGACGGGTCCTGAGCTGACGGCCAGGGGAGCCGACGGCTGGCGGAGCCGGTGGCCGGGGGAGCCGGTGGCCGGGGGAGCCGGTGGCCGGGGGAGCCGGTGGCCGGGGGAGCCGGTGGCCGGGGGAGCCGGTGGCCGGGGGAGCCGGTGGCCGGGGGAGCCGGTGGCCGGGGGAGCCGGTGGCTGGCGGAGCCGACGGCTGGGGGAGCCGGTGACTGGGGGAGCCGGTGGCTGGGGGAGCTGACAGCCGGCGGAAGCGGTGGTTGGTCGTGCGCCGTGATGATCTCCTCCCTATTATCCTCGCAGGCGTTTGGTCACTGAACGTGTTCTCACTCATGCGGACGTGAGCGGACTAGTCACCACATGACCCCGATGTGTCACGCCCGAATTACCACTGAAGCAAGAACCTTCTGTATATTGACTGTCAACGCTCTGTGACAGGAGGCTCCATGACAACGACACCAACACCACAATCCGCTCCTCTGCTGACACCGGCCGAGGTGGCGAGCATGTTCCGGGTCGACCCGAAGACGGTGACCCGCTGGGCCAAGACCGGGAAACTGACCTCGATCCGTACCCTCGGTGGCCACCGGCGCTACCAGGAGGCGGAGGTCCGCGCACTCCTCGCCGGCGTCTCGCCCGGAGACAGCCTGGCCTAGCCACCCGGCCCATCTGGCTCATCTGGCCACCTGGCTCATCTGGCCACCAAGCCGCCGTGTCCGGTGGGATTTCCGGCGGGTCCCGCTGGCCCAACCGGGCACGGCCGGCTCGGTCCCCGGGCCGGCCGCGTGGGTCGCAGGCCCGTGCCCATAGCCCGTGGCTTCGAGGCGCCACGGGTCACATGTCGGCGGGACGCCGCGCCGGGCGGGACTACCCTCGTGCTTATGGACGTCGGGCTCAAGCGGGAGATCGAGTCGAAGGTACACGCCGGCGAACGGCTCAGCCGGGCGGACGGCGAGGCGCTCTACGCCAGCGACGAGCTGGCCTGGCTGGGGGAGCTGGCGCACTCCGTCCGCGTCCGCAAGAACGGGGACGCGACGTACTTCAACGTCAACCGGCACCTGAACCTCACGAACGTGTGCGCGGCATCCTGCGCCTACTGCTCGTTCCAGCGCAAACCGGGCGAGGCCGACGCGTACACGATGCGCATCGAAGAGGCCGTGCGGCTGGCCAGAGCGATGGAGCCTGCCGGCATCACCGAGCTGCACATCGTCAACGGCCTGCATCCCACCCTGCCGTGGCGCTACTACCCGCGTTCGCTGCGTGAGCTGTCGAAGGCGCTGCCGGGGGTGGCACTCAAGGCGTTCACGGCCACCGAGATCCACTGGTTCGAGAAGATCAGCGGCCTGCCCGCGGCGGAGATCCTCGACGAGCTGATCGACGCCGGCCTGGAGTCGCTGACCGGAGGCGGGGCGGAGATCTTCGACTGGGAGGTCCGCCAGCACATCGTGGGCCACGAGACGCACTGGGAGGACTGGTCGCGCATCCACCGCCTGGCCCACTCCAAGGGCCTGCGGACGCCGGCCACCATGCTCTACGGCCACATCGAACAGCCGCGGCACCGGGTCGACCACGTGCTGCGGCTGCGCGAGCTACAGGACGAGACCGGCGGGTTCGTGGTGTTCATCCCGCTGCGCTTCCAGCATGACGCGGCCGGTGACCCACGCAACCGGCTCATGAACCAGCCGATGGCGACCGGGGCCGAGGCGCTGAAGACGTTCGCGGTGTCCCGGCTGCTCTTCGACAACGTCGATCACGTCAAGTGCTTCTGGGTGATGCACGGCCTGACCACCGCCCAGCTCGCCCTGAACTTCGGCGCGGACGACCTGGACGGCTCCGTCGTCGAATACAAGATCACTCATGACGCCGACGGCTTCGGGACGCCGGACACGATGACCCGGGAGGACCTGCTCGAGGTGATCAGGGACGCCGGCTTCCGCCCGGTGGAGCGGGACACCCGGTATCGCGTGATCCGCGAGTTCGACGGCCCCGACCCTACCCGCCGGGACCTTCCCCAGGAGATCAGCGCCTGATCGGCGCCCAAGAAGACACCAACGTCCAAGATGGACGCCAAGAAGACCCAGAGCTCGGCCGGAGGCGGTGTGATCATGGATGGTGACCGGTTGGATGACCGGCCGGACAGCCGGGACGGCCAGGTGCCGCGGCCGGCTCCGTCGGCGCGCCGTGTCCTGCCGGAGGGATCCGCGGGGATCGGTTCCATCTTCACGCTGGCCTTCCTGGCGATCCTGCTGCCAGGGGTGGCCGCGTACGCGCTGCTGCGGTTCGCCGGCCTGGCGATCGGGCCGGCCGGCCTGCTCGGCCTGCTGGTGATGTTCGTCTGCCTGGGGCTGTATCCGTCCCTGCTGCAGCGTCTCGGCTGGGTACCTCGGCGCGCCCGCCGGTCGAGATGACGGCCGTCGGCGGGACGGCCGCCGGCCACAGAACGGTACGGGGACCGGGAGGATTTATGGATCTTCGTAAGCGAACGGCTGGCGGGCGAGGATGGGCATCGCGCCAGCGGTCGTCCGGGCTGCCGCCGTACGGATCATCGTCGCCGTACGGGGCGCCGTCGTCCGGGCCGTCACCGTCTGGGGCAGGGCAGCCCGGGGCGGGGCCGTCCGGGCCGGGGCTGCTCGCCATCAACGCCCGTTACTTCGCCTTGCGGACCGTCATCTTCGCCGCCGTGCTGGTGGTCGTGCTGCTCGTGGGCCTGCACTGGCTGCTCGGTTTTGCCGTCGCGCTGGTCCTCAGCGGGCTGGTGAGCTATCCGCTGGCGATCCGCCAGCGCCGGGCGGTGCTCGATGCCCTGGAGCAACGACGCGGCTGGCTGCGTTGACCAGCGAGCCATCCCGGGAGCACGACTCCGCGAGAAAGCGTGACGCCACCCGGGAACACAACGCCGCATCCCAGCCTGATATCGCCGAAAAGTACGATTCTGTACCGCAGAGTGACGTTACGCAGCGGTACGATGTCACGCAAGCGGCCGTTGAGGTCACGAAAATAACCAGCGATGTCACGCAGGCGGCCAGCGATGTCACGCAGGCGGCCAGTCAGGAGGCCGGGCACACGGTGCCGCCGTCGCTGCCGACTCAGAGCTCGCAGCCCGCCGTGCCGGTGCCCGCCGTGCCGGTGTCGGTCCCGTCCGTGCCGGCGTCCGTTTTCAGGCGGCCGCGGGTCGGCCACATCCAGTTTCTCAACTGTCTCCCGCTCTACTGGGGCCTGGTGAACTCCGGCGCGGTACTGGACGTCGAACTGACCAAGGACACTCCAGACCGGCTCAACGAGGCACTGGTGGCGGGCGATCTCGACATCGGCCCGATCAGCCTGGTCGAGTACCTGCGGCACGCCGACGAGCTTGTCGTCCTGCCGGACATCGCGGTCGGCTCCGACGGCCCGGTGCTGTCGGTGGTGCTCGCCAGCGCCGTGCCGGTGGAGCGGATCCGGTCGGTGGCCCTGGGCTCGACGTCACGGACGAGTGTGCTGCTCGCGCAGATGCTGCTGGAGGACCGGCTGGGGCTGTGGCCGGCCTACACGGTCATGCCTCCCGATCTTCCCCTGATGCTGCGTGAGGCCGACGCCGCCGTACTGATCGGCGATGTGGCCCTGCGGGCCACCTATGACGCCGAGAACGCCGGGGACGCGCATCCGCTGCATGTCGTCGACCTGGGCGCAGCCTGGCGGGACTGGTCGGGCCTGCCGATGGTGTTCGCGGTGTGGGCGGCGCGCCGCGACTTCGCCCAGGCCTACCCGGGGGTGGTCAAGGAGGTGCACGACGCCTTCCGGGGCAGCCTCGATCTCGCGCTGCGCCAGGTGGACGCCGTGGCCCGGCACGCGGCGCGCTGGGAGGTTTTCGACGTGGCGACGCTGACGCGGTACTTCACCACGCTGGATTTCTCCCTGGGGAGGCGTCAGCTCGCGGGAATAACGGCTTTCGCCCGGCGGGCGGCGGCCCGCGACGCCGTCCCAGCGGATGTGGACGTGCTGTTCGCCGGTGGATAGGCACGGGTGGACGGCACGGGCGGGTACGAACGGCCGAACGGGTACCGGCACGGGCGGGTACATATTTACGGTGCCGCACCGGTCGCCGTCCATCATGATGTGTCCCGCGGCCCACGGTGACACGGCGTTCTTTTCATAACGATATATTCCGTCATCGGCGACGGCTCGTTCCGTCTTTTCCGGCGCCGCCTCCGGAGGGGGCGCGTGGCCCTGCTGGTCAGGACCGGGGCGTGGCCTGCTGGTCAGAACCGGAGAGCGGCTCCACCGACGGACAGGGCACCGTGGATGCCGGGCCAGGAGTTCGCGCGGGCTGGCGTTCGCGCCGCTCGGTGCGCTCGAACAGCCAGGATCTCGCGTGTGGGCGCATCCGGACACAATCAGCCTGGCCATCGGCGAAGCCTGACCATCGGCAGAGCCGCCTGCGGGCGGCTCGCGTGGGCGCCTCCGGGCACCCGCGCGTCCCGCCATCGGCGGCCTGCTCCGGGCACCTTGCGCGTGGGCGCACGCGGACATGGCGCTGCCGGGGCCGCCCCGGAACAGGCGGCCGGCCGGCCTCGCGGGTGGGTGCACGCGGACATAGCCCTTATGGGCCCCCACCGGCCCCTGGGCCCCGCAGGCCCGATGGGCGCGGCGCCGTGGACACCCCGCTGGCACGGGTGGGCCGGCCGCGGGCCGGTACGACGACCGACGTCGGAGCCGTCGCCTCGGGTGGCCGAAGGTTACCGGCAGCCGTCATCGGTGTTGCCGCCGGCCGGACATCGATGACAATCCACGCACAGTCCTTCCGCATCGTTTCGCGATTATGAACAGGTGTGATTGTGGGTGTCCGGTGGCGATGACCACCCTCCCTTTGCAGACGGCTGTCCTCCTTTTGGGGGATTCGCTGGGGGGCTAGCTCCGGAAACCATCCTGAATGACGATGGGCGGGTGGTACCGGCACGGCGTAGAACGTCGGATATGGACGGAGAGCCGGGTGCGCAGGATGCCGTCCGCGTCGTGGTGGCCGACGATGCCGACGGCGTACGCGATCTCGTTTGTCTCCTGTTGGACATGGAGCCCGATTTCGTGATCGTCGGCCGGGCCAGGGACGGGGCCGAGGCAATTGAGATCGTGGCGCGCACCGACCCCGACCTCGTCCTGCTCGACGTCGCCATGCCCATCATGGACGGCCTCGCGGCGTTACCCGTGATTCGCCGGACGGCGCCCCGGGCCCGGGTCGTCATCTTCACCGGTTTCTCCGAGCGGGCTCTTGGCGAACAGGCCTCGGCGCTCGGCGCGCACGCCCTGATCGAGAAGGGGCTCGCCGTTGACAGCCTGGTCGACCGCCTGCGGGACGTGTGCGGACGCGCTCCGGTCCGGACCGTCGCGAGCCGGCCGGCCCAGAGCTGAACCATCGACCGGCCCGGGAGCCGGCCCGAGCCGGCCCAGAACGCGCCCCCGGCCCAGGGTGCGCCCTCGGCCCAGCGGGCGGCCGGGCTGACCGGTCCCGCATCGGGCCGTCGACCGGCCGCGGCTCGCACGAGGCCCGCTGTCGCTGTCAGACGGCGCTCCCGTGCCGAGCCGGCTGGCCGGTCCCGCGCCGGAGCGTGGCCTGGCCGCGGCTTGCGTGAGGCTCGGCCGCGGCTCGCGTGAGGTCGTAGGGTGAGGCCCGCCGTCGGTGCCCAGGTGGCGTTCCCGCGCCGGGCCATCGGCATCACCGTCCGGCCGCGACCCGTCCGGCCGGTCGATCTGTTTATTGCCGTTGGCCTGTTTATCCACCGGTCCACTGAACAATGAAATCGGGACGGGTCCGCCGGCCGTCATCCATCCAAATTTTGAACGCTCCGTAATTTTATCCTGCTGCTGGGTGCATTCGCTGTCTTACGGGCGTCCGATGTGAAAGCATGGGCCCGTGACCGCGCGCCCGGATCTCCGTCTGACCGGTTCAGGCATGACGGGTTTCGGCTCGGGTCCCGCGTGGGCCGGCTTCACATCCGCCGGCCGCGCCTCGGCGGACTCCGCGGCCCTGGTCGACTTCGGGCTGGTCGCGCGCCTGCATGTCGACCTGCTCAGGGTCGCCAGCGCGGTCTGTCCGCGCCACATCTGACCTTTCCGCCGCTGACCTTTCCGCCGCGCCACCGCATCCTGTCGACATGTTGATGTTGTCGGCCTGTTGTCGGCGCACCCGCACACGGTTGCGAGAGATTCGATGACGACCCCCGCACGTTCCCGTTCCGCGCGCCCGTCCCGTCCGAAGGGGCAGGGCCAGTGGGCGCTCGGCCACCTGGAGCCCCTCAACCCCAACGAGCGGATGAAGAAGGACCAGGATGGCCTGGCCGTCCGGGACCGGATCCTCAACCGCTACCCCTACACGGGCTTCGCCGGCATCGACCCGCAGGACCTTCGGGGGCGGTTCCGCTGGTGGGGGCTGTACACCCAGCGCAGGGAGGGCATCGACGGCGGCAAGACGGCCGTCCTGGAGCCCGAGGATCTCGACGCGCCGTTCTTCATGCAGCGCATCCGCCTCGACGGCGGCCGGCTGACCAGCGACCAGCTCCGCGTCATCGCCGGGATCTCCACCCGCTACGGGCGGGACGTCGCCGACGTCACCGACCGGCAGAACATCCAGCTGCACTGGATCCGCATCGAGGACGTGCCGGCGATCTGGGCGGCGCTGGAGGGCGCCGGGATGACGACGGCCGAGGCGTGCGGTGACACCCCCCGCGTCATTCTCGGCTGCCCGCTGGCCGGCGTCGACGGCGACGAGGTCATCGACGCCACCCCGGCGATCGAGGAGACCGTCCGGCGGTACGTGGGCGACGAGTCCCTGAGCAACCTGCCGCGCAAGTTCAAAAGCGCCATCTCCGGCTGCGCCGACCACTGCACGCTGCACGAGATCAACGACATCGCGTTCGTCGGGGTCGTCCACCCCGAGCTCGGTGCCGGCTACGACCTGTGGGTCGGCGGCGGCCTGTCGACCAACCCGAAGCTGGGGGTCAGGCTCGGCACCTTCGTGGCTCCCGAGCGGGTCGCCGAGGTCTGGCACGCTGTGGCCAGCCTGTTCCGGGACTACGGCTACCGGCGGATGCGCACCCGGGCCCGGCTGAAGTTCCTGGTCGCCGACATGGGCCCCGAGTGGGTCCGCGCCACCCTGGAGAAGGAGTATCTGACCGCGGCGCTGCCCGACGGCCCGCCGCCGGCGCCGCCGCGTAACGAGGGACGCGACCACATCGGCGTCCACCGGCAGCGCGACGGCCGGTTCGCGGTCGGCTTCGCACCCCGCGCCGGGCGGCTGACCGGCACCACACTGGCCGCGGTCGCGGACCTCTCCGACCGTTTCGCCGCCGGCCGCATCCGGGCGACGACCACGCAGAAGCTGGTCATCCTCGACGTCGATCCGGCCCGGGCCGACGAGCTGGAGGCCGAGCTCACCGCACTCGACCTGGTCGTGCGGCCGAGCGTGTTCCGGCGCGGCACCATGGCCTGCACCGGTATCGAGTTCTGCAAGCTCGCCATCGTCGAGACCAAGGGGAAGGCCGGTTCGCTGATCGACGAGCTCGAGCGCCGCCTGCCGGACTTCGACGAGCCGATCGGCATCCACGTCAACGGATGCCCCAACGCGTGCGCGCGTTTCCAGGTCGCCGACATCGGGCTCAAGGGCTCCCTGGTGCCGGACGCCTCCGGGGAGCTCGTCGAGGGGTTCCAGATCCACCTTGGCGGTCATCTCGGCACCCGGTCGCGGCTCGGCCGGAAGCCCCGGGGGCTGAAGGTCACCTCCGCCGGGGTCGTCGACTACGTCGACGGCCTGCTGCGAGCCTACTCCGCGGGCCGCGGCGAGGGCGAGTCCTTCGCGGACTGGGTGGAACGGGTGGACGAGTCCGCGCTCTTCGTCGCGTCCGTACGAGCCGGTGCCGGCGCGGCCGGCGGGGCCGCTTCGGCGGCGGGCGTGGACGCGCCGGGCGAGCGCCACGGCGGCGGCTGATGGCCGGCGCGCACTCGGTCCCGTTCTACTGCCCGTACTGCGGCGAGGAGGACCTCGTCCCCTACCTGCCGCCCGAGACGGCCGGGGACGCCGCCGCCGGTTCCGGCCACGGCCAGTGGTCGTGCGGAAGCTGCCGGCGGGCGTTCCGGCTCAGCATGACCGCGCTCGCGGTCGCGGTGCCACCGCTTTCCGCCGGCATTGCTGCCGGTACCGTCCAGTCCTCTGCGCGGGGAGAAGACGCAGCTACGCGGGGGGAACAAGCAGCCGCGGCGGCGGCCGTGGCAGTGGAGGAGAGACGTTGATGAACGCCACGTTGCGGGCCCGGGCCCTACGCGCCGGTGACGAACTGGAGGGCGCGCCGGCCGAGGAGATCCTGGGCTGGGCGGTGGAGCAGTTCGGCAGCGGGCTTGTCGTCGCCGCGTCCATGGCCGAAGCGGTGCTCGTCGACATGCTCTCCCGGATCCGGCTGGACGTTCCGGTGGTGTTCATCGACACCGGCTACCACTTCGCCGAGACGATCGGCACCCGGGACGCGGTCCGGCACCGTTACGACCTGCCGCTGATCAGCGTCGCTCCGCAGCTCACCGTGGCCGGTCAGGACGCCGTGCACGGGCCGAGGCTGTTCGAGCGCGACCCGGACCAGTGCTGCCGCATGCGCAAGGTCGTGCCGCTGGACCGGGCGCTCGCCCCCTACCAGGCGTGGGCGGCGGGCTCGCGCCGGGCCGAGAGCGCCGGCCGTAAGAACCTGCCGGCCGTGGGCTGGGACGAACGCCGCGGCAAAGTGAAGATCCACCCGCTGGCGGCCTGGACGGACGAGGACGTCGAGCGCTACGTCCAGGAGCACGGCGTCATCGTCAACCCGTTGCTCTCCGACGGTTACGACTCGGTCGGCTGCTGGCCGTGCACCGAACGCGGCCAGGGCCGCGCCGGCCGCTGGACCGGCTCAACCAAAACCGAATGCGGCATCCACTGAGCCCTTCTTCCTCCGATCCTGTGACCGGTCGAGGCGCTCCGTGGTAGTCGAGCGATACCGCCTGCCTTGTATGTGGATCATAATTAGCCGCTGACCGAACCAATGCTGTGGATTGCTGATGCGGTTGCCCCTGGAACCTGATGGCTGGAAGCCGACGTCTGGAACCTGATGGCTGGAAGCCGTCGACGCCGGTCATGGCGGGAGCCGTAGGTGGAAACCGTTGTCACGGTAGCCTTTTTCACCTACGGCTTCCGCGGCTGTAGGTGAAAAACGTTGTGGGTACGACGGTTGTCACCTACGGGTTCGGTCGGGTTCGACCGCGGGTGCGGCGTGCGCGTGGGCGGTAGCGTCGCAGGGATGAGCGAGGGTCAGGGCGCGGGGGAGGCCACGGGGGACGTCACGGCGCGGGGCGCGGGGGAGGTCTGGCTGGTCGGGGCGGGGCCCGGCGATCCGGGGCTGCTCACCGTTCGTGGCCGGGAACTGCTTGCCGCGGCCGACGTGGTCGTCACCGACCGCCTGGTGTCCACCGACGTGCTCGGGTATGCCCGGCCTGAAGCGGAGATCATCTACAGCGGCAAGAGTGCCGGCGCGCTCACCCGCAGCCAGGAGGACATCAACGGCCTGCTGGTCGAACAGGCGCTCGCGGGCCGCACGGTCGTCCGGCTCAAGGGCGGGGATCCGTTCCTGCTCGGCCGTGGCGGCGAGGAGGCGGAGGCATGCCGGCTGGCGGGGGTGCGGTGCACGGTCGTCCCGGGGGTGACCTCGGCGTTCGCGGCCCCCGCGTATGCCGGTATTCCGGTCACCCACCGTGGTGTCGCGCAGGACGTCGCGGTCGTCTCCGGTCATCTGCCACCCGGGCATCCCGGCTCCACCGTCGACTGGGCGGCGCTCGGCGCGTCCCGGATGACCATCGTCGTGCTGATGGGGGTCGCCAGGCTCGCCGACGTCACCGCGGCCCTCATCAACGGCGGGCGGTCACCCGACACGCCTGTCGCGGTGATCGAACGCGCCACCACGCCGGCGCAACGGGTCGTGCGCGGCACTCTCGACACGGTCGTGGTCGACGCGGTCGCGCGGGGCGTGCGATCACCAGCCGTCGTGGTGATCGGCGACGTCGCGGCCCGCCACGACGCGGCACCCCGAATCCTCTCGTGGCCGGACGGCGGCAACCATGGTCCCGGCCCCAGCGATACCGGCGGCAACGGCAGCGGCAATGGCAGCGGCAATGGCAGCGGCAATGGCAGCGGCAATGGCAGCGGCAATGGCAATGGCAGCGGCAATGGCAATGATGGCGGTGATACCAACAGCGCCAGCGTGGGCACCAACACCAACACCAACAGCGGCAGCGATGGCGATGGCAGTTACGACAGTGCCATCGTGGGCACCAGCACCAGCACCAGCACCAGCACCAGCAGTGGCAGTGGCAGTGGCAGTGGCAACGGTGACAGTCGCGAGAGCGCCAGCGATATCGCGAGCGACGGCGTGAGCTCGGGCGACACCGTCAGGCCTGGCGGCGCCGACAACTCGCCAGGCCGGGCAACGGTGAGATCGCACTCCTGGGCGGGACCGCGCCCCCGGAATGGAGCCGGCTCCGGCGACGGCCCTGGCGACAGCCCCGGCGACGGCCCTGGCGGCGTCGACAGGTCCGGCGGTGTTGACAGTCACGGTCTTACGAATGGTTACGATGATCCGCGCGGATCCGTCACCGGCTCGCCGGCTGTGGACGCCGACCGTCCGCTGGCGGGAGTCCGGGTGCTCGTCCCGCGGACAAGGCCGCGTCCCGGGCTGCTGGCCGCCCGGTTACGCGCGCTCGGCGCGGACGCCGTGGAGAGTGTCGTCTCGCGTCCCGGGCCGGTGGCCGCCCCGGCACCGCTGCTGGCGGCGCTCGCCGGCGCGGACGCGCTGGTGCTGGCGGGCGTCGCGGAGGTCGCGGCGGTGGTCACACTGCTGCGTCGGGCCGGCCGCGACGTCCGGGCGCTTGCCGGGCTCGTGCTGATGGCCGCCGACGCCGAGGCGGAGGTCTCGTTGGAGGCCCTTGGGCTGTCCTGCGCCCGGCTGCCCGTCAGCGCTGATGGCCCGGAGCGCGCCAACACACACAGTGCGCGGACGCGGGCTGCGGAGCCCACCGACGCGCAGGATGCGGTGTCTGCGGTGATGGGCGGCAGCGTCCGCGTGGTGGTGTGCGCGTCCGCGCCGCCGCCCGCCGGAGCGGAAACGGTGCGTCGGATCAGCCTCCTGACCGATGTCGTCGCCGAACCCGACCCGCGGATCGTCGAGGAGATCCGGCACGGCGACCTGCACGCGGTGGCGTTCGCGTCGTCGACCGCGGCCCGCGCGACCGTCGCGCTGTACGGCCCCCTACCGGACGGGATCATGGTGGCCGCGATAGGACGGCGTACCGTCGCGGCCTGTCAGCACGCCGGCATCCGGGTGGACGCGGTGGCGACCGAGCCCGGCATCCATCCGCTGGCCGCGGCGGTGGCCGATGCCGTCACCAGAGCCCGCTCGTCCGAAACGCCGGTCGGCCAACACGCGTCCGCCCCGAAACCCGCCAAAAGCTGATGATCGAACACTCTCGGATCACGCGAACGAGGGGATGAACGGTCGCTGTGGCAGCCGTTTTCACTCTCGTTCTCTTGACTGGGACGAGAGGGGGCGGGTGATTGTCCGAATGGTGATCGGGAGACCGTTCGGGGCGAGAGCCCGTTCGAGGTGGGCGCGAGGCCGGTGTGGGCGCGCTGGTGCCTGCCACCGGTTGTCATCAGGTCCACCGGTTGTCATCAGGCGTCGTCGGGGGCCATTCGGTCAGGGCTCGTCCGGGGCGAAGGCATGGCCGGTGCAAGCATGGCCGGTAAGGGCGTCGTCGATGCGGGCGGTGACAGCGGTCAGCACACCGGGATGCAGCCCGAGTGGCGCGGTCAGCGTCCAGCGGGTGTGCGGGAAGCGCTCCCGGGCCCGGGCGAGGGCGGCCGGGATGTCCCGCGACGTGTGGCTGCCGTCGAACAGGAAGAAAGGGTGGGCCACGATCTCGGTGCAGCCGGCGGCGGCCAGGCTGGCGTAGCCGGCCATGATGTCGGGCTGGACCACGTCCAGGAAGGCCGGCTCCACCGCGTGCCAGTGGATCTGATGGTGACCACCCGTCACGCCAGGATCGGCCTCGGCGGGCGGGGTCTTGAGCCCGCCGGACGAGGTCTCGAACTCGTCGGATATGGCACCGGTTACCGGATCAGGCGTGGTGTCCGTCCCGCGTCCGGAAGCACCGGAAGCACCGGACGGGCTGGAAGTGGTGGGCGGGCTGGAAGCATCGGGCGGGCTGGAAATGGTGGGCGGGCTGGAAGCGGCGGACGGATAGGACGGGCCGGGCACAGGGGCTGTCTCCCGCCCGAGTGGGGAAGCCGCTCCCCGCCTGAGCGCGCGGGCCACGGCCTGACCGGGCGCGGGGGGTGTGACCTGGCCGGATGCGGGAGCTGGGGGACAGCCGGACGCGGCAAGCGCGGCGCCGGGCCCAGCGGGTGTGGCGCCGGGCCCAGCGGGTGTGGCGCCGGGTACGGGGGGTGTGGCGCTGGGTGCAGCGGGTGTGGTACCGGGTACGGGGGGTGTGGCGCGGGTGGCCCAGCCGGATGTGGTGAGCAGGCGAGCGACCTCGCGGACGGTCGCGTTCGCCTCGTCCCGCCGTGAGCCGTGCCCGATCACCAGTAGACCCCGCATACCCACCAGTCTGCGCCGGCGGTGCGCCCATCGGGTAATGCCGCGTTCGTCGGGGCACACGGTCACACTGCCGCCGGCTGGCCCGACGGCAACAGCCCGTTCGTCGCGGTGTGGCCTGTTGGCGTGAAGAGTGGCCTGTTGGCGTGAAGAGCGGTCCCGCCGGATGGCTCGCCGTCGGCGATGGTGAGTTCGCTCGTCAGCCGGATGGGTGGCAGCGCCGTCGGAGAGCGCTCGTCCGGACGCTGGGCCCGTTGTCGGGCCCAGCCGCGCGCGGGCCCAGCTGGACAGCGTTTCGGGCAAAACCCTGGTTCAGCCGGAGCCCGGGGAGGGACGTCGCCGTCGCGGGGTACTTGTCCGGGGCGGCGAGTCGTTTCGGATTCGGCCACATGGTGCCGAGCCGAACAGCACCAAATAATTTCAAACAACTTTGAACAACACAAGACAATGTAGAACAATATTGGACGACACCTTCGGGCAACGCGGAAGCCGGGCGCGGGGAATGGGGAATTACGGATGTCGCGGCCGGTGCATGTCGAGGGCCCGGTCAGGGCGCCCGAGCCGTCAGGGCGCCCGGGCGTCACGAGGCGGCCGGACACCCTGGAGGGGTCCCTGGTGCCCGGGCTGTCAGGGTGCCCGGGCGTCCCGGGTGGTGCTTCGGGGTGTCAGCCGGCGGGGCCGTCGTCGGAGCTGTGGCCCGGGAAGACCTTGGCGGACGGGTCGATGACTGGTGCCGCGTTGTTCACCGCGGTCGCGACCTCACCGAAACCGGTGGCGATCAGACGTACCTTGCCCGGGTACTCGGTGATGTCGCCGGCGGCGAAGATCCGCTCGACGCCGGTCGCCATGGTCGTGTCCACCACGATGTGACGCTTCTCGACGGTCAGGTTCCAGCGGGTCAGGGGGCCGAGGTCGGCGGTGAACCCGAGGGCGGCGACGATCGCCTGGGCCGGGCGGACCTGGCGGTCGCCGGACTTGTTGTTCAGCAGTTCGACCTTCTCCACCTGGCTGTCCCCGTGGATGGTCGCGACCTCGGTGTGCGTGAGCACCTCGACGCTGGAGGCCAGCACCTTCTCGACGGTGTGCGCGTGCGCGCGGAACCGGTCCCGCCGGTGGACGAGGACCACCGACCGGGCCAGCGGCTCCAGGGCGAGCGCCCAGTCGAAGGCGCTGTCACCCCCGCCGACGATGACGACGTCGGCGTTGGCGTAGACGTCCAGTTTCGGGACGAAGTAGACCAGGCCACGGCCGAGATGGTCGCTGCCGACGGGTAGCGGGCGCGGCGTGAACGTCCCGAGCCCGCCGGTGATGACGACGGCCTTCGCCCGCACCCGCGTGCCCTGCGCGCTGGTGACCACGACGGCGTCGGCCTCGTGGGCCAGTTCGGTCGCCTGCTGGCCGAGCAGGTAGCTGGGGGAGAACGCGCCCGCCTGGGCGACGAGGGCGGCGATGAGCTCCCGGCCCCGCACCGCGGGGAACCCGGCTACATCGTAGATCACCTTTTCCGGGTACATCGCGGTGACCTGGCCGCCGGCTTCGGGCAGCGAGTCCATCACCGTCACGGACATCCCGCGGAATCCGGCGTAGTAGGCGCCGAAGAGGCCGGCCGGGCCGGCGCCGATGATCAACATGTCGGTGTCGACATCCACCGATGCCGAGCCGTCAGGGCCAGTAGTGGTCAGTGCGTCCACATGCGACTCCTGGTGCCATGTGGCCGTGACCGGACCGGATATGCGGGTCCGGACAGCGCCACTGGAAGAATTTTTTACCCATCCTGCCGCATCGCAGAGTGAGGTGCCCCGACACGTGCGTCGACGTCGGCGCGGCACGTGCGCATTCACGGTGGTGTTTCCCTGTTGACGGTTGTGGTCCGGATATTCCGGCAGGGCGGGCGAAACCAGGAGGAAACTGGTCGTGTCATCAGTTGGGCGGGCCGCCGGATAATCCGGCCTGGTGCCGGGCGCTTACTGTTGGAAACCCGCTCACGTCTTCCTGGCCCGCTGGCCGGCACCGAAAAAATCTCCGGTCCGTGCCGGGCGGCGATCCGGTCGACGGTCCCGTTGGCCCGGCTCGGTGGCCGTGGCGCGTGGTGGGCAGGAGGTGGGATCGGCGCCGGGAGGGGGTGGCCCGCCGTACCATCGCAGGGTGAGCCTTGTGGATGCCGGCAGTGACTCCTCGTCCGTGCAGGCGGGCCCGCCAGCCCCGGGAACGGCGGCAGCCCCGGGAACAGCGGCAGCCCCGGGAAC
>NZ_CAKKTM010000444.1:0-2820 GCF_920888515.1 Protofrankia sp. CiP1_Cm_nod1 | reverse complement strand
AGCGGCAGCCCCGGAAACAGCGGCAGCGGGAACAACGGCAGTCGCGGGCACACCGGTGGCCGGCGACCAGGAGACCGCGTCCGTGCTCGCGCACGCCGCGGACGGCGGGCGGATCACCGCCGACGAGGCGCTGCTGCTGTACACCAGGGCGCCGCTGCACGCGCTCGGACGGGCCGCCGACGCCGTCCGCCGTCGCCGCTTCCCGGACGACATCGTCACCTACATCATCGACAGGAACATCAACTACACGAACGTGTGCGTGACCGCCTGCCGGTTCTGCGCGTTCTACCGGGCGCCCGGCCACAAGGAGGGCTGGGTCCGCGACGTCGACGACATCCTCGCCAGATGCGGCGAGGCCGTCGAGCTGGGCGCGACCCAGATCATGCTCCAGGGCGGCCACCATCCCGGCTTCGGTATCGAGTGGTACGAGAACACCTTCGCCGCGATCAAGCGGGCCTACCCGCGGCTGGCCCTGCACTCGCTGGGCGCCAGCGAGGTCGTCCACATCGCCCGGACGTCCGGGCTGAGCTTCTCCGAGGTCATTGTCCGGCTGCGGGACGCCGGGCTCGACAGCTTCGCCGGCGCGGGCGCGGAGATCCTCACCGAGCGTCCCCGGCACGCGATCGCCCCGCTGAAGGAGCCCGGGCACGTGTGGCTGTCGGTGATGGAGACCGCCCACGGCCTCGGCCTCGAGTCGACCGCGACGTTCATGATGGGCACCGGGGAGACCAACGCCGAGCGCATCGAGCACCTGCGGATGATCCGTGACGTGCAGGACCGCACCGGTGGCTTCCGGTCGTTCATCCCGTGGACCTACCAGCCGGAGAACAACCACCTGCGCGGACGCACGCAGGCGTCGACCATCGAGTACCTGCGGCTGGTGGCGGTGGCCCGGCTGTTCTTCGACAACATCGCGCACCTGCAGGGCTCGTGGCTGACGACCGGCAAGGAGGTCGGCCAGCTCACCCTGCACATGGGCGCGGACGATCTGGGCTCGGTCATGCTGGAGGAGAACGTGGTCTCCTCGGCCGGCGCCCGGCACCGGACCAACCGGAGCGAGCTCATCCATCTCATCCGCGCGGCCGACCGGATCCCGGCGCAGCGCGACACCCTCTACCGGCACCTGGCCGTGCACCGCGATCCCGCACAGGACCCCGTGGACGACCGGGTGGCCTCGCACTTCTCCTCGACCGCCCTGCCGATCGTCGCCACCACATAGGCCGTCCCGCGGACGACAGGCCGTCCCGGACGACTAGAGCGCCGGCCAGGTAGCCATACGTATCCCTCCTGAACGGTGGCATGCTTCGATGGACGTCGGCCACCGGAGAAGATCGGCGTAATTTTGTCGTTGTGTACGCTTTTGCGGCCAAAAAGCGTACACAACGACAAACTCTTCTGGATCATGGCCTGTGCGGGTGGTCGTGGATGGGATCCGCGCGCTACTTGACCGGCGCTCTGGGCCGTCCCGAACGGGCAGTTCCCGAACGAAGCATCCCCGAGCCGGGCCGGGCCGAGCCGAGCCGGGCCGAGCCGGGCCGGACGGACCGTCCACCGAGCGGCTGGGAGAGCACGCGAGAGGACGGTGGCGTGCCCCGTGCCCCGTGCCCCGTGCCCCGTGCCCCGCGGCCCGCGGCCCGCGCGCCCGCGGTTCCGGAGGTCACGGCTCCGTTCGCGGGCCCGCTCCCGGCGCCTGGCGGGGCGGGGGGATGGTGGCTGTCCGCGCACCTGGGCGGGAGGGGGCGGCTAGCCTGTCGGAGTGACCGCGCCCGCTGGCCCGCCTACCGGGCCGCCCACCGGACCGAAGATCGAACTGCATGTTCACCTGGAGGGCACGGTCCGTCCGGCGACCCTGCTGGCGATGGCCCGGCGTAACGGGCAGGCGCTGCCGGCCACGACGGTCGAGGAGCTCACCGAGCTGTACCGCTTCCGGGACTTCGACCACTTCATCGAGGTCTGGGTCCTCACCACACATGTGATGCGCACCGCCGAGGACTTCCGCCAGGTCGTCGTCGACTACGCCGCCGAGGCATCCGCGCACGGCGCGGTCTACGTGGAGGGGATCTTCTCCCCGTGGTTCCGCGTCCGGCGCGGGATCTCCTGGGAGGAGATCTTCAACGGCTACGCCGACGGGGTGGCCGAGGCCCGCGAACGGTTCGGCCTGCCCATGGGCCTCACTCCCGACATCGACCGTGTCCTGCCGCCGGAGGAGGCCTGCGAGGTGGCCCGCCAGGCGGTCCGGTTCCGCGACCGGGGGATCGTCGGCCTGGGGCTGGGCGGACCGGAGGCCGGCCACCCGCCCGAACCGTACGCGCGGGCGTTCGCCATCGCCGCCGACGGCGGGCTGGCCGCCGTCCCGCACGCGGGGGAGAGCGGCGGGCCGGCCTCGATCCGCGGCGCGTTGGACGCCCTGGGCGCGCGCCGCATCCGGCACGGCATCCGAGCCCTGGACGATCCCGGCCTCGTAGCCGATCTTGTCGAGCGGGATGTCGTCCTGGACGTCTGCCCGGTGTCCAACCTGCGGACGCGCTCAGCGGCGGATCTTGCCGGGCATCCGCTGCCCGCGCTGGTCGAGGCGGGGGTGCGCTGCTCGCTGGCCACCGACGACCCGGCTATGTTCGACACCGATCTCGGCCGTGAGCACGCGGTGGCCGCGGCACTGGGCGTGTCCGCCCGTGGCCTGTACGAGGCCGGCGTCGCCGGCGCGCTGTGCGACGACGCGACGCGGCAGCGGCTGGCGGCGATCGGCACCGGCACCGACTGGGACGCCGTGCGGGCGGCGCTGGCCACGGCCGCCCGCACGGATCCGCTGGCTGCCGGTAT
>NZ_CAKKTM010000443.1 GCF_920888515.1 Protofrankia sp. CiP1_Cm_nod1 | reverse complement strand
CCGCCAGCACCGTCGGCGTGGCCGGCACGGCCAGTACAACCGGCGCAGCCGGTACAACTGGCACAACTGGCACGGCCGGCACGGCCGGTACGGCCGGCGCAGCCGGTACGGCCCAGGCCGGCTCCGGCTGGGCCCGCAACCGAGGCCTGCGTGTCATCGGCGGCGGGCTGCGGCTCGAGCTGCCCTGGCCGGAGCTGGCGAACTGGCCGGACTACGGCCTGGTCCGGCCCCGTCTCGACTTCGACGAGCTGCTCGCCCGGCACGCCGAGAAGGCCGGCGCCCAGCTACGGGAGGAGACCACCGTCACCGGCCCGATCCGCGACGAGCGCACCGGACGGGTCGTCGGGGTGAAGGCCAGGGCGTCGCGCGGTGGGCAGCCGCTGGCCTTCCGCGCCCCACTGGTGATCGCCGCGGACGGGAACAGCGCGCGGATGGCGCTGTCGCTGGACATCCGCCGCCGGGAGGATCGTCCGCTGGGGGTGGCAGTGCGCCAGTACTACCGCAGCCCCCGCACCCATGACGACTACCTGGAGTCCCACCTGGAGCTGTGGGAGGGCAGGCCGGGCGCGTCCCGGCTGCTGCCCGGCTACGGATGGATCTTCGGGGTGGGCGACGGGACGAGCAACGTCGGGCTCGGCATGCTCAACACCAGCAGCGCCTTCCAGCACACGGACTACCGGGACCTGCTACGGCGGTGGCTCGACGCGCTGCCGCCGCAGTGGGGTTTCACCGCGGAGAACGCGGTCGGGCCGGTCCGCGGCGGCGCCCTGCCGATGGCCTTCAACCGGGCGCCGCACTACCGCGACGGCCTGCTGCTGGTCGGGGACGCCGGCGGGACGGTCAACCCGTTCAACGGCGAGGGGATCGCCTACGCGATGGAGTCCGGACGGCTCGCGGCCGAAGTGGCCGTCCAGGCGCTGGCCCGCTCGCGGGGGCCGGCCCGGGAACGGGCGCTGCAGGCGTACCCGGACGTTCTCCGGCAACGCTACGGCGGCTACTACACACTCGGGCGGGTGTTCGTCGAACTGATCGGGAACCCGTCCGTCATGCGGATACTGACCCGCTACGGGCTGCCGCGACCGACGCTCATGCGCTTCACCCTGAAGCTGCTGGCGAATCTCACCGACCCGCGAGGGGGTGATGCGCTGGACCGCCTGATCAACGCTATGTCCCGGCTCGCGCCCGCGACCTGAAGCGGTCTTCGGTGGATGGTGGCGGCACCGGCGGAACGCAGGCCCCGGTCTTCCGGCGCACGGCCCGCGCCCGGTGAGCCAGCCGGCGGACGCCTCGACAGCATCGGTTTGTGGTCAGACATGCGGCGGGTGTGCATGGACGCCCACTCGTCCCGGGGGCCAACGGCAGCCCGATCATGCTTTTTCCGCCCGCCGGATCGCCGCCGGGAAACCGGTCCGCGCGTCTGGGGCGGGCGTCGCGTAGGCTCCCTGGCGGCACCCGGCCACCGGAGTCGGGACAGCCGGTGACCGTGATCGGTGTCGGCGCCATGAGCCGGCCGTCCTCGCCGCGCCAGCCGCGCCAGCCGTGTCCCGGCGGCCGGTCGTGTCCCGGCGGCCGGCGGTGAGCCCGCGGCCGCGAACCGGGACAGCGAGCCGGGAACCGCCAACCGAGAACTGCCAACCGAGAACCGCCAACCGAAAACCGCCACGTCCCGCATCGGACCTGTAGAGAGGAGCTCGGCATGCTGTCGAACTACGTGCCGATCCTCGTGCTTTTAGTGATCGCGTCGGCGTTCGCGATCGGATCTGTGATCACGGGCGCGCTGGTCGGCCCGAAGAGGTACAACCGTGCCAAGCTCGACGCGTACGAGTGCGGAATCGAACCGCCGCGCGAGCCGGTTGGCCCACATCGTTTTCCGGTGAAGTTCTACCTGACGGCGATGCTGTTCATCGTCTTCGACATCGAGATCATCTTCCTCTATCCGTGGGCGGTCGCGTTCGGCGCACTGGGGACCTTCGGGCTCGTCGAGATGGTGCTGTTCATCGCGACCGTTTTCGTCGCCTACGCCTACGTGTGGCGGCGGGGAGGCCTGGAATGGGACTAGAAGAGAAGCTGCCCGGCGGCCTGCTGCTCACCACCGTCGAGAAGATGGCCAACTGGTCACGGCGGTCCTCCCTGTGGCCGGCCACGTTCGGCCTGGCCTGCTGCGCGATCGAGATGATGTCGACCGGCGCCGGCCGCTACGACCTCGCCCGGTTCGGGATGGAGGTGTTCCGGGCCAGCCCCCGGCAGGCCGATCTCATGATTGTCGCGGGCCGGGTGAGCCAGAAGATGGCCCCGGTGCTGCGCCAGATCTACGACCAGATGCCCGAGCCCAAGTGGGTGCTGTCCATGGGCGTCTGCGCGAGCAGCGGCGGGATGTTCAACAACTACGCCATCGTGCAGGGCGTTGACCACATCGTCCCGGTGGACATGTACCTGCCGGGCTGCCCGCCGCGGCCGGAGATGCTCATGGACGCGATCCTGAAGCTGCACGAGAAGATCCTGGCCGGCACGGTCACCGGCAAGGTCGCCTACACGAAGGTGGGCGAGTCGCCCTACCCGAAGCCGATCGAGGTGGCCACGGCGCGCGCGGGCCTGCCGGCCGGCGCTGTCGACACCAGCACGCTGTCGGTCAACGACCGCAAGCGGTTCCGCCTGCCGGCGGGTGCCCCGGCGCCGGCCGGGGCCGGCGTGGTCGAGCCGTCCCTCGACGACCGGCGGCCGGCCGCCGTCCCCCCGGGCTCGGTCTTCGGCCGGGCCAAGCGCCTGCCGTCGGCCGGTGGGCCGACCGGATCAGCCGGGCCAGCCGGGCCAGCCGGGCCAGCCGGCCGGCGCGCCGGGGACGACGATTCCACCGGTGAGGCGGCGTCATGAGCGAGCTCGTACCGGCGGCCGGCGCGGCGTCGGGCAAGGGCGGGCCGCGCCGGCAGGACGCCTTCGGCGCCGCCGGCTCCGGTGACACCTCCGGCTTCGGCGGCCTGGTCCGCAACCCGCCGGCGCTCACCTCGAGCTCTCGGCCGTTCGCCGACGCCGACGCCGACGCCGTCTACGACGCCCTCGAGCGTGCCTTCCCGCAGCTCACCGACGCGCTCGAACGGGTGGTCGTCGACCGCGGGGAGCTGACCCTGCACGTCCGGCGCGACCATCTGCCCGCGGTCGCCCAGACCCTGCGGGACGACCCGCAGCTGCGCTTCGAGCTGCTCTCCAGCGTCTCCGGCGCGGACTATCCCGAGGACCCGACCGGACGCCGGCTGCACGCCGTCTACCACCTGACGTCGATGACCTGGCGCCGCCGCGTCCGGCTGGAGGTCTCGGTGGCCGACGACGACCCGGCCGTCCCCAGCGTCATGGATGTCTGGCCGACCGCGGACTGGCACGAGCGGGAGGCCTACGACCTGTTCGGCATCGTCTTCTCCGGCCGGGACGGCCTGGAGCGGATCATGATGCCGGACGACTGGGTCGGCCACCCGCAGCGCAAGGACTACCCGCTCGGCGGCGTGCCGGTCGACTACAAGGGCGCCCAGGTACCGGCCCCGGACAGCCGCCGGAGCTATTCATGACCAGCCTGTCCGGTACAGCCGGTACGAGTGCGCTGTCCGGCATGAGCGCCGTGGCCGGTGGCCCGCGGCGGCGTTCCACCCCGTGTCGTCTTTGTCTACGAGGTTCGTTATGACCCACACGTTCGACACGTCAGCCGCGTTCACCGCCGCGGCCGGCCCCACCACATCCGCCGGACCGCCCGTCGACGCTCCCGGACAGAACAACGCTCCTGAGTACGACGACGCTCCCGGATACGGCGACGCCTACGAGGCCGGCTTCACCGAGTCGGCGGGGGAGCGGGTCTACACTGTCACCGGCGGTGACTGGGAGCAGGTGATCGGCGGCGAGGACTACTCCGAGCGCCTCACCGTCAACATGGGCCCCCAGCACCCGTCCACGCACGGGGTGCTGCGGCTCGTCCTGGAGATCGAGGGCGAGACGGTCACCCGGACCCAGGTCGTCATCGGCTACCTGCACACCGGGATCGAGAAGAGCTGCGAGTTCCGCACCTGGACGCAGGCGGTCACCTTCCTCACCCGCGCCGACTACCTCGCGCCGCTGTTCAACGAGACGGCCTACTGCCTGGCGGTGGAGAAGCTGCTCGGCATCACCGACGAGGTCCCCGAGCGGGCCACGGTCATCCGGGTGCTGGTGATGGAGCTGCAGCGGATCGCCTCGCACCTGGTGTGGCTGGCCACCGGCGCCATGGAGATCGGGGCCACCACCGGGATGATCTTCGGCTTCCGGGAGCGGGAGAAGATCCTCGATCTCCTGGAGGCGATCACCGGGCTGCGGATGAACCACGCCTACGTCCGTCCCGGCGGGCTGGCCCAGGACCTTCCGGACGACGTCATCCGCGACATCCAGGCGTTCCTCGTCGACATGCCCAAACGGATCAAGGAGTATCACGCCCTGCTGTCGGGGCAGCCGATCTGGAAGGGCCGCATGGTCGATGTCAACTACATCGACGCGGCCAGCTGCATCGCGCTCGGCGTGACCGGCCCGGTGCTGCGTGCCGCCGGGCTGGAGTGGGACCTGCGCAAGACCATCCCGTACTGCGGCTACGAGACCTACGAGTTCGAGGTCCCCACCTCGCTGGACGGCGACTCCTACGCCCGCTACCTGGTGCGGCTGGCGGAGATGGGCGAGTCATTGAAGATCGTTGAGCAGTGCCTGGACCGGCTGAAGCCCGGCCCGGTGATGGTCGCGGACAAGAAGATCGCCTGGCCGGCCCAGCTGTCGATCGGCAGCGACGGGATGGGCAACTCCCTCGACCACATCCGTACGATCATGGGCACCTCGATGGAGGCCCTGATCCATCACTTCAAGCTGGTCACCGAGGGCTTCCGGGTGCCGGCCGGGCAGGTGTACACGGCCGTGGAGTCGCCCCGCGGCGAGCTGGGCTACCACGTGGTCAGCGACGGCGGCACCAGGCCGTACCGCGTCCACGTCCGGGAACCAAGCTTCGTCAACCTGCAGGCGGTCCCGGCGATGACCGAAGGCGGGCAGGTCGCGGACGTGATCGTCGGCGTGGCCTCCGTCGACCCAGTCCTGGGGGGAGTTGACCGGTAGTGCCGCTCACCGAAGAAACCCGCGCCGCGGCAGCGGACATCATCGCACAGTACCCGGCCGGGCACTCCCGGTCGGCACTGCTGCCCCTGCTGCACCTCGTGCAGGCCGAGGACGGCTGCGTCACCGCCGAGGGGGTGGAGTTCTGCGCCTCCGCGCTCGGCATCACCCATGCCGAGGTCAGCGCGGTCGCCACCTTCTACACGATGTACAAGCGCCGGCCCGTCGGCGACTGGCTGGTGTCGGTGTGCACCAACCTCTCCTGCGCGCTGCTCGGCGGCGAGGAGGTCTACGCCCGCCTCTCGCGGGAGCTCGGGGTCGGGCACGACCAGACCACCGCGGACGGCACGATCACCCTCGAGCACGCCGAGTGCCTGGCCGCGTGCGACTACGCGCCGGTGCTGACCGTCAACTACGAGTTCTTCGACCAGGTCGACCCGCAGTCCGCGAGCGAGATCGTGGAGGCGCTGCGCCGCGGCGAGCGGCCGGCCCCGACCCGGGGCGCGCCGCTGTGCACGTTCGCCGAGGCGTCCCGGCAGCTCGCCGGCCTCCCCGACCCGAGGCCCGAGGCGGCCGCCGGCCCGGGCGTGGGTGACCCGTCCATCGCCGGGCTGCTGGTCACGGACACCGCCGACGCCACGGTCGCCGGCCCGGCCGGCGGCGCCCCGGCCAACGGCGCCCCGGCCAGGAGCACTCCCGCCAAGGCCGCTCCCGCCAAGGCCGCTCCCGCCAAGGCCGCTCCCGCCAAGGCCGCTCCCGCCAAGGCCGCTCCCGCCAAGGCCACTCCCGCCAAGGCCGCGCGGACCGACGATTCGACGAAGGGGAGCTGACCATGCCGGTTACCCCGGTCCTCACCGGACGCTGGAACACCCCCGGCTCCTGGACACTGGCCGTCTACGAGAGCACCGACGGCTACCAGGCGCTGCGGCAGGCCCTGGAGCTGGGCCCGGACGACATCATCAAGATTGTCAAGGACTCCGGGCTGCGCGGCCGCGGCGGTGCCGGCTTCCCCACCGGGATGAAGTGGAGCTTCATCCCGCAGGGCGACGACAAGCCGCACTACCTGGTGATCAACGCGGACGAGGGCGAGCCCGGCACCTGCAAGGACGCGCCACTGATGATGGCCGACCCGCACTCGCTGGTGGAGGGCATCATCATCGCCTCCTACGCGGTGCGGGCCCACCGCGCCTTCATCTACCTGCGCGGGGAGCTGGTGCACTGCGGGCGCCGGCTGCGCGCCGCGGTCGCCGAGGCGTACCAGGCCGGCTACCTCGGCCGTGACATCCTCGGCAGCGGCTTCGACCTGGACCTGGTCGTCCACTCCGGGGCCGGCGCCTACATCTGCGGCGAGGAGACCGCGCTGCTGGACTCGCTGGAGGGCCGCCGCGGCCAGCCCCGGCTGCGCCCGCCGTTCCCGGCGACCCACGGGCTGTACGCGTCCCCGACCGTGGTCAACAACGTGGAGACCATCGCCACCGTGCCGTTCATCATCCGGCGCGGGGTGGAGTGGTTCCGCTCGATGGGCCGGGAGCGCTCGCCGGGGCCGAAGATCTACAGCCTGTCCGGGCACGTGACCCGCCCGGGCCAGTACGAGGCGCCGATGGGGACCACCCTCGCCGAGCTGCTGGATCTCGCCGGCGGCATCCGCGGCGGCCGGCGGCTGAAGGCGTGGACGCCCGGCGGCTCCTCGACGCCGATGCTCACCGCGGACCATCTCGACGTCCCGCTGGACTTCGAGGGGGTCGCCGAGGCTGGCTCCCTGCTCGGCACCGCCGCCATCATGCTCATGGATGAGACCGTGGACATGCTCAAGGTCGTCCGGCGGCTCACCCAGTTCTACGCGCACGAGTCCTGCGGCAAATGCACGCCCTGCCGCGAGGGCACCACCTGGATGGTCCAGATCCTCTCCCGGCTCGAACGCGGTGACGGCGACGCCGAGGACGTCGACACCCTTGTCGACGCCTGCGACAACATCTTCGGCCGGGCCTTCTGCGCGCTCGCCGACGGCGCCACCTCACCGATCGTCTCCGGGATCAAGTTCTTCCGGGACGAGTTCGTCCCGGCCACCCCCACCGACCGCGTCGCCGGCACGCCGGACGCCTTCGCGGGAGCTCACTGATCACTATGACAACCGTGTCGAAGAGCAGCGCCTCGCAGCCCCCGGCCGAGCCCGCGCCGCCGGATCTCGTCACCCTGACCATCGACGGCATCGCGGTCAGCGTCCCGAAGGGGACACTGATCATCCGGGCCGCCGAGCTGCTCGGGATCGAGATCCCGCGGTTCTGCGACCATCCGCTGCTCGACCCCGTCGGCGCCTGCCGGCAGTGCATCGTCGAGGTCGAGGGCCAGCGCAAGCCGGTCGCCTCCTGCACGACCACGGTCGCGGCCGACATGGTCGTGCGCACCCAGCTCACCTCGCCGGTGGCGCAGAAGGCGCAGGCGGGGACGCTGGAGTTCCTGCTGCTCAACCATCCGCTGGACTGCCCGGTCTGCGACAAGGGCGGCGAGTGCCCGCTGCAGAACCAGTCGATGGCCAACGGTGGCGCCGTCTCACGGTTCCGGGAGGCCAAGCGGACCTACCCGAAGCCTGTCGCCATCTCCAGCGAGATCCTGCTCGACCGGGAGCGCTGCGTGCTGTGCGCGCGCTGCACCCGGTTCTCCGCGCAGATCGCCGGCGACCCCTTCATCGAACTGTTCGAGCGGGGCGCCAACGAGCAGGTCTCGATCAGCGAGGACGAGCCGTTCCAGTCCTACTTCTCCGGCAACACCGTGCAGATCTGCCCGGTGGGCGCGCTGACCAGCGCGGCCTACCGGTTCCGGGCCCGGCCGTTCGACCTGGTGTCCACCCCGACCGCGTGTGAGCACTGCGCGGCCGGCTGCGCGCTGCGCACCGACCACCGCCGCGGCAAGGTCCGGCGCCGGCTCGCCGCCGACGACCCGGCCGTCAACGAGGAGTGGAACTGCGACAAGGGCCGGTTCGCCTTCACCTACGCCGACGGCGCCGACCGGCTGCGCACCCCGCTGGTCCGTGACGACGCCACCGGGGAGCTGGTCGAGGCGTCGTGGAGCGAGGCGCTGGCCTTCGCCGCCCGCGGGCTGGCCGAATGCCGGGACCGCCACGGCGTCGGCGTGCTCGCCGGCGGCAGGCTCACCCGTGAGGACGCCTACGCCTACGCCAAGTTCGCCCGCGTCGCCCTGCGCACCAACGACGTGGACTTCCGGGCCCGGCCGCACTCGGCCGAGGAGGAGGCGTTCCTCGCCCACGCGGTCGCCGGCACCGGCATCGGGGTCACCCACGCCGGTCTGGAAGCCGCGCCCGGCGTCCTGCTGGTCGCGCTCGAGCCCGAGGAGGAGGCGCCGACGATCTTCCTGCGGCTGCGCAAGGCCGCGCAGAAGCAGACCACGGCGATCTTCTCGCTGGCCCCGCTGGCCACCCGCGGGCTGTCGAAGATCTCCGGGACGCTGCTGCCGGTCGTCCCCGGAGCCGAAGCCGCCGCCCTGGCCGCCCTGGCCGGGCCGGTCAACAGGATTCAGGACGGGACCCAGTCCGCGGCGGCCGCCGCGCTGCGCGCCGACGGGGCGGTGATCCTGGTGGGGGAGCGCGCCGCGCAGGCCCCCGGGACGCTGACCGCGGCGCTGCGGCTGGCCGAGGCGACCGGCGCGCGGCTGGCCTGGGT
>NZ_CAKKTM010000442.1 GCF_920888515.1 Protofrankia sp. CiP1_Cm_nod1 | reverse complement strand
GGTGCCACGCCGGGCCGGGGAGCGCGGCGCGCTCGCCGCCGGCGCACTGCCATCGCTGCTGCCGGGCGGGCGCCCGGTGGCGGATCCGGTGGCCCGCGCCGAGGCCGAGGAGATCTGGGGTGCCGTCGTCCCGGCCGAGCCGGGCCGGGACACCGCGGCCATCCTCGCCGCCGCTGCCGCCGGTGAGCTCGACGGGCTCGTCGTCGCCGGGGTGGACGTCCACGACCTGCCCGATCCGGCCGCCGCCCTGAAGGTGATCGCCTCCGTGCCGTTCTGCGTGTCCCTGGAGGTGCGCGCCTCCGCGGTGACCGAACTCGCCGACGTGGTCCTGCCGGTCGCGCCGGTGGCGGAGAAGGCGGGCTCGTTCGTCAACTGGGAGGGACGCCTGCGCGCGTTCCAGCGGGCCCTGGAGACCGCCGCGCTGCCGGACCTGCGGGTGCTGCACATCCTGGCCGCCCGGATGGGGATCGCCCTCGGTGTGGACGACCCCGGGGTGGCCGCGCGCGAGCTGGCGAGGTTCGGCCGTGCCGGTGCCGGGATCAACCGCGTGCCGGCGCCGGCGGCCGAGCAGCCCGCGCTGCCCGAGCCGGCACCGGGCCAGGCGGTGCTCGCCAGCTGGCACCAGCTGATCGACGACGGCCGGCTGCTCGACGGCGAGCCCTACCTCGCCGGGACGGCCCGCCCGCCGCGGGTCAGGCTGTCGGCGGTGACGGCCGGTGAGATCGGCGCGGTCGACGGCGCGCCCGTCAGCGTCAGCACCGGCCGCGGCACCATCACCCTCCCCCTGGAGATCACTTCGATGCCCGACCGGGTGGTGTGGCTGCCGGCCTTCTCACCGGGCTCCCACGTCCGTGCCTCGCTCGCCGGGCGTGCCGGCGAAGTGGTGAACATCAGTGTGGCCGCCGGCGCCCCGGACGGCGGCCATGATCTTGTCGACGCCGTCGCGGGCAGCGGCGCGGAAGGCCGGTCATGAGCTACTCACCCTCGTTCGCGCCGGTGCTGGCGGCCGGTGCCACCGACCCGGACCTGGCCGTCTTCGGTGACGACCCGTTCTGGCTGATCCTGCTCAAGGCCGTGGCGGTCTTCGCCTTCCTGCTGCTGATAACGCTGTTCGCGATCGTGTTCGAGCGCAAGGTCGTGGCCCGGATGCAGCAGCGTGTCGGCCCCAACCGGCACGGCCCCAAGGGCTGGCTGCAGAGCCTCGCCGACGGCGTGAAGCTCATGCTCAAAGAGGACATCATCCCGGTTCTCGCCGACCGGCCGGTCTTCATCCTCGCCCCGATCGTCTCGGCGATCCCGGCGTTCCTCGCGTTCGCGGTGATCCCGTTCGGGCCCGAGGTGTCGATCTTCGGTGAGCACACCAGCCTGCAGCTCGCGGACCTGCCGGTGGCCATCCTGTTCGTGCTGGCCGCCTCGTCGCTGGGCGTGTACGGGCTGATCCTCTCCGGCTGGGCGAGCGGGTCGACCTACCCGCTGCTGGGGTCGCTGCGCTCGGCGGCGCAGATCATCTCCTACGAGGTCGCGATGGGGCTGTCCTTCGTCGCGGTCTTCCTCAACTCCGGGACGCTGTCCACCTCGGGCATCGTGGAGGGCCAGAGCCACTGGTGGAACGTGGTGCTGGTGCCGTCCTTCATCATCTACTGCATCGCGATGGTGGGTGAGACGAACCGGACGCCGTTCGACCTGCCCGAGGCCGAAGGCGAGCTGGTCGGTGGTTTCCACACCGAATACAGCTCGATCAAGTTCGCGTTCTTCTTCCTCGCCGAGTACATCAACACCGTGACCGTGTCCGCGGTGGCGACGACGCTGTTCCTCGGCGGGTGGCAGCCGCCGCCGATCCCGTACTTCTCGCACTTCGACACCGGCTGGTTCCCGGTGATCTGGTTCGTGCTGAAGCTGCTGGCGTTCCTGTTCCTGTTCATCTGGCTGCGCGGCACGCTGCCCCGGCTGCGCTACGACCAGTTCATGGCGTTCGGCTGGAAGGTCCTGATCCCGGTCGGGCTGGTGTGGCTGCTCGCCGTGGCGACCTTCAAGGTCTACCGGGAGAACGTCACCGACCGGACGCCGTGGCTGATCGGTTTCGGGATCGCCACCGGCATCCTGCTCATCGTCACGATCATCGATCCCGGTGCGCGCAAACACCGGGAACGTCTTGAGGCCGCCGAGCAGGAGCGCATCCGTAACGCGCCCAGTCTGGACCGGATCCCGTGGCCGCCGCCCGCCGCTACGGCCGACGCGGCCGGCGCGGCCGGCCGGCCGCCGTCCGTCACCGGCCCGGACCGGTCGTCGTCCGCCACCGTCATCGTCGCGGGTGGACCGCGGCAGGAGAGCTGAGCCATGGGGATCCTCGACCCGTACAAGGGATTCGGCGTCACCTTCTCGACCATGTTCAAGAAGCCGACGACCGAGCAGTATCCGGAGGAGAAGAAGCCGACCGCGCCTCGTTTCCACGGCCGCCACCAGCTCAACCGGCATCCCGACGGGCTGGAGAAGTGCGTCGGCTGCGAGCTGTGCGCGTGGGCCTGCCCGGCCGACGCGATCTACGTGGAGGGCGCGGACAACACCGAGGAGCAGCGTTACTCCCCCGGGGAGCGCTACGGGCGCGTCTACCAGATCAACTATCTGCGCTGCATCCTGTGCGGCCTGTGCATTGAGGCGTGCCCGACCCGGGCGCTGACCATGACCAACGACTACGAGCTCGCCGACGACAGCCGGACGGACCTCATCTTCACCAAGGAGCAGCTGCTCGCCCCGCTGGGCGAGGGGATGACGGCGCCGCCGCATCCAATGTTCCTCGGTGACAGCGAGACGGACTACTACCGGTTCGACCCGGACCGCGCCGGCCCCTTCGACGCATCCGGTCTCTCCGGCGCCGGCGCGGACGCGCCCGGCCTGGACAGCGAGCCGGAGCCGGCCCGATGAGCGCGCAGATCCTGGCCCAGGCGGCGGGGGAGATCACCCGGACGTCCACCGGCGAGGCCGCGACGTTCTGGGTGCTCGCCCCGGTGGCGGTGCTCGCGGCACTGGGCATGGTGCTCGCCCGCAACGCCGTGCACGGGGCGCTGCTGCTGGTGACGAACTTCTTCTGCCTGGCTGTCTTCTACCTGCTGCAGGACGCGCCGTTCCTCGGTTTCGTGCAGATCGTCGTGTACACCGGGGCGATCATGGTGTTGTTCCTGTTCGTGCTGATGCTGGTCGGGGTGGACTCCTCCGACTCCCTGGTGGAGACCCTGCGCGGCCAGCGGGTGGCCGCGATCATCCTGGGGTTCGGGTTCGCCGGGCTGCTGGTGTTCCCGATCGGCGGCGTGATCAACAACGGCACCACCGCGGCCGGGCTCACGGCCGCCAACGACGGCGGCAACATCCAGGCGATCGCCCGCCTGCTGTTCACCGACTACGTGTTCGCGTTCGAGATCATTTCCGCGCTGCTCATCATCGCCGCGGTCGGCGCCATGATCCTCGGGCACCGGGAACGGGTCGACGGCAAGGTGACGCAGCGGGAGATGCTGCGGCGCCGGTTCGCCGACGGGGGCCGGGTCACCCCGATCCCCGGGCCGGCCGTCTACGCCCGGCCCCAGGA
>NZ_CAKKTM010000441.1 GCF_920888515.1 Protofrankia sp. CiP1_Cm_nod1 | reverse complement strand
GTCTACGCCCGGCCCCAGGACGCCCGGCTGCCGGCGGGCCTGCCCGGCGGTGCCGGTCCCGGCGCGGGCCGCGACGCCGGGAGCCCTGGGGACGCCGGGGCTCCCGGTGACGGCGACAACGGCGCCGGGGCGCATGGCCGCGGCAACCAGCGTCCGGTCGGGGCCGGGAAGGGGACGGGCCGGTGAACCCCGCGAACTATCTGATCCTCGCCGCGCTGCTGTTCACCATCGGCGCGGTCGGTGTCCTGCTGCGCCGTAACGCGATCGTCGTCTTCATGTGCGTCGAGCTGATGCTGAACGCGGCGAACCTGACCCTGGTCACCTTCTCCAGGATCAACGGCACCCTGGACGGCCAGATCATGGCGTTCTTCGTGATGGTGGTGGCCGCGGCCGAGGTGGTCATCGGCCTGGCGATCATTCTTACGATCTTCCGCACCCGCCGGTCCGCCTCGGTGGACGACGTGAACCTGCTCAAGTACTAGCCAGTTCCTCAGGTGTGTCACCGGTGACGATCTCACCAGGCGCCGGTGGGACGTGGTGGCCGGGACCCCGGTCACGGCAGAACGGACGATGAGTGCAGTGACGCATATACCCCACGGCCATACGCACCGTGTCGACACGCGTGGTGTCGACGCGTGTGGCGGCAGGGCATCCGAGGGCCGTGCATCCGACGGCCACCTGCCTGACGAGCACCTGCCTGACGGCCACCGGCCAGCCGGCCGCCTCCTTGCCGGCCGCCTCTTCGAGGGCGAGGTACCCCATGCCGCATGAGGTAGGACACGAGGTGGGATACGCGGCGGCCAGCGGCGTGTTCTCGGCCACGTGGCTGCTGCTGGTGCTCCCGCTGGCGGGGGCGCTGATCCTGCTGCTCGGCGGGCGGAGGACCGACCGCTGGGGCCATCTGCTGGGCACCGCGGCCTCCGCGGCGAGCTTCGTCGTGGGGCTGGTGCTGTTCTTCGGGCTGCGCGGCCGGGCCGCCGATGACCGGCAGGTCGCCCAGCACCTGTTCTCCTGGATCTCGGTCAACGGCTTCCAGGTGGATGCCGGCCTGCTCTTCGACCAGCTCTCCGCGGTCTTCGTGCTGCTGATCACCGGCGTGGGGACGCTGATCCACATCTACTCGATCGGCTATATGGCGCACGATCCCGGGCGGCGCAGGTTCTTCGCCTACATGAACCTGTTCCTGGCGTCCATGCTGCTGCTCGTCCTCGGGGACAACTTCCTCGTCCTGTACGCGGGCTGGGAACTGGTCGGCCTGTCGTCCTTCCTGCTGATCAAGTTCTGGGAGTACAAGCCGGCCGCGGCGACCGCGGCCAACAAGGCCTTCTACATGAACCGGGTCGGCGACGTGGGGCTCGCCCTGGCCATCATGCTGATGTTCGCCACGGTGGGCAGCACGAACTACGACTCGGTGCTCGGCGCCGCCGCCGCCGACGTCATCGGGTACGGCACGCTGACCGCGATCGCCCTGCTGCTGTTGCTCGGCGCCTGCGGCAAGTCCGGCCAGTTCCCGCTGCAGGCATGGCTGCCGGACGCGATGGAGGGCCCGACCCCGATCTCCGCGCTCATCCACGCCGCCACCATGGTGACCGCCGGGGTCTACCTCATCGCCCGCGCCAGCCCGATCTTCACCGAGACCCAGGCCGCCCGGACGGTGGTCGTCATCATCGGCGCCGTAACGATCATCATCGGCTGCGTCATCGGCTGCGCCTACGACGACATCAAGAAGGTGCTCGCCTACTCGACGGTGAGCCAGATCGGGTACATGTTCCTCGCCGTGGGGCTGGGCCCGGCCGGTTACGCGCTCGGCATCGCGCACCTGCTGGCGCACGGCTTCTTCAAGGCCGGCCTGTTCCTCGGCTCCGGCTCGGTGATCCACGCGATGGACGACGAACAGGACATGCGGAAATACGGTGGCCTGTGGCGGCTGATGCCGGTCACCTGGGCCACCTTCGGCCTCGGCTACCTGGCCATCATCGGCCTTCCCCCGCTGTCCGGGTTCTTCACCAAGGACAAGATTATTGAGGCTGCCTTCGACAAGGGCGGCACCAGCGGGTACCTGCTCGGCCTGACCGCGCTGCTCGGCGCGGGCATCACCGCCTTCTACATGACCCGGCTGTTCCTGCTGACCTTCCACGGGGAGCGCCGCTGGTCGTCCTCGGGCGAACACGCGAAGCACCCCCACGAGTCCCCGAGGGTGATGACCGGGCCGATGGCGCTGCTGGCCGTGGGCTCGGTGTTCGCCGGTGGGCTGTTCATCGTCGGCGGCACCCTGCAGGACTGGCTGGCACCGGTGTTCGGCGAGGGGCACGAGGAGGGCGCACACACGCTCTCCCCGGCGGTGGTCACGGCGCTCACCCTGCTGGTCGCCGCCGGCGGCTTCGCCGGGGCCTACCTGCGCTACCAGCTCCGCCCGGTGGAGGCCGTCGGCCGCCCCGACTCCGAGGTCGGGCTGGTCACCGTGGCCGCCCGGCACGATCTCTACGCCAACACGTTCAACGAGACCGTGTTCATGCGCCCGGGGCAGTACCTCACCCGCTTCCTGGTCTGGCTGGACACGGTCGGGGTGGACGGGCTGGTCCGGGGCACCGCCGCCGGGATCGGCGGCCTGTCCGGGCGGCTGCGCCGCACCCAGACCGGGTTCGTCCGCTCCTACGCGCTGTCGATGTTGGGAGGTGCTGTCCTCGTGGTCATGACGGCGCTGCTGGTAAGGACCGGATGACGTGAACAGTTTCCCGTGGTTGACCCTCCTGTTGATCATCCCGGCCGCCGCGGCGGTCGTCGTCGCGGCCGTCCCGCGACGGCTGGGCACGCTGGCCAAGCAGGTCACGCTGGCGGTCACGCTGGTGGAGTTCGTGCTGGCGCTGCTGGCGACCATCGCGTACGAGCCGGCAAAGGCCGGCTTCCAGTTCTCCCAGAAGTACTCCTGGATCAAGCAGTTCGGCATCTCCTACTCGGTGGGCGCCGACGGGATCTCGCTGGTGCTGATCCTGCTCGCGACGCTGCTGGTGCCGATCGTCGTGCTGGCCTCCTGGGACGAGGTCGACGCCGCCTCCCCGGACGGCGCGCCGGTGGCGGGCAGGCGCAGCGTCCCGGCGTTCTTCGCGCTGCTGCTCGCGCTCGAGGCGGGGATGGTCGGGGTGTTCGCCGCCACCGACGTCTTCCTGTTCTACGTCTTCTTCGAGGCGATGCTGATCCCGATGTACTTCCTGATCGGGAGCTACGGGCCGGTGAAGGAGCAGGCGCAGCGGTCCTACGCGGCGGTGAAGTTCCTGCTCTACAGCCTGTTCGGCGGGCTGCTCATGCTGGCCGCGGTGATCGGTCTCTACGTGGTCTCGTCCGACCAGCTCGGCACCGGCACCTTCGACTTCGCCACCCTGCGCCAGCTGGACATCACCCCTGGCGTGCAGAAGCTGCTCTTCCTGGGCTTCTTCATCGCCTTCGCCATCAAGGCGCCGCTGTTCCCCTTCCACACCTGGCTGCCGGACGCGGGCGCGCAGTCGCCGACCGGCGGCGCGATCCTGCTGGTCGGCGTCCTGGACAAGGTCGGGACCTTCGGGCTGATCCGCTACTGCATCCCGCTGTTCCCGGACGCGTCGTCCTACTTCGCGCCCGTGGTGCTCGCGCTGGCGGTGATCGGGATCTTCTACGGGGCACTGCTCGCCATCGGCCAGCGGGATATGAAACGCCTGGTGGCGTACACCTCGCTGGCCCACTTCGGCTTCATCGCGATGGGCACCTTCGCGCTGACGTCGCAGGCGGGCACCGGTGCCGTCCTCTACATGGTCAACCACGGGCTGTCGACGGGCCTGCTCTTCCTCGTCGTCGGCTTCCTGGTGGCCCGGCGCGGCAGCCGGGACGTGGGGGCCTACCGCGGTATGGCGCAGGTCACACCGGTGCTGGCCGGCGTCTTCCTCATCGCCGGGCTGTCGTCGCTGGCGCTGCCCGGCCTGAACAGCTTCGTCAGTGAGTTCCTGGTGCTGGCCGGGACGTTCACCCGGTACCGGGCGCTGGCCATCGTGGCCACCGCCGGCATCGTGCTCGCCGCGATCTACATCCTCTATCTCTACCAGCGGACGATGACAGGACCGGTGGTGTCCGAGGATGCTCGTGGAGTGCTCGATCTCAGCGTCCGCGAGAAGATCGTCGTCGCACCGGTGGTCGCTCTGATCATCGCCCTCGGCATCTACCCGAAGCCGCTCATCGACATCGTCCGGCCGACTGTCACGGCGACGTTCGAGGATGCCGGGCACACCGACCCCACACCAACCGCCCCCGTGAACGCAAGCCAGGCCGGAGGCCACTCGTGAGCGCCACAGCATCCGCCATCGCCGCCCCGCAGGTGCTGGCCCAGGGCGCGCAGGGGACGATCGACGTCCCGGCGATCCAGTACAGCGCGCTGAGCCCGATCCTCATCGTCTTCGGGGTGGCGCTGGCGGGTGTGCTCGTCGACGCGTTCGCGCCGGCCAGGGCCCGCCGGGGCATCCAGCCGCTGCTGGCCGCGGCCGGGTTCGTGGCCGCGTTCGTGGCGGTCGTCCTGCTGCACGCCCGACGGCAGGTGCTCGCGGCCGGGGCGCTGGCCATCGACGGCCCGGCCCTGTTCCTGGAAGGCGCCATCCTGCTCTTCGCCCTGCTGGCGGTGCTGCTGGTCGCCGAGCGGCGGCTGGACTCCTCCGGCGGGGCGATCGTGGCGTCGGCGGCGATCACCCCGGGGTCGCCGGGCGCGACCGCCCAGCGTTCCTCCGCGGCCGTGCAGACCGAGGCGTACCCGCTGATGGCGTTCTCGGTGGCCGGGATGCTGCTGTTCGTCTCCTCGAACACGCTTCTGATCATGTTCGTCGCGTTGGAGATCCTCTCCCTGCCGCTGTACCTGCTCGCAGGCCTGGCCCGCCGCCGCCGCCTGCTCTCCCAGGAGGCGGCGATGAAGTACTTCCTGCTCGGCGCCTTCTCCTCGGCGTTCTTCATCTACGGCCTGGCCTTCATCTACGGCTACGCCGGCAGCGTCAGCCTCGGCCGGATCGCCGATGCCGCGGGCACGGTCGGCGCGAACGACACCTACCTCTACCTGGGGGTGGCCCTGCTCGGCATCGGCCTGTTCTTCAAGGTCGGCGCCGCGCCGTTCCACTCCTGGACACCGGACGTCTACCAGGGGTCGCCGACCCCGATCACGGCCTTCATGGCCGCGGGCACGAAGGTGGCGGCGTTCGGCGCGCTGCTGCGGCTGTTCTACGTCGCCTTCGGCGGGCTGCGCTGGGACTGGCGGCCGATAGTCTGGATCATCGCGATTCTGACCATGGTGGTCGGCGCGGTGCTGGCACTGACCCAGCGTGACATCAAGCGGATGCTCGCCTATTCGGCGATCGCCCACGCCGGCTTCCTGCTCACCGGGCTCGCCGCGGCCAACAGCGACGGGCTGAGCGGCTCCCTGTTCTACCTGGTCGCCTACGGCTTCACCACGATCGCCACGTTCGCTCTGGTCACCCTGGTGCGGACGGCGGACGGCGAGGCGAGCGACCTGTCCCAGTGGCAGGGGCTCGGGCGGCGCTCACCGCTGCTCGCGGGGATCTTCGCCTTCCTGCTCCTCGCCCTGGCCGGCATCCCGCTCACCAGCGGATTCACCGGGAAGTTCGCCGTCTTCGAGGCCGCGATCGCCGGTGACGCGACGCCGCTGGTGGTCGTCGCCCTGGTCACCAGCGCGATCGCCGCGTTCTTCTACGTCCGAGTGATCGTTCTGATGTTCTTCCAGGAACCGGGTGCGGACGGCCCCATAATTGTCACTCGTCCGACACTCACCTACGCGGCCGTCGGCATCGGCGCGGTCGTGACGCTCCTGCTGGGAGTCGCGCCACAGCCTCTGCT
The DNA here is from genome assembly GCF_920888515.1 of Protofrankia sp. CiP1_Cm_nod1. Classification (GTDB taxonomy): domain Bacteria; phylum Actinomycetota; class Actinomycetes; order Frankiales; family Frankiaceae; genus Protofrankia. The sequence goes on along the minus strand of NZ_CAKKTM010000441.1, from coordinate 6,987 downwards.
CGATCTCGCCGGTACCGCGGCCACGTCCGGCTTCGTACGCTGACGCCCAGGGAATCCACATGAGCGCAACGGGGCTGAACCTCGTGGGGATCAGGACCGACCCTGATCTGGAGCAGGCTGTCCGTCGCGGCCTCCACGAGGTCGAACGGCTGCTACGCGACGCCGTCCGCAGCGACGTGCCGTTCGTCACCGAGACGTCCCGGCATCTGGTGGACGCCGGCGGCAAGCGTTTCCGGCCGATGGTCGTCCTGCTCGCGGCCCATTTTGGTGACCCGGACGCCGTCGGCGTGCTGCCGGCCGCGGTCGCCATCGAGCTCACCCACCTGTCGACGCTGTACCACGACGACGTCATGGACGAGGCGCCGCTGCGGCGGGGAGCGGCGTCGGCGAACGTCCGGTGGACCAACACGATCGCGATCCTCACCGGCGACTTCCTCTTCGCCCGGGCCTCGGATATCACCGCCGACCTGGGGCCGGAGGCCACCCGCATCCTGGCCCGCACGATCGCGACCCTGTGCGAGGGGCAGATCCGGGAGACCGTCGGGCCGGTACCGGGACAGGACCCGGTCGAGCATCACCTCCGTGTGATCAGGGAGAAGACCGCGTCACTGATCGCCACCTCCGGCCGGCTCGGCGCGATGCTGGCCGGGGCCGATCCGCTCACCGTGGACGCCCTGGCCGCCTTCGGCGGCTACTTCGGGGTGGCCTTCCAGCTTTCCGACGATCTCATCGACGTCGCCTCCGACCAGGCCGCCTCGGGTAAGACACCCGGGACGGACCTGCGGGAGGGGATTCCCACGCTGCCGGTGCTCTACGCGCTTGAGGAGGACGACGCCGCCGCGGCCCGGCTGCGCGGCCTGATGAAGGACGGCTTCGCGGCGGAAGGCGCGCTCGCCGAGGCGCTGGACCTGCTGCGCGGCCATCCGGCCATGGGACGTGCCCGCCGTGAGGTGGCGCGCTGGGCGGGCCAGGCACGCGGCTGCCTGGCCGGGCTGGAGGAGGGGCCGGCCAGAACCGCGTTGGCGGCACTCGCGGACTACGTGATCGACCGCACCAGCTGACCCGTTCGCGGCCGCGTCGAGCGGCCTGTGCGCGCCCGGATGCGAACGCCGGATGCGCTGGACGCCCGGATGACTCCGGGCGAGCGGATGACTCCGGACGCCCGGATGACTGTTGAAGGAGCCGAGCGGAAGAAGCCGGGTGGAAGGAAAGGAGTGGGAGCCGCGCGGACGGCGCGGCCCCCACACAGGTGGATCCGGCTGTTTCCTTCCACCCGGTTTCTTATCTGCTCAGCGGCGAGAACGGCGGGGGATCGTAGAACTCGATCAGCTTGGTGGGCCTGTCGCCGAATGCCCCGCCCGCTCTGGCCGGGTGCGGCTGCGGGGCCGCTGCCTGGGCGTCCGGAGCCACGGCGGAGGACGTCGGCGGCTGGCTGGTTGAAGCGCTGCTCCCGGTGGCTGCCGGCACCGCCGCCGCGGGGGGCAGGGCCTCCGACGGGACGGGTGTGGGAGGGACCCCCACCAGGCCGGCCGCCGGGGCGGGTGCCCCGGCCAGTGGTGTCTGACCTGTCTCGAAGCCGCGCAGCGTGGTCGTGGTCGGCTGGGCGGATGGTTCGCTGGTCCGGGTGACTTCGACCGGATCGGTCACCGCCCCGCCCGGGAAGGCGGGCTGCTCAAGGGCGGGCTGTGTCGCCGGCGCGGGCGTCGGGGGCAGCGGGCCGGCCTCGCTGGGGGCGGCGTCGGCGTAGTACGCATGGGAATAGTACGAATACGCGGGATACGGGTACTCGGGATGGGTGGCTACGGCCTGCGGGAGATCCGTGCCCGCGGGGCTGGGAGCGCCGGCTGCCCACAGCGGGTCGTTCCCGGCGAAGCCCGGGCCAGGCGTGACGACGGTCTGCGGCGGTGGGGCGGCCGGCCGTGCCGCCGGTCTGTGCACGTTGCGGGAAGTTCTCCCCGCCGTCTGCTGGAGAACCGACGGCGAGCTGCCCAGCCCGACCGACGGTGCCGCGGCGGCTGCCCCGAGGTCGACGACCTGCTCGTCCTGGGCGCCGGCCAGGGCTATGCCGGTGAGCAGGGCGGATATCCCGGCGAGAGAGGCGGTACCGGTGGCGACCAGCCGGTTGCGGCTCGGCCTGGGCTGTCTGACGGTGGGCTGTCTGACGGGGATCTCCCGGTGCGCGCCGCGGCGTGTGCCGTGTGCCTGCCGGTCGTCCGGCCGTGCCCTGTCCGCGCCGAACGGGGACGGCCCGCTCAGCGTGTCCGGTTCAGCGGAGTTCATCAGTTGCTGGCGGGGGATGAACATCGCTCCCGGGCGCGCCGACACCGGCGGGGGGAACGCCGGCGCGACGGGCCGCAGGCGGGCATCCGGGCCAGCGTCGCGCTTCCGGAAGATCCGCGGTGATCTGACGGGCTCGGCCGCGCTCGGGCTGTCGGCGGTTGCCGCGCCGGCGTCGGCCCTCCTGCCGCCCGGCGTGCCGGTGGCCGCGGGTGTGCGCGCGGGAACGGCCCGCTGGGAGGCACTTGCTGCCTGCTTCCGTGAGTGCCGGGCAGCGGAGTGGTTACCCACGGCTCACCTCGCCCGCCACGGGGAGCGGCACCCAAGGAGAACGCTGTTGGACCTGCCGGCAACGGGACGATCTGTCCTGCACTGTGCCTCCGGATCGGTAGCTTGCTGTAGCCCCCGCGCTGTAGTCCCCACGCTGTAGCCCTCGAGCTGTAGCCCCCGAGCCCCCACCGCCCGCCGAGCTGTTATGAAGATCCAGAAAGGCGGATTCGGGATGCCAGAGCAATCACAATGCTAACCGACCGGTCACGGATGTTCCGACGCCATATGGACAACTTTCCATCAAAGGCGCTATTCGCTCCGCTGAGCGGCCTGCCGCTGTCCGGATGGCTCGAAGCGGTCCGGCATCCGTAGTGGGCCAGCGGCCGCCCTGGTGTAGTCCGGCCCGACCGGAGTCCCGAGGAGAAGAATCCCAGCCGCGTTCCTCGGTGGCCCGAGTTTCTCCGGAGCGGCGGATGTACAAGAAATTGTTTCGTAAAAGTCGTACGAAAAGAAAATTTTACGCCTGTCGATCGGCTGGTGCCGCGGGGCCCGGCGGGTATGCCCGCAACCGCGGCCGCGCGCTCCTCGAACTGTCGGGAGCCGACCGGCCGGGCCGCTCCGGTGGCTCCCGGCCGGACACGACCGAAGAGCCACCGGAGACGGTCCCGGGGGTGAATCTCAGGAAACCGTCCAGGTGTCGCCGCTGCCCAGCAGCTGTATCAGGTCGCCCTCGCCCTGGCGGGCCCGGGCGTCGGCGATCTGCTCGTTGAGCTGTTCGTCGTAGGTGGGCAGGTCGACGTCCCGGAAGACCCCGATCGGCGTGACCCCGGCCGAATCGCCGGTCAGCCGGGACAGCTCGAACGCCAGGCCCGGCTCGGCCGCGTGGGCGTCGTGGACCAGCACGCCCTCGTCGGTCGCGGCGCACACCTCCAGCTTGCCGTCCGGAGCGCGGCGGATGCCCTTGTCGCGTTCCGCGCCGAACACCAGCGGCTCACCGTGGGCCAGCCGCAGGGTCGCGTCGTCCTTGGACGAGCGGTTCTTCAGGGCGTCGAACGCCCCGTCGTTGAAGATGTTGCAGTTCTGGAAGATCTCCACGAAGGCCGAGCCGGGGTGGGTGGCGGCCGCGCGCAGCACCGAGGTCAGGTGCGCGCGTTCGGAGTCGATCGACCGGGCCACGAACGTCGCCTCGGCGCCGAGCACCAGCGAGATCGGGTTGTAGGGCCGGTCCAGCGAGCCGTACGGGGTCGACTTCGTGACCTTCCCTACCTCTGACGTGGGCGAGTACTGGCCCTTGGTCAGCCCGTAGATCCGGTTGTTGAACATCAGGATCTTGATGTTGACGTTGCGGCGCAGCGCGTGCAGCAGATGGTTGCCACCGATGGACAGCGCGTCGCCGTCACCGGTGACGACCCAGACCGACAGGTCCGGCCGCGAGACCGCGAGACCGGTCGCGATGGCCGGCGCCCGGCCGTGGATGGAGTGCATCCCGTAGGTCTTCAGGTAGTACGGGAAGCGCGAGGAGCAGCCGATGCCGGAGATGAACGCGATGTTCTCGCGGGCGATCCCGAGCTCCGGCAGGAAGCCCTGGACGGTGGCCAGGATGGCGTAGTCACCACAGCCGGGACACCAGCGGACCTCCTGGTCGGAGGTGAAGTCCTTGCGGGTCTGCGGCTGGCTGGCGGCGGGTATGAGGTCGAGCAGCCGGTTGGTGATACCGGTCTGGTTCGTCGTGACGGTCACTGCTTGATCACGTCCTCCAGGACACCCGCCAGTTCGGCGGCCTTGAACGGAAGCCCACGGACCTGGTTGTAGCCGATGGCGTCGACCAGGAACTCCGCCCGGATCATGGCCCTGAGCTGGCCGAGGTTCATCTCGGGGACGAGGATCCGGTCATAGGCGCGCACCACGTCGCCGGTGTTCTCGGGGAACGGGAACAGGTGGCGCAGGTGTGCGTGGGCGACCTGGAGCCCCTGCGCGCGGACCCGGCGGCACGCGGCCGCGATCGGCCCGTAGGTCGAGCCCCAGCCGAGGACGAGCACCCGGGCCTGCCCGGAGGGGTCGTCCACCTCGAGAGCGGGGATGTCGCGCGCGATACCGTCGATCTTCGCCTGGCGCAGGCGCACCATGCGGTCGTGGTTCGCCGGGTCGTAGGAGATCCCGCCGGAGCCGTCGGCCTTCTCCAGGCCGCCGATGCGGTGCTCCAGCCCGGGGGTGCCGGGCACGGCCCACGGCCGGGTGAGCGTCTCGTTGTCGCGCAGGTACGGCCAGAACTCCGGGCCGTTGTCGCCGGTGTGGTTCGGCCCGGTCGCGAACGTCACCGGCAGGTCGGGCAGGTCGGCCCGGTCGGGCAGCAGCCACGGCTCCGAGCCGTTGGCGAGGTAGCCGTCCGAGAGCAGGATGACGGGGGTGCGGTACTTCGTCGCCAGCCGGGCGGCCTCGATGGCGGCGTCGAAGCAGTCCGCCGGGGAGCGCGGGGCGATCACCGGCAGCGGCGCCTCGCCGTTGCGGCCGTGCACGGCCATGCTGAGGTCGGCCTGCTCGGTCTTGGTGGGCAGCCCGGTGGACGGCCCGCCCCGCTGGATGTCGACGACGACCAGCGGGAGCTCGAGGGTCACCGCGAGGCCGATGGTCTCGGTCTTCAGGGCCAGGCCGGGCCCGGACGTCGTGGTGACGCCGAGCGAGCCGCCGAAGGACGCGCCGAGGGCGGCGCCGACGCCGGCGATCTCGTCCTCGGCCTGGAAGGTCCGGATCCCGAACCGCTTGTGCCTGCTCAGCTCGTGCAGGATGTCGGAGGCCGGGGTGATCGGGTAGGAGCCGAGGAACAGCGGCAGCCCGGTGAGCTCGGCGGCGGCGATCAGCCCGTAGGACAGTGCGAGGTTGCCGGAGACGCGGCGGTAGCGGCCGGGCTTCATCCGGGCCGGGGCGACCTCGTAGACGACGGCGAAGGCCTCGGTCGTCTCACCGTAGTTGTAGCCGGCACGCAGCGCCGCGATGTTCGCGGCGGCGATCTCGGGGCGTTTCGCGAATTTTTTCTCAAGAAACGCGACGACACCGTTGGTGGGCCGCTGGTAGAGCCAGCTCATCAGGCCGAGCGCGAACATGTTCTTCGCCCGCTCGGCCTCTTTCTTGTTGACGGTGCCGGTGCTGCTTTCCAACGCGTTCACCGCGTCGATGGTCATCGACGACAGAGGCACCCGGTGCACCCGGTATCCGTCGAGGGTGCCGTCGGTGAGCGGGTCGGAGGAATATCCGGCCTTCTTCAGGTTGGCACTGGTGAAGGCGTCGGTGTTGACGACGAGGTCGGCGCCGGCCGGCAGGTCCTTCAGATTTGACTTCAGCGCCGCGGGATTCATCGCCACCAGCATGTTCGGGGCGTCCCCGGGCGTCAGGATGTCGTGGTCGGAAAAATGGAGCTGAAATCCTGACACGCCGGCCGGGGTGCCGGCTGGGGCGCGGATTTCGGCCGGGAAGTCCGGTAGGGTGGACAAGTCGTTGCCGAACGCCGCCGTCTCACTGGTGAACTGTTCCCCGGTGAGCTGCATCCCGTCGCCCGAGTCGCCCGCGAAGCGGATGACGACCCGGTCGAGTCGATGGATTTGACGATCCCTGACCTGGCCTGACACGTTGTGTAACCTCCTCGGGTACCACTTGAGCGTACCGGCCGGACTATTGGCGTGGGGCGCAACGTCCCGACGGGGTCAGGCCCGTGTGATGAATATGACACATCCCGATGGGGGCGGCGCGTCGGCCAGCTGCTGGGATGTCGGCGATGAAATACTTTGCGGTTTTCTGGCGGAATGACAAAAAATTCGATTTTGTCAGGATATCCGCAAATTTTGTGTAAAAATTGTGTAATTGGATGTGCTGACCTGTCTCTCTGATGCTATCAGGCGGCCAGCCCCGTACCTGTTGCGGGTACCGCTTGCGAGGAGACGCGGAGAACGTGCGGTGAACAACGCCCGCGGCCGGCGGGGCGCGCCCGGCGGGGCGGTGGAGCCGGACCGGCCGAGACGTCCGCCCACATCCTTGTGGGGCGGACCGGATGAGGCCCACCGGTCCTGGACTCCTTGAGGGCCTGCCGGCCGGCCCTGTGCGGGGTCAGCGGAGCCGGAGACGAGCTCGCCGGGCCGGAGAGCCGGCGCTACACGGCCCTGCGCGCGGGGCCCATGGTCCGGTGGGGCGCGCGCAGGGCCGCGGCCGGGAACCCTATGGCCGGCGGGCCCGGGCCATACCCGGCCGGACACATCGGATTACGCCGGCCGGGAATCCCATGGCCGGCGGGCCCGGGGCGTGGGATCCGGTGGGAGCATGGCCAGGTGGGCAGGCATACGGATGCTGCCAGCGGCGACGCTGTCAGTAGTGGCGGCACCGCCGGTGGCAACGCTGCCGGTGGCGGCGCTGTTGGCGGCAGCGTTGCCGGCGGCGCCGACACCGCCGCGC
>NZ_CAKKTM010000440.1 GCF_920888515.1 Protofrankia sp. CiP1_Cm_nod1 | reverse complement strand
GGCCCGCGGGCGGGCCGGTGCCCGCGGCGGCGGGGCCGCGGGTCGGGATCGTCGGCCTCGGCCGGGCGGGCAGCGCCCTCGGGACGGCGCTGTCGGGCGCCAACTGGCCGGTGGTCGCGGTGCACGCGCGTTCCGCGACGGCCCTGGAGCGGGCCCGGGCCCGCTTCCCGGCGGCGTCGATCGGGACGCCGGCATCGGTGGCCGAAGCATCGGATGTGATTATTCTTACAGTTTCCGACGATGCGATCGAAGATGTCGCTAGAAGCATCGCCGCCGCCGGCGTCCTACGGGCCGGGCAGGTCGTCGCGCACGCCAGCGGACGGCACGGCACGGGCATCCTGCGCCCCGTGCTCGCCCACGGGGCGCTGCGCGCGGCAGTACATCCGATCATGACTTTGAGCGGTGCCGACGACGACGCGAGCCGGCTGGTGGGCGCCGGCTTCGGGGTGACCGCTGACCCGGGAGCCCGGTCGGTCGCGAACGCCCTGGTGACCGCCGTCGGCGGCCGGGTCGTCCCGGTGCCCGAGCAGGCCCGCACGGCCTACCACGCCGCCATCGTCCTGGGCGCCAACTACCTGGCGACGCTGGTCACGGCCACGGTGGAACTACTGGCGGCTCTCGGCGTCGACCAGCCGGCGGACGCTGTCGCGCCGCTGCTGGAGCGGTCGTTGCGCGGTGCCGTCGAGCGTGGCCCGGCGGCGCTGACCGGCCCGGTCCGGCGTGGGGACGCCGGGACGGTGCGGGCGCACCTGGACGCCCTCGCGGCGCGTGACCAGGCGGTGGCATCGGTGTACGCGGCCCTGGCGGCCCTCACCGTGGACCAGCTCGAGCGGGCGGGGCTGGGCGGCGGCGAACCGGCCGGTGGCATCCGCGACGTCCTCCGCGCGGCCGGCGGGCAGGGCCCGGCCCCACAGAGCCCTGGCACGCGGAGCTCCGTCATGCAGAGCCCTGGCACGCAGAGCTCCGTCGGGCGGAGTCCCGTCACGCGGAGTTCTGCCGGGCAGGGCCTTCACGGACGGGAGCCCCACGGGTGAAGAGCCCGCGCGGACCGGACGCCGACGGGCGGGGCGGGTACTTCGACGGCACCGGACACTGGTCGGCGGGCCGGTGCCGCCACCGGTACGCCCCGTCGGGCAGTTCGTCGGGCAACTCGTCGGGCGGCTGCGTCGGCAAGCCCGAGCGGTAGCGCCACCGGGGAGCGGCCGGGGCCGGCCAGGGATCGGCGGGGGAGCGGCGGATCCGGGCAGCCGGTGGGTCATTGATGCTGCCGTTGGCGGTTCTGTGAGTAAGGTGTTGCGATTGGTGACCACGTGTGGTGGGAACGCTCCTGGTCGATCCGGGCGTTGCTATGGACGCAACCCTCGAGACGACAGGACACCGACTCCATGTCCCACCGCCACTTCAACGGGCTGAAGACCGCCGTCCTGCTAGGCGTACTGTCCGCGGTGATTCTGCTTGTCGGCTCTCTGTTCGGGAGCCATGGCCTGCTGATCGCCCTCATTTTCGCCCTCGGTGTCAACGGCGTCTCGTACTTCTTTTCGGACAAGCTGGCCCTGCGCGCGATGCGGGCCTATCCCGTCAGCCAGATCCAGCAGCCGCGCCTGTACGCGATCGTCCACGAACTCGCTACCAGGGCGCGGATGCCCATGCCACGGCTCTACATCAGCCCGACCGCGGCACCCAACGCATTCGCGACCGGCCGTAACCCACGCAACGCCGCGGTCTGCTGCACCGTGGGAATCCTGGAAATCATGGACGACCGCGAGCTGCGCGGGGTCCTGGGCCACGAGCTCAGTCACGTCCACAACCGGGACATCCTCATCGCGTCCGTCGCCGGGGCGCTCGCGAGCGTCATCGTCTACCTGGCGCATTTCGCGCAGTTCGCGGCCCTCTTCGGGCTGGGCCGTGGGGACGACGAGGACGGTCCGGGCCTCCTGGAGATCATGCTGTTCATCGTGCTGGGACCGATCGCGGCGGCGGTCATCCAGCTCGCGATCGGCCGGGCCCGGGAATACCAGGCCGACGCCTCCGGCGCAACGCTGACCGGCGACCCGCTGGGCCTCGCGCTCGCGCTGCGCAAACTGCAGGCTGCCACGGCGGCCCGGCCGCTGCCGCAGAGCTCCGAGCTGGCGCCGGTGTCCTCGCTCATGATTGCCAACCCGTTCCGGGGCGGTGGCCTCGGCCGGATGTTCAGCACCCACCCGCCGATGGAGCGTCGGATCGAGCGGCTGGAGGAGATGGCCCGGATCGACCCTTACCGTTGAATCCGAGTGAGGAGGGGTCGTATTCTGAAAATGCCTGAGCCACGGGTCCGGTACCTCCCTGGGCTACCGGTCGGGAACCTCAGGGCCCAGACCCCGTAGGCGCGCAACCGCGGACTCGCGGCGAGGCAACCCCCCAGGCCTCGCCGTGCGGCACCCCGCCCGAAACCCCCCATCGGGCGGGGTGCATCCTTATTTGCGGAATATGCCCGGTTGTCGATCATCCAGCCGCTGTTTCGGCAGGCTAGCGGTAGTTGACGAACTGGAGCGGCACCCCGAAGTCGGTCTCCTTGAGCAGCTGGATAACCCGCTGAAGGTCATCCCGCTTCTTGCCGGTGACGCGCAGCTGGTCCCCCTGGATCTGGGCCTGCACCCCCTTCGGGCCGTCGGTCCGGATCTTCTTGGAGATCGCCTTGGCCTTGTCGTCGGCGATGCCCTGCTGGACGGTCACGACCAGCCTGTGCTCCTTGCCGGACTGAGTGGGCTCGCCGTGCTCCAGAGCCTTGAGCGAGATACCGCGCTTGACCCACTTCTCCTGCAGGACGTCCAGCACCGCCTTGACCCGTTCCTCGGTGTTCGCGGTGAGCAGGATGGACTCACCCGACCACGTCGCCGACGCGGCCGTGTCGCGGAAGTCGAAACGGGTCCGCACCTCCTTGGTGGTCTGGTTGATCGCGTTGTCGATCTCCTGACGGTCGACCTTGCTCACGATGTCGAACGACGGGTCCACCACGACGAAGCGCCTCCTCGGTGTCTGCGGTTGTCTGTCACTGCCTGCCGCGTTGCCTGTTCTGCCCGTTCTGGCAGCCTGTCGGTCCGTCAGGCCGCCTGGTCCGCCCAGCCTGCCTGGTCCGCGGGACCGCCCGCTCCGCGGGCTGTCTGCCTGCCTGCCGGTCGCCCCGGCTGCCCGCGGCCCCGGCGCGGACCGGTGTGCCCGCGGCCCGTACGCCGCGCGGGCACACGACGTCCGGGCACGAGTCTGCCCGGACTCCAGCATGGCTGGATGGCCGCGGTCGACGAGAGCCAAAGCCGGCCTGCTCATGCTTTGTCGCGGCTTCGCCATGCCCGCTCGCCGCCGGTTCGCCGCCGGCTCGGTGCTGGCCCGGTGCCAGCCCGGTCTGCCCAGGACGGCGGACGACCGGGGATGGCGTCCGCGGTAGGAGGGGGGCGTCGAACGGCTCGCCGCATCCCGTATGCTGTCCACCAACGGCAGGTTGCCCGAGTGGCCAAAGGGAGCGGTCTGTAAAACCGCCGGCTCAGCCTACGTTGGTTCGAACCCAACACCTGCCACCACCCCCGGATCCACCCGGAACATGCTGTGCCACAGGCCCTGGAGAGCACTCCAGGGCCTTTCTCAGGCCCGCGACCGGTCCCGGATGATCATGGCTGTTGCCGGTAGCTCGTGCACAATTCATGCACGCGATCATTGGTCCCCGCCGAGGCGCGGCGCCGCCTCGGTCCGCTCCCGGGCCGCGACGTCGTTGCCGTCGACGCGGGGCGCCGGCTGGGCCCGAAAATGCGGCGATGGTGACGTCTGCGATCAGTCTTCTGGTGATCTACACCGCTGACCTGGCTGCCTGCGAGGAGTTCTACCGTGGGCTCGGGCTGCGCCTGGTGCGGGAACGCCACGGCCCGGGGCCCGAGCACCTGGCCGCGACCCTCTCGGACGGCGGCGTGCTGGAGTTCTACCCCGCTCGGTCGCAGCCGCCGACCGGCCGTCTGCGGCTGGGCCTCACGGTGGATGCGGATCCGGGCGCGACCGGTCTCCAGCTGCCACCCGGCCGCCATCTCCTGCGGGACCCTGACGGGCGCACGGTGGACCTCCAGGTGGTCGCCCGGTAGCGGAACGCATCCATATCGCGATGTTTCTTCACCGCGTTTCTTCACGGCCCCTGCATGGACGCCGTCCTGGGGCAGACGTTCTTCCGGCGCGGGACCATTCTTCCGGCACGGGACGGCGAGCTTCCACCCTGATGACCGGCGCCGGGATGGATAGAGTCCGCAGGCATGGGTGATACCGGCACGCTTGCCGCCCGCGTCCGGGCCGCGTCCCATCTGACCGGGCAGTTCCGGCTGCGCTCCGGCCGGACCAGCGGGGAGTACTTCGACAAGTACCTGTTCGAGGCCGACCCGGTGCTGCTCGCCGACGTCGTCGACGCGATGCGTCCGCTGCTGCCCGTGGCCACCGACGTGCTGGCCGGCCTCGAGCTCGGTGGGATTCCGCTGGTCACGTTGTTGTCCCAGCGCACGGGGCTGCCGGCCCGGTTCGTCCGCAAGAAGGCCAAGGAGTACGGCACCTGCCGCACCGCCGAGGGCGGTGACGTCGCGGGCCTGCGGGTCGTCCTGGTGGAGGACGTGGTGACCAGCGGTGGCGCCGTCGTGGAAGCCGCCCGGGTGCTGCGGGAGCAGGGCGCTCTCGTCGAGGACGTCCTGTGCGTGATCGACCGCCAGGAGGGTGGCGGGGAAACTCTCGCCGCCCTCGGCCTCACCCTGCATCCGGTCCTCACCCGCGCCGAACTGGACGCGGTCGCCTGAGGCCGGGCGTGGGGCCGTCCGAGCTGTTCGTCTACGGCACCCTGTGCTTCCCGGAGGTTGCCCGGGCCCTGCTCGGCCGGCTGCCGTGCTCGCGGCCGGCGGCGGCCGCCGGGTGGCGGGCGGCGGCGCTGCCCGGTCGGGCCTACCCGGGCCTGGTG
>NZ_CAKKTM010000439.1 GCF_920888515.1 Protofrankia sp. CiP1_Cm_nod1 | reverse complement strand
GCGCTGCCCGGTCGGGCCTACCCGGGCCTGGTGCCGGCCGCCGGGGCGGCCGCGGTGGTGGCCGGACGCGCGCTGTCCGGCCTCAGCCCGCCGGAGCGGGCCGTTCTCGACGCGTTCGAAGGCGACGAGTACGAGACGCGGCGCCTCGTACTCGTCGACGGCCGGCCGGCATCGGCCTACGTCTGGCGTGACGTCGCGGCCGCCCTGGACCAGACGTGGGACGCCGACGCGTTCGCCGCCGCCCACCTGCCGGCGTTCGTGGCGCGGATATTGTCCCACCCTCGTTTCTGACCGCCGCCGTTCCCGGCTGCCGCGGTTGCGGCTGCCAGCACTCCTGATCGTCCTGATCGCTGTTACTTGATCGTTGTTGCTCCGGGCTGCCGTCGCCACGGGCCGGACCCGAAGGCCCGGGGGGACGGACGGCCTTTCCGGAGCCGGGCGCACACGGCCGACGCCGACGTTCCACGGCCCGTGGAAGGGCCGGAACGCCGGCGTCGTCGAGCGGGTTCCCGCTGTTCGCTCCCGGGCGCTCAGCGAGTGGGCGCCTCAGGGCCGGACCGGCTGCCTCGCGTGCCGGACGGCGTGCTGGACGTGCCTTGCACGGTGGACCGGGATGGTTCGGTGTACTCCCGGCCGCCGGTGCGGGCCTCGATCCGGTCGGTTTCGGGGTAGGGCTCGTAGGACCCGCGAGGCGGTGTGTCAGGCCTGGTCACCGCATAGATCACGAGTACGTCGAGCGCGATGAGGATGACTGCCCACACCGGGAAGACCGCGAGGAAGGCAAGGTGCGCGATCACGTTGACCGTGCAGATCGCGATCGCCGCCCAGCGGGCCCACTGCCGGCCCATGAACAGACCCGCCGCGACGGCGACCTCGACGATGCCCATGGCTATCAGCAGCCAGCCCCAGAAGTCCAGATCCTGGTAGATGATCACACCGTTGCCGGTGACGAGATAGGAGTATCTGTCGAGAGCGGCAACTCCATAAATGATATTGTGAAAGCCTGTGATGAAGAGGATGACCGCGGCGAATACCAGCCATCCGTTGGTGCGTGCCGCTGACCGTGCCGGTTGCATGAAATCCTCCCTGGAGCGTGGCGGGACGCCTGGCGACCCGGGGCCCGGTGGCCGCTGGCGGCCGCGGAGGGGCCGCGGTCGCGTCACCTTCGGTGTCGCTTTCGGGTCGGTTGGCGGCCCCGGGGCCGCCAGGTCTCCGGCGGCGCGCAAGGGGCACGACTGGGTCACCGGCGGCCGGCTGGCCCACATGGCCATACCCTCCGTGTGCCCTCCGGGCGCCTCGCGCATGCCTGCGCACGCCCTGGACATGCCCGGTTGCCCGGCATTCCGGCCTGGAGACCCGTCGCGCAGGGTCACGTTCGGCTGATCGAAGATCCATCCGGCGCGCTCTGGCCCGCACGGCCGGTGGCTGTCCGGCCGGGCACGGCCCTTCGTGGACGCCGGTCGCCACCGGCCAGAAGAGCGGCCCCTGGCCGAACTGTCGCCACCGGCCCACCACCGGCGGGCTCCTCGCCGCGGGCGGCGGCCCTCAGCACCGAGCGCACCCGGGAGTCCGAGCCGTACCGCCGGTCGGCCTCGCCGGCCCGTCCGCCGGCGTTCGCCGCCAGCGCGTCGATGCCACAGCGGACGACGTTCATGCCGACGTTCCCGGTGATGCCGGGAACGCTCCCGGAGGAGGTGAACCGCCACATCGCCCACTTCTGCCAGCCGCCGGGCAGGGAGCCCGGGGCCGAGCTTCCGTTGTAAATGGCGAACCACTGTGGGTAGCAGGAGAATGACGTGGTGTTCTTCATCGTGTCGCTCCAGAACGACCGGTAGGTGTACAGGATGGGCGCGCGCCCGGTTCTCGTCTCGACCTCCTCCAGGAAGGCGCGGGCCCAGGCGGTGAGCTGGTCGGCCGACAGGCTTCCGTCGGCCTCGAGATCGAGGATGGGGGCCAGATGACCGTTGGACCGGGTGAGGCCGGTGACGGCGAGGAACCGGTCGGCCTGTTCGACCGCGGCCGTGATCGGCTGGGTGGGCCGGGCGTAGTGGTACGCGCCGACGACCAGGCCCGTCTGGAGGGCAGGGAGGCGGTCGAGGGCGAAGCACGGGCTGGTGTAGGTCATGCCCTCGGTCGCCCCGACGATGGCGAAGGTGACGCCGGCCGGGTGGACCGCGTTCCGGCCGATCTGCGCGCCAGCGGGGTGCTGCCATGACGAGATGTCGATACCTTGCGGCCACCGAGCCGGGACTGTCTGCGCGGACCGGTCCGCGATGGGTACGGCCGCACCGGATGCGGCCGCGGCTGTGTCCGCCGTCATGGGGACGGCGGCCGTGGTGCCCGCCGCCGGGGCAGGCGCGTCGAACGTGGCGGTCGCGTTACGAATAGCCCACTCGCCGCGAACAGCCCACCCGCCGCGAACGGCCTGCGCGCCGCGAACAGCCTGATCGTGGATGCCGTGCGCCACGGCCGCTACGACGGCCCCGCGTGTGCCGCCCCACCGGTGGGGCCGGACGGCCCGGCCTGGCCCGGCGTCATCCTGGCAGGCGGTCGTCCTGGCAGGCGGATGTGGGTGCGATGCCCACGGGAGCTCCTTGGCGTGACCGGGTGGGCTGGCCGACGGATGATGCCAGAGGCAGGCTCGCTCGACCAGATACTACGCTAAGAAGAATAATATCTACTTATAGTGATATAAACAGTACGCGAGTCGATCTTTTCGCTACTCAAAGTTGCGATCTTTATGATCGGGCCCATTTTCGTGACATGTAGTGGTGTCTACATCAGAGCGGATCGCGCCGGACAGCGAAGATCTGTTCGCCTTGGGCCGCGGCTTCCCGGGCGCTGTCGCGCACGCGTGCCGGGGGGAGCCGGGCGGCCGTGGCGGGCGCGGGCGGCGTCACTGCTACCGGGCCCGTGACACGCACTGCCCCGTCGTCGTGTAACGTAAGGCGCGCGTACTCGCCCCTTTAGCTCAGTCGGCAGAGCGTCTCCATGGTAAGGAGAAGGTCTACGGTTCGATTCCGTAAAGGGGCTCTGTGGCACCGGTCGGTAGCCAGGTGAACGGCTGCCGGCCTTCACTCCGTCGGCTGGGGGCCAGCTGCCGGAGTGGGTCCACCCAGGCGGTGTAGCTCAGCCAGGCAGAGCAAGCGGCTCATAATCGCTGTGTCGCCGGTTCAAATCCGGCCACCGCTACCGGTCGGGTCGCGTCCCGCCATGGGCGGCGCCGCAGTCGTGCGGCACGTCCGAGCTCTGGTTCGTTCTTGTCCCACCTGCAGGAAGAGGCACAGCACCGTGGCCGCCACCGACGTCCGTCCGAAGATCACCCTGGCGTGTCAGGCGTGCAAGCACCGCAACTACATCACGCGCAAGAACCGCCGCAACGATCCGGACCGTCTGGAACTGCGTAAGTTCTGCCCGAACTGCCGGCACCACACCGAGCACCGAGAGACCCGCTGACCGCGTTCGCGGACATCCCTGGCAGGCTCGTGGCCCGCGGGGCGGCATCGTCTTTCCAGGAGCCTTCCAGGGCTCCACGGGTCCTTCCGGGATGATGTCGGGCCGCTACGGCCTGTCGGTACGGCAGCCAGGGCGCGCGGGGCTAGTGTTCAGTCCGTTGGACTGATCTCTTCACTGTTGGTGATCGCCGCTTCGACTCCTGGAGCCGTCTGTCCTCGCTGGGTGGCGCGTGGGAGGGTGGTAGCTCCCGGGCGTTCCAGGGTGGTTCCAGCCGTGGGGACGGCGAGATCGGAGCATGTGGTGCCGCTCAATCGGGACTTTGTCGGACGCAGGTTCGTCGCGGACGCTCCCTTCCTGGTCGGTCGCGAACACATCCGGCAGTTCGCGGCCGCGATCCAGGACAACAGTCCGCTCTCGCACGATCTTGAGGCTGCCAAGGCGGCCGGTTATGTCGATCTTGTAGCGCCGCCCACCTTCCTGACGGCGGTGGCTCTCTGGCGGCCCGTGGTGCCGGTGCGCGACCCACAGCTCGGTCTCGACTACTCACTGGTGGTGCACGTCGAGCAGCGCTACTCGCTGCGCCGGCCAGTCATCGCCGGTGACGAGCTCGTCGTCTCCGCCACCATCGCCGACATCCGCCAGGCCGGGCGCAACGAGCTGCTGATCAGCGAGTACGAGTTCGTCACGACCGGCGGCGAGCTGGTCGCGACCGCCCGGACGGCGCTGGCCTCGCGCGGCACCGCGGCCTGACGGCATCCAGAGGGACGCGGGCCGGCCTGCCGGCCCTCCAGGGATCAGGAAGGGTGCTGAGCGCTCACATGCCTGCCATCATCGACTACGACGACGTCGAGGTCGGTACCCGGATTCCCGAGCGGGAGTTCCGGATCCGCCGGGAGGACCTTGTCCGCTACTGCGGGGCCTCCGGCGACTTCAACGTGATCCACTGGAACGAGCGGGCGGCGCGCGATGTCGGCCTGCCCGGTGTGATCGCTCATGGGATGTACACCATGGCCACGGCCGCCCGGCTCGTCACCGACTGGGCGGGGGACCCCGGCAGCGTGGTCGACTACAGTGTCCGTTTCTCCTCCCCGGTGCCGGTACCGGACGACGACACCGGTGCCACGCTCGTGGCCAGCGGCGTCGTCGAGAAGAAGCTCGAGGACAACCAAGTGGTCGTCAACCTGACCGTGCGGTTCGACGGCAGCAAGGTGCTGCTGGCCTCCCGGGCCACCGTCCAGCTCGCCTGAGGCCGGCTCGGCTCGTCTTTCGGAGGCCCGCTCGGGTTCCGAAGGCCCGCCACGCGCCTGCCACGCGCGCCTGCCCGCGGCCCGCGGGGCATGCGCGCGGCGGGGCAGGCGCGTGGCGGGCTGGTCGTGGTGACGGTGTGTCCGCCGGGCGGCGTGGCCCGCGTGTTGGTCAGCGTGCCTCGGCCAGCAGGTCGGACAGCCGCTGGACGCCCGTGACCAGGTCCTCGTCGCCGAGCGCGTAGGACAGCCGGGTGTAGCCCGGGGTCCCGAACGCCTCGCCCGGCACGATCGCCACCCCCGCTTCCTCGAGGATGAGCGAGGCCAGTTCCGCCGAGGTGGCCGGGGTCTTCCCCCGCAGCGTGCGGCCGAGGACGCCGGCCACCGACGCGTAGCAGTAGAACGCCCCGTCGGGCAGCGGGCAGACCACCCCGGGCGCGCTGGAGAGCATCCGGTGCATGGTCAGCCGTCGCCGGTCGAACGCCTTGCGCATCTCCACGACGGCGTCCAGCGGCCCGGTCACGGCCGCCAGCGCCGCGGCCTGCGCGACGTTGGAGACGTTGGACGTGGCGTGCGACTGCAGGTTGGTGGCGGCCTGCACCACGTCCGGCGGGCCGATCAGCCAGCCGACCCGCCAGCCGGTCATGGCGTAGGTCTTGGCCACCCCGTTGACCACGATGGTGCGGTCGGCGATCTCCGGCACCTCGACCGGCAGGGACGCGAACCGGGCGTCGCCGTACACCAGGTGCTCGTAGATCTCGTCGGCGATCACCCACAGGCCGGCGTCGGCCGCCCAGCGCCCGATCGCCCGGACCTCCTCAGGGGTGTGTACGGCTCCGGTGGGGTTGGACGGCGAACAGAACAGCAGCACCTTCGTCCGGGGGGTGCGGGCGGCTTCCAGCTGCTCGACCGTCACTCGGTAGCCCTGCTCCGGGGTGGTGACGACGTCCACCGGGACGCCGCCGGCGAGCCGGATCGACTCCGGGTAGGTCGTCCAGTAGGGAGCGGGCAGCAGGACCTCGTCACCGGGGTCGAGCAGGGTGGCGAACGCCTGGTAGACCGCCTGCTTGCCACCGTTGGTGATGAGCACGGCGCCGGCGGGGACGTCGAGCCCGGAATCGCGGCGGGTCTTGTCCGCCACCGCCTCCCGGAGCTCGGGCAGGCCGGCGGCGGGTGTGTACCGGTGCATCTTCGGGTCGCTACAGGCCTTCTCGGCGGCCGCGACGACGTGGTCGGGGGTGGGGAAGTCCGGTTCGCCGGCGCCGAAGCCGATCACGTCCCGGCCGGCTGCACGAAGCGCCTTCGCGGTCGCGTCCACGACGAGCGTCGCGGAGGGGGCGATGCTGCCGATGCGATGAGAGATCCGGGTCATGACTGTCATGCTGCCATGTGTCAGGGGTTGCCCGCCCGATCATTGCCGGGGCCGTTCGGACACCACGGGACGCCACAAGGGCCGGTGCGCGGATGGTCCGACAGCGGTTTCGGTCGGTATCCGCCCTGCCCGGAGGAAGACCTTCGGCGTCCGCCTTCCGGCGGGCCCTCGGTTCCGTGCCGGTCCCGCACTGGTTCCGCACTGGTTCCGCGCCGGTCCCGCGCCCGGCCGCGTGCCGGCCGGGCGGGAATGCGGGACGCCGAATCCGCGTCGCCGGGCCGCCGCGGGGTGGGCGTCCCGCTGGCCCCGCCGGGGCCGGGGCCGGGCGGCCAGGTAAGCGGGCCTGCGTAGGAGTATGGTGGATGCGCTTGGGCTGTCCTCCCGGTATGCAGTGCCGCCGATGACCATCAAGATCGGTTTTTCCGATAGATACGATCTTGTTCGGTGGCCGCTGCTCCGACGGCGGTCGCAGTGCAGAGGGGCGTGGCTCAATTGGTAGAGCACCGGTCTCCAAAACCGGCGGTTGCAGGTTCGAGTCCTGTCGCCCCTGCGGTACCCGACGACCAGGTAGGTGGAGTGAGTGGCGACCGACACACGTGACGCGGCACCGCGGGCCGGCCGGCCGACCAGGCCCGCGGGCCGGCGTCGCACGACGCCACTGCGGTTCTACCGCGAGGTTGTCGCCGAGCTTCGGAAGGTCGTCTATCCGGGCCGGAACGAGCTGATCACCTATGTGATCGTCGTGCTCGTGTTCTGCTCGATCACGGTGGCCTTCGTCGCCTCGCTGGACTTCGGTCTCACCAAGGCGGTGTTGGCCGTTTTCGGTTGATGTGGCCGGATTCTACGGATTCATGCCGCCCCGAGGCCCGCACGGCTCACAGAGCACGGCCACAAGAGAGAAGGAACGTCCGCGTGTCCCAGTTTCCCGAGCACGTCTCCTCCGAACAGGGGGAGGCTCTCGACGGTCTCGATCCGCTGGCGGCACTGGCGCGCGACGAGGTGGCGAGCACGGAGGCCGGCGCACTGCCGCAGGCCGGCGAGAGCGGTGACGGCGCCACGGGTGTCGACACATCCCCCGGCTACCTCACGACGGACCGGGCGGACGTGACCGGTCCGGCGGACGCGGGCCAGCCCGCCGCCGCCGAGGCCGAGGACGACTCCGAGGACATCCGGCGGGCCCTGGAGGACGCTCCGGGACAGTGGTACGTCATACATTCGTATGCCGGATACGAGAACAAGGTCAAGACGAACCTTGAGACCCGGATCTCCAGCCTCAACATGGAGGAGTACATCTTCCAGATCGAGGTGCCGACCGAGGAGGTCCCGGTCATCAAGAACGGCAAGCGGCAACTGGTGCAGCAGAAGAAGTACCCCGGTTACATCTATGTGCGGATGGACCTCACCGACCAGTCGTGGTCGGCGGTCCGCAACACCCCGGGCGTGACCGGCTTTGTGGGGCTGACCAACAAGCCGTCGCCGTTGCGCACGGAGGAGGTCCTCTCGATCCTCGCGCCGCCTGCGCCGCGCGAGAAGAAGGTCGAGACGGTCCGGGTACAGGAGTTCGAGGTCGGGGAGTCGGTGACCGTCATGGACGGCCCGTTCGCGACCCTGCCGGCCACCATCAGCGAGATCAACCTCGACGCACAGCGGCTCAAGGTGCTGGTGTCCATCTTCGGCCGCGAGACGCCGGTCGAACTTCAGTTCAACCAGGTCGCGAAGATCTGAGCCCGCCCCACCGCCAGCAGCAACTCGGAGAGAAACGACACCATGCCTCCCAAGAAGAAGAAGATCGCCGCCATCATCAAGCTCCAGATCAAGGCCGGTGTGGCGACGCCGGCGCCTCCGGTGGGGCCGGCCCTCGGCCAGCACGGCGTGAACATCATGGAGTTCTGCAAGCAGTACAACGCCGCCACCGAGTCCCAGCGCGGGAATGTGGTGCCGGTCGAGATCACCGTGTACGACGACCGCTCGTTCACCTTCGTCACCAAGACGCCGCCGGCGGCGCGGCTGATTCTCAAGGCCGCCGGGGTGGAGAAGGGCAGTGGCGTGCCGCACCGGACGAAGGTGGCCAACCTGACCGCCGAGCAGATCCGTCAGATCGCCCAGACCAAGCTGCCGGACCTCAACGCCACCACCCTGGAAGCCGCTGAGAAGATCATCGCTGGGACCGCCCGGTCGATGGGTATCACCATCAGCGGGTGACGACCAGTCCGGCCGCGCGGTCGCGGCCGTGACCGCAGCTGTGGGAGGGCGCCCGATCACGCCCGACCCGTCCTGGGAAGTGCCTGGCCCGTAGGACGCCGAAGGCGGCCAGGGCCGAAGGCGCCGGAGGCTTCGGCGCGAGGGGCTCCGCCGCCGCGAAGGGCGCCGGAGGCGCCAGCGCACTGGCCTGTCGGGCCACCAGGGGCCGACGATGGCGGGATCATGTTTCCCTGTCGTCCCACCCCGGGCCTTGTGGCCGCCGACCGGGACGAGACGGGTGGTGCAGCGGCTCCGGCCCGCCATCACCACGAGGAGACACGCATGACCAAGCGCAGCAAGGCATACCGGGCCGCGATCGAGAAGATCGAGGCGGACCGGCTGTACACCCCGCTGGAAGCCGTCCAGCTGGCCCGCGAGACGTCCACGACCAAGTACGCCGCCACCGTCGAGGTCGCGCTGCGCCTCGGTGTGGACCCGCGCAAGGCTGACCAGATGGTCCGGGGCACCGTGAACCTGCCGCACGGCACCGGGAAGTCCCCGCGGGTGGCGGTCTTCGCCGTCGGCGAGAAGGCGGCCGAGGCCACCGCCGCCGGTGCAGACGTCGTCGGCAGCGACGATCTCGTGCAGCGGATCCAGGAGGGCTTCCTCGACTTCGACGCGACCGTCGCGACCCCCGACCAGATGGCCAAGGTCGGCCGCATCGCCCGTATCCTGGGGCCGCGCGGGCTCATGCCCAACCCCAAGACCGGCACGGTCACCCTCGACATCGCCAAGGCCGTCCGCGACATCAAGGGCGGAAAGATCAATTTCCGGGTCGACAAGCAGGGCAACCTGCACATCGTCATCGGGAAGACGGCCTTCACCGACGAGCAGCTGATCGAGAACTACAGCGTCGCGCTGGACGAGATCGTCCGGGTCAAGCCGGCCGCGGCCAAGGGCCGTTACCTGAAGAAAATCACTTTCACGACCACGATGGGCCCCGGGATTCTGGTCGACCCGGGCCGTACCCGCAACCTTCTCGAGGACGCCGCCGCCTGAGCCGGGCGGCACCGGCCTCGCGGTGGGCCGCGGCCGGCCGGGGGCGCGCATGCGGCCCCCCCGGCCGGCCGCGGCTTTCAAGGCCGTGTACCGTTTCGACACGGAGGCCGAAAGCGGAACGATCATATTTTTCGTATCGCCGCAGGCTCGAGTATCCTGCTTACTGAGAACCAACTGGTCACTGAGAACCAAACCGAAGACCGCTGGTCGTCGTCCCCTCGTGGGGCGGCCGAAGGTTCCGGAGCCACCGGACGGCCCGCGCAGGTGAGGGAGCATTGCCCGGGGACGGCGTTGTTTCGCCCCGGTCGGTACGCCCCGCGCGCCTGCGCCGGGGCGTTCGTCGTCTGCGGCACCTTTCGGACGACCGGCCAGACCCCATGAAGGAGCCCGATGGCGAAGCCGGAAAAGGTCGCCGCGGTAACGGAGATCGTAGACTCGTTCCGGGGCGCGTCCGCGGCGGTGCTGACCGAGTACCGCGGGCTGACGGTGAGCCAGCTCACCGAACTGCGCCGTTCGCTCGGCGAGGGCACGCAGTACGCGGTGGTCAAGAACACCCTCACCAAGATTGCCGCCGGGCAGGCCGGTATCAACGGCCTGGACGAGCTGCTGGTCGGCCCCACCGCGGTCGCGTTCGTCACCGGCGACCCGGTCGAGGCGGCCAGGGGCCTGCGTGACTTCGCCCGGGCCAACCCGGCCCTGGTGGTCAAGGGCGGGGTCGTCGAGGGCAGGCCGGTGTCGGCGGAGGACATCCGCAGGCTGGCCGACCTCGAGTCGCGCGAGGTGCTGCTCGCCAAGCTCGCCGGTGCGCTCAACGGCTCGCTGGCCAAGGCGGTCGGCCTGTTCGCGGCGCCGCTGTCCCAGACGGCCCGCCTGGCCGAGGCACTGCGGGCCAAGCGGGAGGCGGAGGCGCCCGTGGCCGAGGAGCCGGCGGCCGATGCGTCCCCGGCCGAGGCGAGCGAGTAAAAGGCGAGCGAGTAGAGCGCCAGCCACGTACAGCCCGGCGCGTCCCGCTACCCGGCCAGCCTGGCTGGTGGGGCCGACGCCGACGAGCGCCGGCCGGCCCGTCCCCGGGAGCCGCGAGCCAAGCGGTCCCCGGTGATCCCCGGTAATCCCCAGTAATGACACATAGCCACAAGTGACCCGACGGGCGGCGGCCGCGCCGTTTTCGGCCCGCTGACGCGGTACGCCCGGCCGGACTTCCTGATCCACCACGATGAAAGGACCGCCATCATGGCGAAGCTGTCGACCGACGAGCTGCTGGACGTGTTCAAGGAGATGACGCTGCTGGAGCTGTCGGAGTTCGTGAAGCAGTTCGAGGACACCTTCGGGGTGACCGCGGCCGCGCCGGTCGCGGTCACCGCGCCGAGCGCCGCGGGGCCGGCCGCCGAGGCACCGGCCGCCGAGGAGCAGGACGAGTTCGACGTCATCCTCGAGTCCGTCGGCGACAAGAAGATCCAGGTCATCAAGGAGGTCCGCGCGCTGACCAGCCTCGGGCTGAAGGAGGCCAAGGACCTCGTCGACGGGGCGCCCAAGCCGGTGCTGGAGAAGGCGACCAAGGAAGCCGCGGAGAAGGCCAAGGCAGCCCTGGAGGGCGCCGGCGCCACGGTCACCGTCAAGTAGCCATGACGCCCGCGGGCCGTTGCCCTCTCCCTCCCCGGAGACGAGAGGGCAACGGCCCGCGTGGTTGGCTCGGATTGTCCTGACGCTTCGGACCGCCCCGTCGGCGCGGGCCGCTCCGCTGCTTCGGGGTGCCCTGCCGTTTCGGGTGCCCTGTCGCTTCGGGCCGCTCCGGCAGCGGAGCCGAGGCCGCCGGGGCCCGTCGGACGGGCTGCCGAGCGTCTGCCCGGGCCGGTCGCGCCCGGGCCGGTTGTCGCGGC
>NZ_CAKKTM010000438.1:3138-23344 GCF_920888515.1 Protofrankia sp. CiP1_Cm_nod1 | reverse complement strand
GGCCGGGTGGGGAGCCCCGCCACGCCTCGTGCGGCCGGACGTCCCGCCCGGGCGCGCGGGCCACGTACCGGGCCCGGCCGGGGCGCGCCACGGACTTCCTCGCGCTCATTACCTCGCAACCGGTTGACGACCTTACCCGGGACGGAGTTCCATCATCTCCGAAGCGGTGACCCACACCCGTCGGGCGGCCTCCGTCAGCCAGCATCGGCTGACCGGCTTCCGCCGGGCGGTCTCCGTTGGCCGGCCTCGAGCTCAGCCTTCAGGAGTTCAGCCTTCAGGACTAGCCCTTTCCGGAGCTGGCCCTGCGGTCAGCCTTGTCAGCAGTGCAGCCATCGGCTACACTGCTCGTTTGGGCTGTCCTTTCGTCGTGCGCTCACTGCTCCTTGAGGTATGCGACGGTGCCAGCCCGCGTACGGCTTCAGTCCCTGTGCAGCCGCGCCCACCGGGCGCGACCGTCCAGACAGACGTCACGACCGAGGTAACCCGAGCGAGACCGTTGATCGCAATCCGCCACCGAAGCGCCGCCACGTCACCGGTACAGGACGACCATCCCACGCGGAGGTCCCCGTCCGAAAGCTGTCGTGACGGACTACTCGCTGACGCCCGTGTCGCGTCTGCCTGCGTTCGTGAGCCACCCGTGCACCCTGTTGGACTACCCCCGCCGACAGTCACCACAACCGTAGCGAGACACTGATCACCCGACCACCCCTACGTCGGATTGTTCTCCAGCAGGCCGAAGGCGACGCGATCATGAATTCTCCCGTGCTGCCGGAAGCCGTATCAAGGAAGCCACAGCGCCACCAGCCCGACGATCAGGCCACCGGAAGGACCACCTTGGCCGCCTCGCCTACCTCCTCCCGCATCTCGTTCGCAAAGATCATTGAGCCTCTCGAGGTCCCCGATCTTCTCGCCCTGCAGACCCAGTCCTTCGACTGGCTGATCGGCAGTGATGCGTGGGCGGAACGGGTCCAGGAAGCCATCGACGCCGGACGTGACGACGTACCCGTCACGTCGGGTCTCGAAGAGGTCTTCGAGGAGATATCCCCGATCGAGGACTTCTCCGGTTCGATGTCACTGTCGTTCCGGGACCACCGTTTCGAACCGCCGAAGTACTCCGTCGAGGAGTGCAAGGACAAGGATATGACCTACTCGGCCCCGATGTTCGTGACGGCCGAGTTCACCAACAACACCACCGGTGAGATCAAGAGCCAGACGGTTTTCATGGGCGACTTCCCGCTCATGACCCCGAAGGGCACGTTCGTCATCAACGGGACCGAGCGGGTCGTCGTCAGCCAGCTCGTGCGTTCCCCTGGGGTGTATTTCGAGAAGACCATCGACAAGGTCTCCGACAAGGACCTGTTCTCCTGCAAGGTCATTCCGTCCCGGGGTGCCTGGCTGGAATTCGAGGTCGACAAGCGGGACACCGTCGGTGTCCGTATCGACCGCAAGCGCCGCCAGTCCGTGACCGTGCTGCTCAAGGCGCTCGGCTGGGACGAGGCGCGCATTCTGGAGCGGTTCGGCGACTTCCCGTCGATGCGGGTGACCCTGGAGAAGGACCACACCTCCAGCCAGGACGACGCGCTGCTCGACATCTACCGCAAGCTGCGCCCGGGTGAGCCGCCGACCCGTGAGTCCGCGCAGACACTGCTGGAGAACCTCTTCTTCAACCCGAAGCGCTACGACCTGGCCAAGGTCGGTCGTTACAAAGTGAACAAGAAGCTCGAGGTGGACGTTCCGCACGACGTCGGCGTGCTCACCGAGGACGACATCGTCCGCACGATCGAGTACGTCGTCCAGCTGCACGCCGGCAGGGACCAGTCCTACGACGTGGACGACATCGACCACTTCGGCAACCGGCGGCTGCGCACGGTCGGTGAGCTGATCCAGAACCAGGTGCGGCTGGGCCTGGCCCGGATGGAGCGGGTCGTCCGGGAGCGGATGACCACCCAGGACGTCGAGGCGATCACGCCGCAGACACTGATCAACATCCGGCCGGTGGTCGCCTCCATCAAGGAGTTCTTCGGCACCAGCCAGCTCTCCCAGTTCATGGACCAGACCAACCCGCTGGCCGGCCTCACCCACAAGCGGCGCCTGTCCGCGCTCGGCCCGGGTGGTCTCTCCCGGGAGCGGGCCGGCTTCGAGGTCCGCGACGTACACCCCAGCCACTACGGCCGGATGTGCCCGATCGAGACGCCGGAGGGGCCGAACATCGGTCTGATCGGTTCGCTGTCGACGTTCGCGCGGGTCAACCCGTTCGGCTTCGTCGAGACGCCCTACCGCAAGGTCGTGGCCGGGCGGGTCACCGACAAGATCGACTACCTCACCGCGGACGAGGAGGACAGGCACGTCATCGCGCAGGCGAACGCGCCGCTGAGCTCCGACGGGTCGTTCGCCGAGCACCGGGTCCTGGTCCGCCGCAAGGGCGGCGAGGTCGAGTTCATCCCGCCCGACGAGGTCGACTACATGGACGTCTCGCCGCGGCAGATGGTGTCGGTCGCCACCGCGATGATCCCCTTCCTCGAGCACGACGACGCCAACCGCGCCCTGATGGGCTCGAACATGCAGCGCCAGTCCGTCCCGCTGCTGCGCAGCGAGGCGCCGCTGGTCGGCACCGGCATGGAGGCCCGCGCGGCCAAGGACGCCGGTGACGTCGTCGTCTGCGCGCAGGCCGGCGTGGTCGAGGACCTCTCCGCCGACTACATCACCGTCATGCACGACGACGGCACCCGGCGCACCTACCGGATGGCGAAGTTCCGCCGGTCCAACCAGGGCACCTGCATCAACCAGAAGCCCATCGTGGACGAGGGGGACCGGGTCGAGGCGGGCCAGGTCATCGCGGACGGCCCCTGCACGGACAACGGCGAGATGGCGCTGGGCAAGAACCTGCTGGTCGCCTTCATGCCGTGGGAGGGCCACAACTACGAGGACGCGATCATCCTCTCCCAGCGGCTGGTCCAGGACGACGTCCTGTCCTCGATCCACATCGAGGAGCACGAGGTCGACGCCCGGGACACCAAGCTCGGGCCGGAGGAGATCACCCGGGACATCCCCAACGTCGCCGAGGAGGTCCTCGCCGACCTCGACGAGCGCGGCATCATCCGTATCGGCGCCGAGGTCTCGCCCGGTGACGTGCTGGTCGGGAAGGTCACGCCCAAGGGCGAGACCGAGCTGACCCCGGAGGAGCGGCTGCTGCGCGCGATCTTCGGTGAGAAGGCCCGGGAGGTCCGCGACACCTCGCTGAAGGTGCCGCACGGGGAGTCCGGCAAGGTCATCGGGGTCCGGGTGTTCTCCCGGGAGGACGGCGACGAGCTGCCGCCCGGCGTGAACGAGCTGGTCCGGGTGTACGTCGCCCAGAAGCGCAAGATCACCGATGGTGACAAGCTCGCCGGGCGGCACGGGAACAAGGGCGTCATCGCGAAGATCCTGCCGGCCGAGGACATGCCGTTCCTCTCCGACGGCACCCCGGTGGACGTCGTGCTCAACCCGCACGGTGTGCCCCGCCGGATGAACATCGGCCAGATCCTGGAGACCCACCTCGGCTGGGTGGCCAAGACCGGCTGGCAGGTCGACACGGGCACCGAGGAGTGGAAGGAACGGCTGCGCGGCATCCGGGCGGACCAGGCGCCGCCGAACACCAACGTGGCCACTCCGGTCTTCGACGGCGCCCGCGAGGAGGAGATCACCGGTCTGCTCTCCTCGACGCTGCCCAACCGGGACGGCGTCCAGCTCATCGGGTCCAGCGGCAAGGCCGAGCTCTTCGACGGCCGGACCGGCGAGCCCTACCCGTATCCGGTGGCGGTCGGCTACATCTACATCCTCAAGTTGCTGCACCTGGTCGACGACAAGATCCACGCCCGTTCGACCGGCCCCTACTCGATGATCACCCAGCAGCCGCTGGGCGGTAAGGCGCAGTTCGGTGGGCAGCGTTTCGGCGAGATGGAGGTGTGGGCGCTGGAGGCCTACGGTGCCGCCTACGCCCTGCAGGAACTGCTCACCATCAAGTCGGACGACGTTCTCGGCCGCGTCAAGGTCTACGAGGCCATCGTCAAGGGCGAGAACATTCCCGAACCCGGTATCCCGGAGTCCTTCAAGGTGCTCATCAAGGAAATGCAGTCACTGTGCCTGAACGTCGAGGTCCTCTCCAGCGACGGCGTTTCCATCGAAATGCGTGACACCGACGAGGACGTCTTCCGCGCCGCGGAGGAACTCGGTATCGACCTGTCCCGGCGGGAGCCGAGCAGCGTTGAGGAGGTCTGACGAGTAGTGGTCTGCGGCCGGGTGACCGCCAGCGGCCGGAGGCGGCGCGACCAGGGGGCCATGGGGACCATGGGGACCACAGGATGATCCTCCTGGAGCCGCCGCCCCCGCGCCGCCGCGGTCGCGGACCACACGGCCGGGACACGGCAGCCGGTAGCCTCCGGGCCCCGGCCGTGTCGCGGCACCCCCGCCGACCTTGGACAAACTGACGGCCCACGCCCCCCGCCGCCGCCATCCGCACGAACACCTGCCGGCGACAGCGGGCAGCCAGACGGCAGAGAGAGAAGACACGTGCTCGACGTCAACTTCTTCGACGAGCTGCGCATCGGCCTCGCCACCGCGGACGACATCCGCCAGTGGTCACACGGCGAGGTCAAGAAGCCGGAGACGATCAACTACCGTACCCTCAAGCCGGAGAAGGACGGGCTCTTCTGCGAGAAGATCTTCGGCCCGACCCGGGACTGGGAGTGCTACTGCGGTAAGTACAAGCGCGTTCGTTTCAAGGGCATCATCTGCGAGCGCTGCGGTGTCGAGGTCACCCGCGCCAAGGTGCGTCGGGAACGGATGGGCCACATCGAGCTGGCCGCGCCGGTCACCCACATCTGGTACTTCAAGGGTGTCCCGAGCCGGCTCGGCTACCTGCTCGACCTGGCGCCGAAGGACCTTGAGAAGGTCATCTACTTCGCCGCCTACATGATCACAAGCGTGGACGCGGACGCGCGTCACCGCGACCTGCCCACCCTCGAAGCCCGGATCTCCGTCGAGAAGCAGCATCTCGAGGACAAGAAGAACGCCGACGTCGAGACCCGGCAGAAGAAGCTGGAGGCCGACCTCGCCCAGCTGGAGGCCGAGGGCGCCAAGGGCGACGTCCGGCGCAAGGTGCGGGAGGCGGCCGAGCGCGAGATGCGCCAGATCCGCGACCGCGCCCAGCGGAAGATCGACGATCTGGGCCGGGTGTTCGACCGTTTCAAGGGCCTGAAGGTCCAGGACCTCGAGCCGGACGAGCTGCTCTACCGCGAGCTGCGGGACCGTTTCGGCCAGTACTTCGAGGGCGGCATGGGGGCGGAGGCCCTGCAGCGCCGGCTCGTCGACTTCGACCTGGCGGCGGAGGCCGAGTCGCTGCGGGAGACCATCCGCAGCGGCAAGGGGCAGAAGAAGGCCCGGGCGCTGAAGCGTCTCAAGGTCGTCTCGGCCTTCCTCAACACCCGCAACTCCCCGAACGGGATGGTGCTCGACTGCGTCCCGGTGATCCCGCCGGACCTGCGCCCGATGGTGCAGCTCGACGGTGGCCGGTTCGCCACGTCCGACCTCAACGACCTCTACCGCCGGGTGATCAACCGGAACAACCGGCTCAAGCGGCTGCTCGACCTCGGCGCGCCCGAGATCATCGTCAACAACGAGAAGCGGATGCTGCAGGAGGCCGTCGACGCGCTGTTCGACAACGGCCGCCGCGGCCGGCCGGTGACCGGGCCGGGCAACCGTCCGCTGAAGTCGCTGTCGGACATGCTCAAGGGCAAGCAGGGCCGGTTCCGGCAGAACCTGCTGGGCAAGCGCGTCGACTACTCCGGCCGTTCGGTCATCGTCGTCGGCCCGCAGCTCAAGCTGCACCAGTGCGGCCTGCCCAAGCAGATGGCCCTGGAGCTGTTCAAGCCGTTCGTGATGAAGCGGCTGGTCGACCTCAACCACGCGCAGAACATCAAGTCGGCCAAGCGCATGGTGGAGCGGGCCCGCCCGGTCGTCTGGGACGTGCTCGAAGAGGTCATCACCGAGCACCCCGTGCTGCTCAACCGCGCGCCGACCCTGCACCGGCTGGGCATCCAGGCGTTCGAGCCGCAGCTCGTCGAGGGCAAGGCCATCCAGATCCACCCGCTGGTCTGCACCGCGTTCAACGCGGACTTCGACGGGGACCAGATGGCCGTGCACCTGCCGCTGTCCGCGGAGGCGCAGGCCGAGGCGCGCATCCTGATGCTGTCGAGCAACAACATCCTCTCGCCGGCGTCCGGGCGTCCGCTGGCCATGCCGAGCCTGGACATGGTGACCGGGGTGTTCCACCTCAGCCGGCTGGCCGTGGGCGCCCGCGGCGAGGGGCGGGCGTTCTCCAGCGTGGCCGAGGCGCAGATGGCCTTCGACGCGCGGGAGATCGAGCTACAGGCGAAGATCAAGGTCCGGCTACGCGACACCACGCCGCCGCTGGACTGGGCCCCGCCGCCCGGCTGGGCAGCCGGCGACCCGTTCACCCTGGAGACCACCTTCGGCCGCTGCCTGCTCAACCAGGCGCTCCCCGAGGGCTACCCGTTCCTGAACTACCTGATGAACAAGAAGGCCCAGGCCGCGATCGTCAACGACCTGGCGGAGCGCTACCCGAAGATCCAGGTGGCCGCGACGCTGGACGCGCTGAAGAGCGCCGGCTTCTACTGGGCCACCCGCTCGGGGGTGACCGTCGCGATCGAGGACGTTGTCGCGCCGCCGAACAAGGCGCAGATCCTCGACGAGTACGAGCAGCGGGCCGAACGAGTGCAGAAGCAGTTCGACCGAGGCTTCCTCTCCGACGACGAGCGCCGCGCCGAACTGGTCCAGATCTGGAACGAGGCGACGAACAAGGTCGCCGAGGCCATGGAGGCCAACTTCCCGGAGACCAATCCGGTCGCCGTGCTGGTCAACTCCGGGGCCGCCGGGAACATGATGCAGATCCGGCAGCTCGCCGGGATGCGCGGACTGGTCGCCAACCCCAAGGGCGAGATCATCCCGCGTCCGATCAAGGCGAACTTCCGCGAGGGGCTGAGCGTGGTGGAGTACTTCATCTCCACGCACGGCGCCCGCAAGGGCCTGGCCGACACGGCGCTGCGGACCGCGGACTCCGGGTACCTCACCCGGCGTCTGGTCGACGTCAGCCAGGACGTCATCGTCCGTGAGGACGACTGCGCCACCGAGCGCGGCATCGCCACCCGCATCGCGCGCAAGGGAGCGGACGGCGTGCTCGTCCGCGACCGTTACGCCGAGACCGCGGCCTACGCGCGCACGCTCGCCTCGGACGCGGCGAACGCCGCCGGTGACGTGGTGGTACCGGCCGGCACCGACCTCGGCGACGTGGTCATCAGCAAGATCATCGATGCCGGGATCGAGTCGGTGAAGGTGCGTTCCGCCCTCACCTGCGCGGCCCGGATGGGTGTCTGCGCGCAGTGCTACGGCCGGTCGCTGGCCACGGGCAAGCTCGTCGACGTCGGCGAGGCCGTCGGTATCGTCGCCGCCCAGTCCATCGGTGAGCCCGGCACCCAGCTGACGATGCGTACCTTCCACAGCGGTGGCGTCGCCGGCGACGACATCACCCAGGGGCTGCCCCGTGTCGTGGAGCTGTTCGAGGCCCGTTCCCCCAAGGGCAAGGCCCCGATCAGCGAGGTCTCCGGGCGGGTGCGCATCGAGGAGACCGAGAAGACCGTCAAGGTCGTGGTCATCCCCGACGACGGCAGCGAGGAGATCGCCTACCCGGTCTCCCGCCGGTCGCGGCTGAAGGTCGAGGAGGGCCAGCGCATCGCCGTCGGTCAGAAGATCGTCGACGGCGCGGTCGACCCGCACGAGGTGCTGCGCATCCTCGGCCCGCGTCAGGTGCAGCTCCACCTGGTCGACCAGGTGCAGGAGGTGTACCGCTCGCAGGGTGTGTCGATCCACGACAAGCACATCGAGATCATCATCCGGCAGATGCTCAAGCGGGTGAACGTGCTGGAGTCGGGGGAGACCACGCTCCTGCCGGGCGAGCTGGTCGAGCGGGCCCGGTTCGAGGAGGAGAACCGTCGGGTGGTCGAGACCGGCGGTCAGCCGGCTTCGGCCCGTCCGGTCCTGATGGGGATCACCAAGGCGTCCCTGGCGACCGAGTCGTGGCTGTCGGCCGCATCCTTCCAGGAGACGACCCGGGTGCTCACCGACGCCGCGATCAACGCCCGGTCGGACTCGCTGGTCGGCCTGAAGGAGAACGTCATCATCGGCAAGCTCATCCCGGCGGGTACCGGCATCTCGCGGTACCGCAACATCCGGGTCGAGCCGACCGAGGAGGCACGGGCGTCGGTGTACTCGGTCAGCGGCTACGAGGAGGGCGCGACCGTGGAGTACGGCGCGTTCGGCACCGGCAGCGGCCAGGCCGTCCCGTTGGACGACTTCGACTACCGCAGCACCGGCGGCGACTACCGGTAGTTCTCGCTACCCGGTAGTTCCTGCCACGCAAGTGCTCCAGGCGGCCCGGGTGGGCGTCCCTGCCGGACGTTCACCCGGGCCGCGTTGCTGTGTGGATCCGGCCTCGCGCCTGGCCATCGGTCAACAGGGCAGACGTTGCCTGGTACGGCACTACGCTGGACAGCGCCGGGTAGATCTGCCGGCCTGCACCAGGGAAGCACCGCATCGGCACGATGCCGAGGGGAGCACCGCATCGGCACGATGCCGAGGAGGAGACGGCGATGACGACGGCACTGCCGGAGGACAGCTGGCTGCTCCGTATACAGCCGCAGCCCGCGCGGGTGACCGCCGCGGAGTACGAGGCGCTGCCCGAGGAGATCGCCAGGGCGATCGAGATCGTCGACGGCTACGTCGTCTTCTGTGAGGCGCCGACTCCGGATCATCAGACCGCCGGCCGTCGCCTCGCCAACCTGCTGGAACGGCACGCACGGCGCGCGATGGCCCGCGGCCACGGATGCCTGGCCGTCAACAACGACGTCGATCTCCGGCTGCGTGACATCCCGCTGCTCAACCGCCGCCCGGATGTGATCCTCTACCGCTGTCTCGACCGCGCGGCCGGCGAACGTCTCCGCGCGGAGCACGCCCTGCTCGTCATCGAGATCGTGTTGCCGGGTTCGGAGACCCAGGACACCACCGACAAGCTCGGTGAATACGCCAGGGCCGGCATCGCGCACTACTGGATCACCCGGCTCGACAACGACGGCGTCACGAGCATCGAACGCTACGCGCTCGACCGGGCGACCCTGCTCTACAAGCACCTGGGCACGTTCATGAAGGACGAGGCCGGCGGAGCGCCTGAGGTCACCAACCCGATCCCGGTCACCGTCGACTGGGACGACCTGCTCTTCTGACCACCGGCGCTTTCCTCCGCTGGCCCCTCTACCGGACGCCGTTCCTGCTCTTCCGCAGGGCGTGCTCGGCCGGGCCGCGGGCCAGCCGGGCGTAGACACCGCCGCTGCGGACGAGCCGGTCGTGTGGCCCGGCCTCCATCACCGTGCCGTTCTCCAGCACGTAGATGCGGTCGGCGGCAACGGTCATCGTCGCCCGGTGGGCCACGACGAGGCAGCTTCGCTCGGCGAGCAGACGTTCCAGGGAGGCGCGCAGCAGGTCCTCGGTCAGCGCGTCGAGGTTCGACGTCGCCTCGTCGAGGATGACGGTCCGCGGGTTCTGGACCAGTACGCGGGCGATGGACAGCCGTTGCCGCTCCCCGCCGGAGATCTGGTGGCCGTTGTGCCCCAGCGGGGTGTGAATCCCCTCCGGCAGCGAACGCACGAGCGTGACCAGCCCGGTCGCCTCCAGCGCGGCCCACAGCTCGTCGGTCGCCGCGGCCGGGCTGCCGAAGCGGAGGTTCTCGGCGACGCTGCGACGCTGGACGAACGGCTCCTGCGACACCAGGCCGACCGCGGCCCGGGCCGCGGCGGGGGACAGCCCGCCGGCGTCGCAGCCGCCGAGCAGGACACGCCCGCTGGTGGGGGTGAGCAGGCCGCTGGCGAGATGGCACAGCGTGGTCTTCCCGGCGCCGCTGAACCCGACGACGGCCACCATCTCGCCGCGGCCCACGACGACGTCGACGCCGCGCAGCGCCCACCTGGGGGCGGGCACGCCGGGCGCGTAGGAGTAGGAGACGTTCTCCAGGACGAGATCGCCGTGGACCGGTGGCCGTCCGGCGTCCTCGGAGCCGGTGGCCGCCGGGCCCGCCGGTGGCGTGCTGTCCCTGGGTGGATGCGGCCGGTCGGCCGTGGTCAGCGGCCTGACGTTGCTGCGGCCGCCGGCCGGCGCCGTCCCCAGCGGGATGTCGAGGAAATCCAGGATGCGGACGAGGGAGGCCTCGCCGTCGAAGAGCTGGGTACGCAGGTCGGCGAAGCCGGCGATGGAACGGAACGCCAGCAGGAGCACGCTGAGAAAGGCCACGAAGGTGCCGACCGTCATCGTCTGGTTCAGGGTGAGCCACACCCCGAGCCCGATCACGGTCATGGTCGCCAGCACCGAGCTGGCCGCGGCGATGAGCTGCAGGCGGGCGAAGACCTGCACGCGGGTGCGAGCGGCCGTCGCAATGGCCGCGCCCAGCCGGTCGAACTCCTCCTGGCCGGTGTGCTGCGCGCGGAAGGCGCGCAGGTGCAGCGCTCCCGCTGGCCCGGTCAGCTCGATGAGATGATCGACCAGCCGGCTGAGCCGTTCGCCTTCCACCCGGGAGATGGCCCGGACGCGCTCACGCACCAGGCGCAGCAGGACGAGCGGGACCACGCCGATCACGGCCACGGCGAACGCGAGACGCCACTGGAGCAGGCAGGCGACCACCCCGGCCACGACGAGTTCGACCGCCATGGTCGCGATGGCCGGCAGGCAGACGGCGGCGGCCGCGCGCACCCTGGCGGTGTCGATGGTGAACAGGGCGACGACGTCCCCGTGCCGGGCCCGGGCGACGTGGGGGAACGGCAGCGCGATCGCGTGCTGGTACAGGTCGCGCCGGATTCGCAGGGCGAGTTTCTCGCTGAAATAACTGACCAGTATGTATCGCAGGGCCGACACCACGGCGCTGAGCACAAAGGCGCCGAGGATGAGGATGACCGGGAGGAGTATGCCGTCCGTCCGCAGCAGCAGCAGCCAGCTGTCGATCAGGTCCCGGATCGCGAACGGAGCGGCCACCAGGGCCGACGAGCCCAGCAGGGAAAGAGCGGCGTGTGTGGCGGCCGCCCTGTTCTGGTCCCGGATGAAATATTCGACGCGGGCGGCCGCGGGATTTCCGGTGAGCCAGGCGAAGAGGCGCCCGTACAGCCAGGACACACCGGCGGTGGTCTTCGGGAATGCCGTCTCCGCCGAGGTCTGCTGGTGGGCCGGCTGCCCGGTCCACCTGTTGGTCCCGGTGGACGACCGGCGAGATGTCGTCATTGTGAGCCGCCTGCCTGGTGCCGGTTGTGGGGGTCAGTCGTCGCGGTGCGTGGTTCTGGTTGCGTCCGCAGCGCTGTCGGGGGCCGTGTCGACAGCGGTGCCGGAATCCGCCCTGACGGCGTCGCCCGGGCCGGGGCGGGTGCTCACGGGCTGGTCGCCGTGGTCTTCTTCCCACCGCCCGGCACGGGTGTCCGGCCATACCGGAGGGGTTTTCCCGGGGATTTCCTCGGTGCCGCGGAAGACGGATATCTCGACGGCGTCGGATATTTCTATGACCAGCCCGAAAGCGCTTGACGAGCTAATTTCCGTATGGCTGGGAAAGGGGAAGGAACTAGACATTTGTCCTCCATCGGGATCGGCTGGACGTGGCGGTGGCAAAGCCGAAGTTATCGGGGCGCCGATTACCGGGCAAGGATTCAACATCATGAATCGGCTCACAGATTTCGCGGTACTCGGGTATTCGGTCTCGAGCACGACATGTGCGCTGCGACAAAGGTTGTGACGTGCCGGCGGATTTTTTGCCGGCCGGCCGGTCCGCGGTGTTTTCGCAGGTGGCGGGGGCGCCGGCAGGGGCGGCCGGGCTGGCCGGTGGCGGCCCGGGAAAAGCGGTTCGTCGGCTGCTGTACACCGCCGTGGTCGGTAATCGGACGGCCCGGGGGGTGTGGCCGCCGGCCGGGCGTTTGCGGCCATCCCGCCGGCGGCGGTATGCCTGGCGTGAGGCCGGTGGTCCCGGCCGCGTCTCGTCCGGTCGAGCCCGCGACGCTTCGTATGTGACGCCCCGTGCACCCGATGTGGCGGATATCTCAGGGCCGCCACCGGCGCCGGGGCTGGACGGGGCCCGGCCGCCGCGGCCAGGTGCCGGTTGGTCACCGGCCAGTTACAGCCAGGTATCACCAGGTGTCAACCAGGTATGCCGTGGCTGGGTGGGGCCCGGCCGCGCTGTGGGTGCGCGGTGGGTATTTTGGCGGCGGCGGCGGTGTCGCCGGGCTGGCGTACCCGTGGTGGCGCGCGGGCAGGACGTGGCGGGGGGCTGGGTGAGCCGGAAGCGGGCGCTGTTCGTACGGCGGCTGTCCGAGATCCTCCAGCTCGCCGAGCCCGAGGTGGTCGAGCGGCTCTGCCTGGACCGCCGTCCCGGCGTCCGGGTCAACCGGCTCTCACCGCTGGGTGCGGCGGCGGTCCACCGCGCCATCGGGGATCTCGGGCTCGTCCTCGACCCGCTCGACTGGTGCCCCGACGGCTACCTCCTGCGCGGCGACAAGCGGGTGCTGTCGGGCTCGGAGGTGTTCGGCGGCGGTCACGCCTACATCCAGAACATCTCCAGCCTGGTGCCGGCGCTGGCCCTCGCGCCCGCGCCCGCCGAATCGATCATCGATCTGTGCGCGGCGCCGGGCGGCAAGACGGCGCACATCGCGGCACTGGTCGGTAACGACGCGCGGCTGTGGGCCAACGACGGCATCGCGCCCCGGCTGGAGAAGCTGCGCGCGGTCACCCGGCAGTTCCACGTCCGCCTGGCCGAGACGAGCTGTCACCCGGCGCAGTACGCCGACAAGTTCATAACGGAGCGTTTCGACCGGGTGCTGCTGGACGCCCAGTGCAGCGGCGAGGGCCTGGTCGACCTGCGGTCGTCCTCGGCGCTGCGGTACTGGACCGAGCAGCGGGTGACCGACTACGGCTGGCTGCAGCGCAAGATGCTGGTGGCGGCCTGCCGGCTGCTGCGTCCCGGCGGCATCCTGGTGTACTCCACCTGCACGTTCGGCCCGGAGGAGAACGAGGCGCCGCTGAGCTACCTGCTGCGCCACCATCCCGTCGAGGTGTGCCCGATCGAGGTCGACATCGACGGCTCCGCGCCGGACGCGTGGCGGCCAGGCCTGCGCCACTGGCGGACCGAGACCTTCCATCCGGCGCTCGCCGACGCCCGGCGCATCCTGCCAGGCCCGGCGTTCGAGGGCTTCTTCGTCTGCAAGCTGCGGAAGCTGCCGGACTGACGCCGCCGGGCTGGAACCGCCGGGCCGGCCAAGCTGCCGGGGGCAGCGGCCCGCGCACCATCCAGCAACGCTGTCACATCAGATGGACGCCGCCATCACAACAAACGGCCTGTGCGGCATCGTCGACCAGGGGATGCGCGCCGAAGATCCCGCTGCTGCCGGCGGTTCCGGCGGTTCCGGCAGCGCGGGGGATCCGGCTACCAGTGGCACGTGGGGTACCCCGATTCGACACAGCCGTCGACGGGTCTGTAGTCTCGCTTTCTGCGGCGCTGTGCGTTGCAAGGTTGACCTGTGTCCTGCGCCATCCCATGGCCGTCCCGTGGCACCGTGGCCCGTCCTGCCGGGCCCGTGGTGCCGAGGGTGGCCCGGCCTTCACCAAGGCGGGCGGGCGTACTCCCATGGCAGACCGTCCCAGTTGTCGGGCTGTTCCCGGGGGTCGCGACACGCCCGACCGCGTGGGTCGGACAGCGTGGGTCGGACACAGATGAGATGACGGCAGGTACCGGCAGGAACGGAAGAGGAACGGGAGCGGCGTTGCCGACGATCCAGCAGCTGGTCCGCAAGGGCCGGCAGGACAAGGTCGAGAAGACCAAGACCCCGGCGCTCAAGGGGAGCCCGCAGCGCCGTGGCGTGTGCACCCGCGTCTACACGACCACGCCCAAGAAGCCGAACTCGGCGCTGCGCAAGGTCGCCCGGGTCCGGCTCCACAGCGGGATAGAGGTCACCGCCTACATCCCGGGGGTGGGGCACAACCTGCAGGAGCACTCGATCGTCCTGGTGCGCGGCGGCCGGGTGAAGGACCTTCCGGGCGTCCGCTACAAGATCGTTCGCGGGACGCTGGACACGCAGGGTGTCCGCAACCGCAAGCAGGCGCGCAGCAAGTACGGAGCAAAGAAGGAGAAGGCCTGATGCCACGCAAGGGCCCGGCTCCCAAGCACGTCGTCGTCGTCGATCCGGTCTACGGCTCACCGCTGGTGACAGCGCTGGTCAACAAGGTTCTGCTCAGCGGTAAGAAGTCGCTGGCCGAACGGATCGTCTACGGGGCGCTCGAGGGCGCTCGGGAGAAGACCGGCAACGACCCCGTGGTCACGCTCAAGCGCGCTCTCGACAACGTCAAGCCGACGCTGGAGGTGCGCAGCCGCCGGGTCGGTGGCGCCACCTACCAGGTACCGGTCGAGGTGCGCACGAGCCGGAGCACCACCCTCGCGCTGCGTTGGCTGGTCGGCTACGCCCGGCAGCGCCGCGAGAAGACCATGACCGAGCGCCTCATGAACGAGCTGATCGACGCCAGTAACGGTCTCGGCGCGAGCGTGAAGCGGCGCGAGGACACCCACAAGATGGCGGAGTCCAACCGAGCCTTCGCCCACTACCGCTGGTAACCAACAATGTCTGCTGACGTACGTGCCGCGCTGGCCGCGACCCGCAACATCGGGATCATGGCCCACATCGACGCGGGCAAGACCACGACCACCGAGCGGATCCTGTTCTACACCGGCGTCAACTACAAGATCGGTGAAGTCCACGACGGCGGCGCCACGATGGACTGGATGGAGCAGGAGCAGGAGCGGGGGATCACCATCACCTCCGCCGCCACCACCTGTACCTGGCGCGGCCACACCATCAACATCATCGACACTCCGGGGCACGTCGACTTCACCGTCGAGGTGGAGCGGTCGCTGCGGGTGCTCGACGGTGCGGTCGCCGTCTTCGACGCCGTGGCCGGTGTGGAGCCGCAGAGCGAGACCGTCTGGCGCCAGGCCGACCGTTACAACGTCCCGCGGATCGCGTTCGTCAACAAGATGGACCGGGTCGGCGCGGAGTTCCACCGGTGCGTGGAGATGATGGTCGACCGGCTCGCCGCGACCCCGGCCGTCATCCAGCTGCCCTGGGGCGTCGAGGCCGACTTCAAGGGCGTCATCGACCTGATCCAGATGAAGGGCCTGCTCTGGCACACCGAGGACAAGGGCGCCTCCTACGAGACCGTCGACATCCCGCGTGACCACCTGGAGGCCGCGCAGGAGTGGCGGGACAAGCTCATCGAGACCGTCGCCGAGAACGACGACGCCCTGATGGAGCTCTACCTCGAGGGCGAGGAACCGACCGAGGAGCAGCTGCGGGCGGCGCTGCGCCGGGGCACGCTGGCCGGTTCGCTCAACCCGGTGCTGTGTGGGTCGGCGTTCAAGAACAAGGGCGTGCAGCCCATGCTCGACGCCGTCGTCGACTTCCTCCCGAGCCCGCTGGACATCGGTGTCACGGTCGGTCACGCCATCGGCCGGGAGGACACCGAGGTCTCCCGTGAGCCGGACGAGAGCGAGCCGTTCGCCGCACTCGCCTTCAAGATCATGACTGACCCCTACGTCGGGAAGCTGACCTACATCCGGGTCTACTCCGGCCGGCTCACCTCGGGCTCCCCGGTGCTGAACTCCACCAAGGACCGCAAGGAGCGCATCGGCCGCATCCTCCAGATGCACGCCAACCACCGGGAGGACCGCGAGGGCGTCGGCGCGGGCCAGATCGTCGCGGTCGTCGGTCTGAAGAACACCACGACCGGTGACACGCTGTGTGACCCGAACGCTCCGGTCATCCTGGAGTCGATGACCTTCCCGGCGCCGGTCATCAGCGTCGCGATCGAGCCGAAGACCAAGGCCGACCAGCAGAAGCTGGGCACGGCCATCGGCCGGCTGGCCGAGGAGGACCCGACCTTCCAGGTCCGCACCGACGACGAGACCGGGCAGACGATCATCGCCGGCATGGGCGAGCTGCACCTGGACGTGCTCGTCGACCGGATGCGCCGCGAGTTCGGTGTCGCCGCCAACGTCGGCAAGCCGCAGGTCGCCTACCGGGAGACCATCCGGCGCAAGGTCGAGAAGGTCGACTACACGCACAAGAAGCAGACCGGTGGCTCCGGGCAGTACGCCCGCGTGATCATCGATCTCGAGCCCTCCGGCGGCGACGGCGGCGGCTACGAGTTCGAGAACAAGGTCACCGGTGGCCGCATCCCGCGTGAGTACATCCCCTCGGTCGACGCCGGCTGCCAGGAGGCGATGGAGTTCGGCGTGCTCGCCGGCTACCCCCTCGTCGACGTAAAGGTCACCCTGCTCGACGGCCAGTACCACGACGTCGACTCGTCCGAGCTCGCTTTCAAGATCGCCGGTTCGATGGCGTTCAAGGAGGCGGCGCGGCGGGCCGACCCGGTGCTGCTCGAACCGATGATGGCGGTCGAGGTCACCACCCCCGAGGACTACATGGGTGACGTGATCGGCGACCTGAACTCGCGGCGCGGGCAGATCCAGGCGATGGACGAACGGTCCGGCGCGCGCATCGTCAAGGCGATCGTCCCGCTGTCGGAGATGTTCGGCTACGTCGGGGACCTGCGCTCGAAGACCTCGGGACGGGCCGTCTACTCGATGCAGTTCGACTCCTACGCCGAGGTTCCGGCGGGAGTCGCGAAGGAGATCATCGCGAAGGCGCGCGGGGAGTGACCGGTGGCCGGGCGCGGCGGCCCCGTCCGGGGGCCACTCACGGGCCCGGCGCCACTATTGATCATTAGCAGGCTACAAGTGGCCGGCAGGCGGCGCGATCCCTTCTCCCGCGCCGCCGGCGGTCCCAGGACCACCAGCACGGCACGACACCACCCGTCCTTGGAGGGACACCCGTGGCGAAGCAGAAGTTCGAGCGGAACAAGCCGCATGTCAACATCGGGACCATCGGTCACATCGACCACGGCAAGACCACGCTGACCGCGGCCATCACCAAGGTCCTGCACGACGCGCACCCGGACCTGAACCCCTTCACGCCGTTCGACCAGATCGACAAGGCGCCGGAGGAGAAGGCCCGCGGCATCACGATCTCGATCGCCCACGTCGAGTACCAGACCGACAACCGGCACTACGCTCACGTCGACTGCCCCGGCCACGCCGACTACATCAAGAACATGATTACCGGCGCGGCGCAGATGGACGGCGCGATCCTCGTCGTCTCGGCGACCGACGGCCCGATGCCGCAGACCAAGGAGCACGTGCTGCTCGCCCGCCAGGTCGGCGTGCCCTACATCGTCGTGGCGCTGAACAAGGCCGACATGGTCGACGACGAGGAGATCCTCGAGCTCGTCGAGCTGGAGGTCCGGGAGCTGCTGAGCTCGTACGAGTTCCCCGGCGACGACGTGCCGGTGGTGCGGGTCTCGGCGCTCAAGGCGCTGGAGGGCGACAAGGAGTGGGGAGCCAAGCTCCTCGAGCTCATGCAGGCTGTCGACGACTCCATCCCGGAGCCCGAGCGTGACATCGACAAGCCCTTCCTCATGCCGATCGAGGACGTCTTCACGATCACCGGTCGTGGCACGGTCGTCACTGGTCGTGTGGAGCGCGGTGTGGTCAAGGTCAGCGAGACGGTCGAGATCGTCGGCATCCGGCCGGACGTCACCACGACGACCGTCACCGGCGTGGAGATGTTCCGCAAGCTGCTTGACGAGGGGCGTGCCGGCGACAACGTCGGCCTGCTCCTGCGCGGTGTGAAGCGCGAGGACGTCGAGCGCGGCCAGGTCGTCACCAAGCCGAAGTCGATCACGCCGCACACCAACTTCGAGGCTCAGGTCTACATCCTCAGCAAGGACGAGGGTGGTCGTCACACTCCATTCTTCAACAACTACCGCCCGCAGTTCTACTTCCGTACCACCGACGTGACCGGTGTGGTGACCCTCCCCGAGGGCACCGAGATGGTCATGCCGGGCGACAACACGGAGATGACGGTCGAGCTCATCCAGCCGATCGCCATGGAGGAAGGCCTGCGGTTCGCCATCCGCGAGGGCGGTCGTACCGTCGGTGCCGGTCGCGTCACCAAGATCCTGAAGTAGCCACCGCGGCGGCGGGCCCACTATGCCTCATCCAGGGCATACGGCCCGCCGCTTGCACGGTGCACGCACCTGACAACAAGCGGTACATCCGGCGGCAGCTCCGGCGAAGGAACGGACCCTGTGGGGCCTGCCAGCCGGACGAGACAGACAGGACAGGCGAAGCCCACCATGGCGGCACAGAAGATCCGCATCCGGCTCAAGGCCTACGACCACGAGATCATCGACAGCTCGGCCCGCAAGATCGTCGAGACGGTGACGCGGACTGGTGCGCAGGTCGCGGGACCGGTGCCGCTGCCGACGGAGAAGAACGTCTACTGCGTGATCCGGTCGCCGCACAAGTACAAGGACAGCCGCGAGCACTTCGAGATGCGTACGCACAAGCGGCTGATCGACATTCTTGACCCGACACCGAAGACGGTCGACTCGCTGATGCGCCTCGACCTTCCCGCCGGTGTCGACATCGAGATCAAGCTTTAAAGGGGCCGGCGCAGTCATGCTCAATCGCAACTACAGGGGGCTCCTGGGCACCAAGCTCGGGATGACCCAGGTATGGGACGCGAACAACCGCGTCGTCCCGGTCACGGTCGTCAAGGCCGGGCCGAACGTGGTGACGCAGGTCAGGACATCCGACCGGGACGGCTACTCGGCGGTCCAGCTCGGCTACGGCGAGATCGACTCCCGCCGGGTGACCCAGCCGCTGCGCGGTCACTTCGCGCGCGCCGGGGTCCCGCCGCGGCGGCATCTGGTGGAGCTGCGCACCGCGGACGCCACCAACTACCGCCCCGGCCAGGAACTGACCGGTGAGATCTTCTCCGCGGGCGGCATCGTGGACGTGACCGGCACGTCCAAGGGCAAGGGCTTCGCCGGTGTGATGAAGCGGCACGGCTTCAAGGGCCTCGGCGCCGGCCACGGCGTCGAGCGCAAGCACCGCTCGCCCGGCTCGGTCGGCGGGTGCGCCACCCCCGGCCGCGTCTTCAAGGGCCTGCGGATGGCCGGGCGGATGGGGCACGAGCGGGTCACCATCGCCGGCCTGACCATCCATGCCGTCGACACCGAGCGCGGCTTCCTGCTGATCAAGGGCGCGGTTCCCGGCCCGGACGGCGGCCTGGTGCTCGTCCGCAGCGCGGCCAAGCGGCCCGCGCCGGCGGACTTCGAGCCCGTCGCCGAGCCGGCCGCGGCATCCGCCACCGGTGACGCCGCGACGTCCAGCGAGGAGGTATCGGCATGAGCGCAGTGACGGCGCGCCGGCGGTCACGGGCCGCCGACGACGAGCGGAGCGCGCTGCCACAGACCCGCACGGTCGTCGTGCACGCCCCCGCCGGTGGCGAGGGCGGCAGCGTCGACCTGCCGGGTGAGATCTTCGACGTGCCGCTGAACGTGCCGCTCATCCACCAGGTGGTGGTGGCGCAGCTCGCCGCGGCCCGGCAGGGGACCCACTCCACCCGCACCCGCGGCGAGGTCCGCGGCGGTGGGCGCAAGCCGTACCGGCAGAAGGGCACCGGCCGGGCCCGGCAGGGCTCGCTGCGCGCCCCGCAGTTCACCGGCGGTGGCGTCGTGCACGGCCCCAAGCCGCGTTCCTACGACCAGCGGACGCCGAAGAAGATGAAGGCCGCCGCGTTGCGCGGGGCCCTGTCCGACCGGGCGCGCGGCGGCCGGGTGCACGTCGTGTCATCGTTCGTCAGCGGTGACGC
Source organism: Protofrankia sp. CiP1_Cm_nod1 (assembly GCF_920888515.1). Taxonomy (GTDB): domain Bacteria; phylum Actinomycetota; class Actinomycetes; order Frankiales; family Frankiaceae; genus Protofrankia. The sequence continues at coordinate 3,449 of NZ_CAKKTM010000438.1, read as the reverse complement.
GCCGTCGACGAAGGCCGCGCGCGTCGCGCTGCGGACGATCGCGGACGTCCGGCGGGTGCTGGTGGTGGTCGACCACGCCGACGAGCGCACCTGGAAGAGCCTGCGCAACCTCCCCAGCGTGCACCTGCTCGACCCCGGCCAGCTCAACACCTACGACGTGCTGGTCAGCGACGACGTGGTGTTCACCCGCGGCGCACTGGCCACGTTCGTGGACCGGGCGCTGACGCCGGTCTCCCGCGGTGCGCGGACCGCTTCCGACGAGCCGTCGGCACCGGCCGGTGCCGACGCGGACGCGGCAGCCGAGGACGCGG
>NZ_CAKKTM010000438.1:0-2761 GCF_920888515.1 Protofrankia sp. CiP1_Cm_nod1 | reverse complement strand
GGAGACCAAGTGAGTGCCGACCCGCGTGACGTGATCATCAAGCCGGTCGTCTCCGAGAAGAGCTACGGCCTGCTGGACGAGAACGTCTACACCTTCATCGTCCGCCCGGACGCGAACAAGACCGAGATCAAGATCGCGGTCCAGCGGATATTCAACGTCCGGGTCCTCAGCGTCAACACCAGCAACCGGGTGGGCAAGCGCAAGCGCACCCGCACCGGCTGGGGGCAGCGCAAGTCCACCAAGCGGGCCATGGTCGCGCTGGCGCCGGGGGACTCCATCGAGATCTTCGGGGGTCCCGGTGCGTGACATGCAGACCGACGAGTACGCAGCCGTCCGCGGCCAGGGCCTCACCGGGCCTGGCCCGCGGGGACGAGGACACGGTGGGTGACGATGGGGATTCGTAGGTACAAGCCGACGACGCCGGGGCGCCGCGGTGCGAGCGTGTCCGACTTCGTCGAGATCACTCGTGACCACCCGGAGAAGTCGCTGGTCCGCCCGCTGCACTCCAAGGGCGGCCGCAACGTCCACGGGCGCATTACCACCCGGCACCAGGGCGGTGGCCACAAGCGCGCCTACCGTCTGATCGACTTCCGGCGGGACAAGGACGGCGTGCCGGCCAAGGTCGCCCACATCGAGTACGACCCGAACCGCACCGCCCGGATCGCCCTGCTGCACTATGCCGACGGGGAGAAGCGCTACATCCTCGCCCCGGTGAAGCTCCGGCAGGGTGACGTGGTCGCCTCGGGCCCGACCGCCGACATCAAGCCCGGCAACGCCCTCCCGCTGCGCAACATCCCCACCGGCACCGTGGTGCACGCCATCGAGCTGCGTCCCGGTGGCGGCGCGAAGATCGCGCGCAGTGCGGGGGCGAGCGTCCAGCTGGTCGCCAAGGACGGTCCCTTCGCCCAGCTGCGGATGCCGTCCGGGGAGATCCGCAACGTCGACGTCCGCTGCCGGGCCACGGTCGGGGAGGTCGGCAACGCCGAGCAGAGCAACATCAACTGGGGCAAGGCCGGCCGGATGCGCTGGAAGGGCCGTCGCCCCACCGTCCGCGGCGTGGCGATGAACCCGGTCGACCACCCGCACGGTGGTGGTGAGGGCAAGACCTCCGGTGGCCGCCACCCGGTGAACCCGAAGGGCCGTCCGGAGGGGCGCACCCGCAGGACCCGAAAGGCGAGCGACGCGCTGATCGTCCGTCGTCGGAAGCAGAACAGGCGGCGGTGATCACGATGGCGCACACCCGGCGGCACCCAACGTCCGACCACCGATTCTGAGCGGGAAGGAGGAGACACACGCCATGCCACGCAGTCTGAAGAAGGGCCCGTTCGTCGACGACCACCTGCTCAAGAAGGTGGACGTGCAGAACGCCAAGGGCACGAAGAACGTCATCAAGACCTGGTCGCGACGTTCGACGGTGATCCCGGACATGCTCGGTCACACGATCGCCGTGCACGACGGTCGCAAGCACGTCCCGGTGTTCATCACCGAGGGAATGGTCGGCCACAAGCTCGGCGAGTTCGCGCCGACGCGGACCTTCCGTGGCCATGTCAAGGAGGACCGGAGGTCACGCCGTGGCTGACGCTCTTGTCGACGGGGTGACCCGTTCCGGGCTGGCGGGCGCCCGCGCGTCGGCCCGTTACGTCCGGGTGTCGCCGACGAAGGCCCGTCGGGTCATCGACCTGGTGCGTGGCCGCTCGGCCCGCGAAGCCCTCGACATCCTCCGGTTCGCCCCGCAGGCGGCCAGCGAGGACGTCTACAAGGTGGTCGCGAGCGCGGTGGCCAACGCCGAGCACAACCACGGCCTCGACCCGGCCACGCTCTGGGTCGGTGAGGCCTTCGTCGACGAGGGCCCGACCCTCAAGCGTATCCGGCCGCGGGCCCAGGGCCGTGCCTACCGGATCCGCAAGCGGACCAGCCACATCACGGTTGTCGTGGAGAGCCGGCCGCCGGTCGCGGGAACCCGCGGCGCGAAGAGCACAGGGAGGACCCGGTAGTGGGTCAGAAAGTCAACCCGCACGGGTTCCGGCTGGGTATCACTTCGGAGTTCACCTCCCGCTGGTACGCCGACAAGCAGTACAAGGCGTATGTCGGCGAGGACGTGAAGATCCGGAAGATGATGTCCCGGGGCATGGAGCGCGCGGGTATCAGCCGGGTCGACATCGAGCGCACCCAGGGCCGGCTGCGGGTGGACATCCACACCGCCCGTCCGGGGATCGTCATCGGACGCCGTGGCGCCGAGGCCGACCGCATCCGTGGTGACCTGGAGAAGCTGACCGGCAAGCAGGTCCAGCTCAACATCCTCGAGGTGAAGAACCCCGAGGTGGACGCCCAGCTCGTCGCGCAGGGCGTGGCCGAGCAGCTCTCCAGCCGGGTCAGTTTCCGGCGGGCGATGCGCAAGGCCATGCAGTCGGCGATGAAGGGCGGCGCCAAGGGCATCCGGGTGCAGTGCTCGGGACGCCTCGGCGGCGCCGAGATGAGCCGCTCGGAGTTCTACCGTGAGGGCCGGGTGCCGCTGCACACGCTGCGCGCCAACATCGACTACGGGTTCTACGAGGCCCGGACCACCTTCGGGCGCATCGGCGTGAAGGTCTGGATCTACAAGGGTGACGTCGTGCAGAGCCGGGCGGAGCGGGAGGCCCAGGAGGCGCTGCAGCGGCAGCACCGCCGGGAGCGTCCGCGCCGCGGGCCGCGGTCGGGCTCGTCCGGTACCACCACCGGTGGCACCGACGCCGGCCGGGCGGCGGCCCGCCAGGGCGAGCGC
>NZ_CAKKTM010000437.1 GCF_920888515.1 Protofrankia sp. CiP1_Cm_nod1 | reverse complement strand
GGCGCGGGCGGCGCGGCCGAGGCCACGTCGGCACCGGCGAGCTCCGAGGCCACGGCCTCCACGGCACCGGCCGCGTCTCCGGCCGACACCGCCGGGCCTGCCGCTGGCGCGGCCACCCAGGAGACGGAGGGCTAGAACGATGCTGATTCCTCGTAAGGTCGCACACCGCAAGCAGCATCACCCTAGCCGTGACGGCGCGGCCAAGGGCGGGACCAGGCTCGCGTTCGGCGAGTTCGGCATCCAGGCGCTCGAGCCGGCCTACGTGACGAACCGGCAGATCGAGTCGGCGCGTATCGCGATGACCCGTCACATCCGTCGTGGCGGCAAGGTCTGGATCAACATCTACCCGGACCGTCCGCTGACGAAGAAGCCGGCCGAGACCCGGATGGGCTCCGGCAAGGGCTCGCCCGAGTGGTGGGTCTCCAACGTCAAGCCCGGGCGTGTGCTGTTCGAGCTGTCCGGTGTCGCCGAGCCGGTGGCCCGCGAGGCGATGCGGCGCGCCATCCACAAGCTGCCGATGAAGTGCCGCTTCGTCACCCGTGAGGGAGGTGCGTGATGGCGACCGCGACCGCGGACGAGCTGCGGGCACTGTCCCGGCAGGATCTGGGGGACAAGCTGCGGGAGGCCAAGGAGGAGCTGTTCAACCTCCGTTTCCAGGCCGCGACCGGCCAGCTCAGCAGCAACCACCGGCTGCGGGTCGTCCGGCGTGACATCGCGCGTATCTACACGGTGCTGCGCGAGCGCGAGCTGGGTCTTTCCGAGGACCCGGAGCTGGTGGGAACCGGCGTGGCGGTCGCGGCTGACACTGACCAGGCGCAGGCCGAGCAGGCACAGACGGCTACCCAGGCGGAACGGGCGTGAGTGGGATGACAACGGACGACACCCCGACAACGGACACCCCGGCAACGGACGGCGCGGCGACGGACGGCGCGGCGACGGGCGCGGGGCACGACGCGCCGGCGGCGGAGGCCGGCCGCGGTTTCCGCAAGGTCCGCGAGGGCCTGGTGGTCAGCGACAAGATGACCAAGACCGTGGTCGTCGCCGTCGAGGACCGGGTGCAGCACCCGCTCTACGGTAAGACGATCAGGCGCACCAAGAAGATCAAGGCACACGACGAGAACAGCACCAGCGGCGTCGGCGACCGGGTCCTGCTCATGGAGACCCGGCCGCTGTCGGCGACGAAGCGCTGGCGCGTGGTGGAAATTCTGGAGAAAGCCAAATAGGTCGACCCGCTGACGGCGACGCGACGATGGCTGGCGCGTCGCCCGGGCAGTGGCAGGCGACGGATAGATGGCCCGACGGCGACGCGACGAGTCCGGCGTGTCGCCGCGGGCCGCACAGTAGGTCCAGCGAGCCGGCCGCCGGCAGGCGGGCGCCGACGCAGTTCGGGAGCGGGAAGTGATCCAGCAGGAGTCGCGACTTCGGGTCGCCGACAACACGGGTGCCAGGGAGTTGCTGTGCATCCGCGTGCTCGGTGGTTCGGGGCGTCGTTATGCCGGCATCGGCGACATCATCGTCGGGACCGTGAAGGACGCCCTGCCCGGGGCCGGCGTCAAGCGTGGTGACGTGGTCAAGGCGGTCGTCGTACGCACTACCAAGGAGCGTCGTCGTCCTGACGGCTCCTACATCCGGTTCGACGAGAACGCCGCCGTGCTCATCAAGGACGGCGGGGATCCCCGAGGCACGCGTATCTTCGGGCCGGTTGGTCGCGAGTTGCGTGACAAGAAGTTCATGAAGATCATTTCACTGGCGCCGGAGGTGCTGTGACCGTGGCCGGAATGAAGATCAGGAAGGGTGACACGGTCCAGATCATCACGGGTAAGGACCGGGGCCTGCGGGGGAAGGTCATCAGGGCCTTCCCGACCGAGAACAAGGTGCTCGTCGAGGGTGCCAACCGGGTCACCCGGCACACCCGGGTGGACACCTCGGCCCGCGGTTCGCAGTCCGGGGGGATCATCACCCAGGAGGCGCCCATCCACGTCAGCAATGTCATGATCGTGGATCCCTCCGACAACCGTCCCACCCGGATCGGCTACCGCGTCAACGACGACGGTACGAAGGTGCGGATCTCCCGCCGTACCGGCACCGAGCTGTAGCCGGCATGGCTGGTGTGAGCGGAGCCGGTGTGATCGAAGGGGCCGTCGGTGGCGTTCGGGTGGCCGCCGACGGCGTTCCTGTCGGATCGCGGTGGGGATCGCCGTCCGTTGGGCCGAGGCTGCAAGGAAACGAGAGATGACAACCACCACCACTGAAGCCCGTCCGCTGCCGCGGCTGAAGCAGCGGTACCGCGAGGAGATCGCGGCGGGCCTGCGCGAGCAGTTCCAGTACGCGAACGTGATGCAGATCCCGACCGTGGTCAAGGTCGTGGTCAACATGGGCGTCGGGGACGCCGCCCGGGATGCCAAGCTCATCGACGGTGCGCTGCGGGACCTTGCCTCGATCACCGGCCAGAAGCCGGCCGTCCGGCGGGCGAAGAAGTCCATCGCGCAGTTCAAGCTGCGTGAGGGCATGCCCATCGGGGCGAAGGTGACCCTGCGCGGCGACCGCATGTGGGAGTTCCTGGACCGGCTGGTCTCGGTCGCACTCCCGCGTATCCGTGACTTCCGGGGGCTCTCGCCGAAGCAGTTCGACGGCGCCGGCAACTACACCTTCGGCGTCACCGAGCAGTCGATCTTCCACGAGATCGACATCGACCGGATCGACCGGGTCCGCGGGATGGACATCACGGTCGTCACGAGCGCGACCACTGACGACGAGAGCCGCGCGCTGCTGCGGGCGCTGGGCTTCCCGTTCCGCGAGAGCTAGCCGGCGGCCCTCCGCTAGGAGATACCGGCCAAAGGCTGTGCGAAGATTTTTTCGTACGGCCGGCGGCCCTGGAAGAAGTGCCGGCCAAAGGCTGTGCGAAGATTTTTTCATACGGCCGGCGGCCCTGGAGGAAACAGGTCAGATGGCGAAGAAAGCACTGATTGAGAAGGCGATCCGCAAGCCGAAGTTCGGCGTGCGGGGTTACACCCGCTGCCAGCGGTGCGGGCGTCCGCGGTCGGTATACCGCGCGTTCGGCCTCTGCCGGGTCTGCCTGCGGCAGATGGCGCACCGCGGCGAGCTTCCCGGGGTCACCAAGAGCTCGTGGTAGAGCCCGCGGGAACGGCTCCCCGGCGCGTCGTGCCGGCGTGACGGGGATGCCGTCCAGCCCGCCGGGCGTCGTACCTGACGGGCCGCGCCGACGCGGGCCGCGCGGGCCACGGAAGCTGACGCACACCACCCACCGTTCGCGGTAGGCCCCACGGCTACGCGCCGCGGGGAACCGTCGCGAGGAAGGTTCCAGCCCCATGACGATGACAGACCCGATTGCGGACATGCTGACCCGTGTCCGCAACGCCAACCGGGCATACCACGATCGAGTGGTCATGCCGAACAGCAAGATCAAGACGCATATCGCCGAGATCCTCCAGCAGGAGGGCTACATCGCCGGGTGGCACGTCGAGGAGCCCCCGGACGGGACCGTTGGCGCGTCCCTCGTCGTGGAGCTGAAGTACGGCCCGAACCGGGAGCGCTCCATCGCCGGCGTGAAGCGCATCAGCAAGCCGGGCCTGCGGGTCTACGCCAAGGCGACCAACCTTCCCAAGGTGCTCGGTGGGCTCGGTGTGGCGATCATTTCCACATCGTCGGGCCTGCTGACCGACAAGCAGGCGAACAAGCGCAGAGTAGGCGGGGAAGTCCTCGCCTACGTCTGGTAAGGAGTCGCGCGATGTCACGTATCGGACGTCTACCGATTCCGGTGCCAAGCGGTGTGGATGTCTCCGTCGACGGCACGGAGGTCGTGGTCAAGGGCCCGAAGGGCACGCTCAGCCACTCGGTGGCGGAGCCGATCACCGTCAGCGCGCAGGACGGGCAGTTGCTCGTCGCCCGCCCGGACGACGAGCGCCGCTCGCGCGCCCTGCACGGGCTGACCCGCACCCTGGTGGCGAACATGGTGACCGGCGTCACCGCCGGCTACTCCAAGACGCTTGAGATCGTCGGTGTCGGCTACCGCGTGCAGGCCCGGGGCTCGGATCTGGAGTTTGCTCTGGGTTTCAGCCACCCGGTCCCGGTGAAGGCCCCCGAGGGCATCAGGTTCGAGGTGCAGACGCCGACCCGTTTCGTCATTCACGGGATCGACAAGCAGCAGGTCGGCGAGGTGGCAGCCAAGATCCGGCGGTTGCGCAAGCCCGACCCGTACAAGGGCAAGGGCGTGCGGTACCAGGGCGAGGTCGTCCGCCGCAAGGTCGGCAAGTCCGGGAAGTAGGGGAACGGATCATGGCTGTCAGTGTCAGCGCCCAGCGGCGTACGGCGAAGTTCCGCCGGCACGCGCGGATACGCAAGAAGGTCTCGGGCACGCCCGTCCGCCCGCGCCTCGTGGTCACCCGCTCGACCCGCCACATCTACGCCCAGGTCATCGACGACGTCGCCGGCCACACCCTGGCCTCGGCGTCCACGCTGGACCTCGCGCTGCGTACCGTGGACGGCGACAAGACCGAGCTGGCGAAGGCCGTCGGCCAGCTGGTCGCCGAGCGCGCCCGCAAGGCCGGCGTCACCGCGGTGGTCTTCGACCGCGGCGGGCGGACCTACCACGGGCGGATCGCCGCGCTGGCGGACGCGGCCCGGGAAGGTGGGCTGGAGTTCTGATGCCTCGGGCCTGCACGCGCGGATATTCAACGAACAGGGAGATTCACTGATGCCAGGCCAGCAGCGCCGCGGAGGCGGCTCCGGCGGCTCTGACCGTCGGGAACGCCGCGACCGCCAGGGCGGCGGTCCGGCCCAGGACAAGAACGCGTACGTCGAACGAGTGGTCGCCATCAACCGGGTGGCGAAGGTCGTCAAGGGCGGTAGGCGGTTCAGCTTCACCGCCCTGGTCGTGGTCGGGGACGCCGACGGCACCGTCGGTGTCGGCTACGGCAAGGCCAAGGAGGTGCCGGCCGCCATCGCCAAGGGCGTGGAGGAGGCCAAGAAGCACTTCTTCAAGGTGCCGCGGATCGGTTCGACGATCCCGCACCCGATCCAGGGCGAGGCCGCCGCGGGGATCGTGCTGCTCAAGCCGGCATCCCCGGGTACCGGCGTCATCGCCGGCGGCCCGGTCCGCGCGGTGCTGGAGTGCGCGGGCGTCCACGACGTGCTGTCGAAGTCACTTGGCTCGTCGAACCCCATCAACATCGTGCACGCCACTGTCGCGGCGCTGCGGGGCCTGATGCGCCCCGAGGAGATCGCCGCCCGCCGTGGCCTGCCCATCGAGGACGTGGCGCCGCCGGCGATGCTGCGTGCCCGCACGGTCGGGGCCGGTGCGTGATGGCCCGTCTGAAGATCACACAGATCCGTTCGGGGATCGGCGGGACCCGCAACCAGCGTGAGACGCTGCGGACCCTCGGCCTGCGCCGGATCAACGCGACGACCGAACGGGACGACCGTCCGGAGGTGCGCGGGATGATCGCTACTGTGAGTCATCTCGTCAGGGTCGAGGAGGTGGACGCGTGAGCGAGCTGACCAAGACAACCGAGCCGGAGACCGCCGATGCCCGGCGGGAGCCCAGCCTGAAGATCCACCACCTGCGGCCCGCGCCGGGTGCCCACAAGGCAAAGACCCGGGTCGGCCGTGGTGAGGCCTCCAAGGGCAAGACCGCCGGCCGCGGCACCAAGGGCTCCAAGGCCCGCAAGCAGGTCCCGGCCCGCTTCGAGGGCGGCCAGATGCCGCTGCACATGCGGGTGCCCAAGCTCAAGGGGTTCCGTAACCGCTTCCGCACCGAGTACCAGGTCGTCAACGTCGCGACGCTCGCCGAGCTGTTCCCCGACGGGGGGGAGATCGGCCTGGACGATCTCGTCCAGGCCGGTGCCGTCCGTCGTAACAGCCTGGTCAAGGTGCTCGGCGACGGAGAGATCGGGATCGCGCTGAGTGTGAGCGCCCACGCTTTCTCCGCGTCCGCCAAAGAAAAAATCACCGCTGTCGGTGGCAGCGTCACCGAGATCTAGGCCACATCCGGTGGGTGCCGGCCGGCGCGGGCGCCGCCCGCGCCGGCCAGGGATCCACCGGACACGACCTGGCCCACCGGGGCCTCGGAGGTGCTGGAGGGCTGCCCTCCGGTGTCCCGCTGCCCCGTCGGCCACGGCTGGCGGGGCAGCCAGGATCTGCTGGAGCCGTCGCGTCGCCCGAGTCCGCTGGCTTCGGGCGGCGCACTGCCGTTACCCTTACCCCGAACGCCTCGAACGCCGAGGTTGATGCCTGATGTCGCCGGCTACCGGAGGTGGAGGACAGTTCCACACCCTTCCGTATCCGCGGTGACCGGGGATGACGGGCCTGCCGCAGGCCCATGTCGGGACGAGTGGACCGTCTCTACTGTTACAGTCGGCACACCGCGCACTGCCGGTCCTATCTTCGGTCAGGGCAGTCGTCCACCGGGTGCGTTTGCCGTGACGATCAGCAGGAGGAGTCGTGCTCACCGCCTTCACACGGGCTTTCCGCACGCCTGACCTGCGCAAAAAGCTGCTTTTCACTCTCGGGATCATCATCCTGTTCCGGATCGGCAGCGTACTGCCTTCCCCCGGGGTGTCGACCAAGGCGATCAACGCCTGTCTGTCCTCGGCGAGCGCCGACAGCAGCAACGTCTACTCGCTGATCAACCTTTTCAGCGGTGGCGCTCTGTTGCAGCTGTCCATCTTCGCGCTCGGGATCATGCCGTACATCACGGCGAGCATCATCATTCAGCTGCTGGTGGTGGTGATCCCCAGGCTTGAGCAGCTGAAGAAGGAAGGCAGTTCCGGTGAGCAGAAACTCACCCAGTACACCCGTTATCTGACGATCGGGCTGGCGGTTCTGCAGGCGACCGGCATCGTCGCCCTCGCCCGCAGCGGCAACCTGTTCCCCGGCTGCGCCGCGCCGATCATTCCGGACACCAGCCTGTTCCGGATCGCGGTCATCGTGATCACGATGACCGCCGGCACCTCCCTGATCATGTGGCTGGGTGAGCTGATCACCGCCCGCGGGGTGGGCAACGGGATGTCTCTCCTGATCTTCACGTCGATCGCGGCGGCGCTGCCCTCCCAGGGCAGCCGGATCCTCCAGGTGGCCGGTGGCGTGGTCTTCGCCCTCGTCTGCCTGCTGGGGCTGGTGATCGTCGTGTTCGTCGTCTTCGTCGAGCAGTCGCAGCGCCGCATCCCGGTGCAGTATGCCAAGCGTCTCATCGGCCGCCGGATGTACGGCGGCACCTCGACCTACCTGCCCATCAAGGTCAACCAGGCCGGCATCATCCCGGTGATCTTCGCATCCGCGCTGCTGCAGCTGCCGCAGCTGCTCGGGCAGGTCTGGGACAACAAGGCCTTCCAGGACTTCGAGCAGCGCTATCTGGCTCGCGGCGACCACCCACTGTATCTCGTCAGCTATGCCGCGCTGATCGTTTTCTTCACTTACTTCTACGTGGCCATCACTTTCAACCCGACCGAGGTGGCGGACAACATGAAGAAGTACGGCGGTTTCATCCCCGGCATCCGGCCAGGACGACCCACCGCGGAGTACCTCGATCGCGTGTTGTCCAGGATCACGCTCCCGGGCTCGCTCTTCCTCGGTGCCATCACGGTCCTTCCGCTGGCGCTGTTGAACCTCACCAAACAGCAGCCCTTCCCGTTCGCCGGAACGTCAGTACTGATCATTGTCGGAGTGGGGCTGGAGACGGTGAAACAGATCGAAAGCCAGCTCATGCTCCGCAATTACGAAGGCTTCCTGCGGTAGTGCGCCTCGTACTGGTCGGACCGCCGGGCGCTGGCAAGGGCACCCAGGCCGCCTTCATCGCCCAGGCACGGTCGATTCCCAAGATTTCCACGGGCGACATCTTCCGGGCGAACGTCCGGGAGGGCACCGAGCTGGGGGTGCTCGCCAAGCAGTACATGGACGCCGGCGACCTCGTCCCCGACGAGATCACCATCGGCATGGTCCGCAACAGGCTGGCCGAGGACGACGCGGCCAAGGGCTTCCTGCTCGACGGCTTCCCCCGCAACGTGCCCCAGGCCGAGGTGCTGGGCCAGCTGCTCGAGGAGATGGGCACGCGCCTGGACGTCGTCCTGGAGCTCGTCGTCGACGACGACGAGGTGGTGCTGCGCCTGTCCGGGCGGCGGACGTGTCGTAACTGCGGTCACATCTGGCACATCGACTTCGACCCGCCCGCGCTGGAAGGTGTCTGCGACCGCTGCAACGGCGAGCTGTTCCAGCGGGACGACGACCGCTCCGAGACGGTACGCCACCGGCTGGAGGTCTACGCCGAGCAGACCGCACCCCTGGTCGCCTACTACGCGGCGAAGGGCCTGTTGATCGGTATCGACGCGACCGGCCCGGTGGACAATGTCACCGACCGCGCTCTCGACGCCCTGCGCCACTACGCGAGCTGACGCCCGCCGGCCGCTTCGGCCCGCCCCTCCGCGGCCGGCCTGGTGCGCGGCCGGCCCGTTCCGCGGCTGGCCTGGTGCCACCCGCCCCGGTGTGGCCCTGGCTCCGTGTGGGGCATCAGGGGTGGCCGGCTGTGGTGCTACCGGCGACGTGGCAGGCACACTAGGGCGGGGTGGGGTACCGATGGCAAGCTCACGGACGCGCCGCCAAGTGGCTCCGATAGCGTGTCCTCACTGTTCGCGCCACCGGAGGCCTACGGGACGGCCGCCGTCACAGGCGGACGGGACCACAGAGCTACCAGCGATATCACAGGGTTACTAGGGATACGGACCGGGGCGACGAGCGTGGCGCGACGAGAGCATGTCCAGATCAAGACCGCGGGTGAGATCGCGAAGATGCGGGTGGCGGGGCTTGTCGTCGCGCGCGCCCTGGAGAAGCTGCGAGCGGCGGTCGAGCCGGGGATCACCACTGCGGAGCTTGACACGATCGCAGAGAAGTCGATCCGCGGCGACGGCGGGATTCCCTCCTTCAAGGGCTACGGCCGGCCGCCCTTTCCCGCGTCGATCTGCGCGTCCGTCAACGACGAGGTCGTCCACGGGATACCGCACCGCAGACGGGCGCTGCGCGAGGGGGACATCATCTCCATCGACTGCGGCGCGATCGTGGACGGCTGGCACGGCGACTCCGCGATCACGGTACCGGTCGGGACGGTGCCCCAGCAGTTCCTCGACCTGATCGAGGTGTGCGAGCAGTCGCTGTGGCAGGGCCTGGCGGCCGTGCAGCTCGGCGGGAAGCTGACCGACATCTCGGCGGCGGTCGAGCGCCACGTCCGCCCGCGGGGGTACGGCATCGTGGACCACTACGGCGGCCACGGCATCGGGACCGAGATGCACCAGCCGCCGCACGTGCTCAACCACGGGCGGCCGGGCCGGGGGATCCGCCTGGTCGAGGGGCTCGCGCTGGCGATCGAGCCAATGATCACGATAGGGCGGCCGGACACCCGGGTGCTTGGTGACGAGTGGACCGTCGCCACCACGGACGGCTCCTGGGCCGCGCACACCGAGCACACGGTCGCGGTGACCCCACGCGGGCCCTGGGTGCTGACGGCCCTCGACGGTGGCGCGGCGAAGTTCGCCGAACTGGGGGTCGCCTGCGGACAGCCGGTCGGGACGCCCGCGTCCTGAGGCCGTCACCGGTAGCTCGCCGTGATCCGCTGCCGGCACGATCGCTGTCCTCCGGTCGCCGCCGACGGCAGTGATCGACGCTGCTGATCGACGCTGGTGACGGAGCCAGGTTGGCCCTTGACGAGTGGGCCACGTACACTTGAAAGCCGACGGTTAGCGGGACATCGATGTTCGCGAGATATTGATGTTCGCGAGATGTTGATGTTCGTCTGTGTCCACCGTCGGACACTCGAGGGTAGGACAGCGGAGGACATGCCGAAGAAGGACGGGGCTATCGAGATCGAGGGCCGAGTCGTGGAGCCACTCCCGAACGCGATGTTCCGGGTCGAGCTCCAGAACGGTCATCGGGTACTCGCCCACATCAGTGGCAAGATGCGTCAGCACTACATCCGGATCCTTCCAGAGGACCGGGTCGTGGTGGAGCTGTCGCCCTACGACCTGTCCCGTGGTCGGATCGTCTACCGCTACAAGTAAGCTCTCTGGCTACCGGCGGCGTGACGCTGCTTCTCGACGTCGTCGGCAGCCTGTGACACCACAGCCATTCGCAGACGCACCTGAAGCGGCTGCGCAAGAGAGGTCCGTGCAGCCGTGAAGGTCAAGCCGAGCGTCAAGAAGATCTGTGACAAGTGCAAGGTGATCCGTCGCCATGGCCGCGTGATGGTCATCTGCGACAACCTGCGCCACAAGCAGCGCCAGGGCTGACAGCCTCGGCGGATGGCCTGAGGCCGGTGTCCACGGCCACGGCCATCTGCTGCCGGGGCGACGCCCGTCCAAGCGTCACCAGGCCGCGGTACGCGGTATCCACCCCCGGTCGGAGGCCGGGGCCCGGGCCGGCGCACACGTCGTCGGCACGGGACGGAGACGCTCAAGACCTCCGGTAAAGGAAGGAAACACCTGGCATGGCACGCCTGTCCGGCGTAGACCTCCCGCGTGACAAGCGGGTGGAGATCGCTCTGACCTATATATTCGGGATCGGCCGCAGCCGTTCCCTGGAGACTCTTGCCGCCACCGGGGTCAGCCCCGACACGCGCGTCCGGGACCTGACCGACGAGGAGATCGTCCGGCTCAGGGAGTGGATCGACGCGAACTACCGGGTCGAGGGTGACCTGCAGCGGGAGGTGCGCCAGGACATCCGCCGGAAGATGGAGATCGGCTGCTACCAGGGCCTGCGGCACCGGCGCAACCTCCCCGTCCACGGCCAGCGGACGCACACCAACGCGCGTACCCGCAAGGGCCCGCGCCGCGCCATCGCCGGTAAGAAGAAGGCCGGCAAGAAGTAAGCCAGTAGTCAGCCGCCCCGGCCGGCAGCCGTCGACGGTGGCCATGGCCAGGCGCTGACCGACGACCTCGTAAACGGAGATCACGAAAGCATATGCCGCCAAAGACGCGTGCCGCCGGCATCAAGAAGGTCCGGCGCAAGGAGAAGAAGAACGTCGCGCACGGCCACGCCCACATCAAGAGCACCTTCAACAACACGATCGTGTCGATCACCGACCCCAGCGGGAACGTGATCTCCTGGGCGAGCGCCGGCCACGTCGGATTCAAGGGATCGCGCAAGTCGACCCCCTTCGCCGCCCAGATGGCCGCGGAGAACGCCGCCCGCAAGGCGCAGGAACACGGAATGCGCAAGGTGGACGTCTTCGTCAAGGGCCCCGGCTCGGGACGGGAGACCGCGATCCGCTCCCTGCAGGCGGCCGGTCTCGAGGTCGGCGCGATCCAGGACGTCACCCCGACCCCGCACAACGGCTGCCGGCCGCCCAAGCGGCGCCGGGTCTGACCAGCGGGATCCGGTGACAGACAGGATCTGACAACAGAGCAGTACCGCGGCTGTCGGTGGCGCGACACGGAGCATGACCGCGCCACCTCCGGTCGGGTTCGCGCCAGCAGCACCAGGGCCTCGAAGGCCTCCGGTGGCGCGAAGAAGCACATCCTCGCGCCACCCCTGGCCGAAAAAGGAGAGAAGGACAAGCATGGCCCGCTACACCGGCGCGGACTGCAAGCGCTGCCGCCGTGAGAAGACGAAACTGTTCCTCAAGGGCAGCAAGTGCGAATCGCCCAAGTGCCCGATCGAGATCCGCCCCTACCCCCCGGGTGAGCACGGCCGCGGCCGTACCAAGGACTCCGAGTACCTGCTGCAGAAGCGTGAGAAGCAGAAGTGCGCGCGCATCTACGGCGTCCTGGAGAAGCAGTTCCGTGGCTACTACGACGAGGCCAACCGGCGCACCGGCAAGACCGGTGACGAGCTGCTGAAGATCCTCGAGTCGCGGCTGGACAACGTCGTGTACCGCGCCGGCTTCGCTCCCTCCCGGGACGCCGCGCGCCAGGCCGTCCGCCACGGCCATGTCGTGGTCAACGGTGGCAAGGTCGACATCCCCAGCTACCGGGTCAGCGAGAACGACATCGTCGAGATCGCGCCCAAGGCGCGCGAGCTGACCCCGTTCATCATCGCCCGGGAGACCGCGGGCCAGCGCACCCCGCCGCCCTGGCTGGAGGTCATTCCCAGCCAGCTGCGGGTGCTGGTGCACTCGCTGCCGGCCCGGCAGGTGATCGACACCCAGGTGCAGGAGCAGCTCATCGTCGAGCTCTACTCCAAGTAGGCCATACCGGGGCAGGCCATGCCTCGGGCAGGCCGCACCGCACCGGGCCCACCGCCGGGCCCGGTGCGGACATCCCGTTCCGGATGGTCCACACTGGAACGGGTACGACGTGGACGGGACGGACAGAGGTCCCGCCCACGGGCTCCGACTGGAGCCGTAGTCACGGCGTCATATAGCGGTCGTCGTGTTCGGAAGGACGTACACCATGCTTATCGCCCAGCGTCCGACGCTGATCGAGGAGCCGATCTCGGAGTTCCGCTCGCGGTTCGTCATCGAGCCGCTGGAGCCGGGTTTCGGCTACACCCTCGGCAACTCGCTGCGCCGGACCCTGCTGTCCTCCATCCCCGGCGCGGCGGTGACCAGCATCCGTATCGACGGGGTGCTGCACGAGTTCTCCACCGTTCCCGGCGTGAAGGAGGACGTCACCGACCTGATCCTGAACCTGAAGGAGCTGGTCGTCAGCTCGGAGAACGACGAGCCGACCGTGATGTACCTGCGCAAGCAGGGCCCGGGAGCGGTGACCGCGGCGGACATCGCCCCGCCGGCCGGCGTCGAGGTCCACAGCCTCGACCTGCTGCTGGCCACCCTCAACGACAAGGGCAAGCTCGAGATCGAGCTGACCGTCGAGCGCGGTCGCGGCTACGTCAGCGCCGCCCAGAACAAGCAGCCGGGGCAGGAGATTGGCCGGATCCCGGTGGACTCCATCTACTCCCCGGTGCTCAAGGTCACCTACAAGGTCGAGGCGACCCGTGTCGAGCAGCGCACCGACTTCGACCGGCTCATCGTGGACGTCGAGACGAAGCAGTCGATCTCGCCGCGGGACGCGATGGCCAGCGCCGGCAAGACGCTCGTCGGCCTCTTCGGCCTCGCGCAGGAGCTGAACGCCGAGGCGGAGGGCGTCGACATCGGCCCGTCCGCCGCGGACGCCGCGCTCGCCGCGGACCTGGCGCTGCCGATCGAGGAGATGGACCTCACCGTCCGCTCCTACAACTGCCTCAAGCGCGAGGGCATCCACACCATCGGTGAGCTGGTGTCCCGCAGCGAGGCGGATCTGCTCGACATCCGCAACTTCGGGCAGAAGTCGATCGACGAGGTCAAGACGAAGCTCGCCGCGATGGCTCTCCAGCTCAAGGACTCCCCGCCCGGGTTCGACCCGCGGCACGCGGTGGACACCTACGGCACCGACACCTACTCGTCGGCGCCGTTCAGCGACTCTGCCGACGACGGCTCGGAGTTCGTCGAAACCGAGCAGTACTGACCGAGCGGTACCAGCCGGAGCGGTACCAGCCGGAGCGGTACTGATGAACAGGCACCAGGGAACAGCGGCACCCAGCAGGCAGCACCGAAGAAGCAGCGGCGCTCGGGCTGAAGGCGGCGCGGTATCATTGCCGCGCCGCCCGATGCTCCGCGTCTACTGATCTTGGTTTTTGCGTGATCGTCGACGGCGGTTGCGTGGCCCCCAGGCGGTGGCCCGCCCACGAGCTCGGGGTCTTCCTAGGGATTCCGGCGAAGCCATCCGGCGGGATAGAAGGATCGAGGAGCACCTGTCATGCCCACGCCTACCAAGGGCCCCCGGCTCGGTGGCAGCCCCGCGCACGAGCGGCTGTTGCTGGCCAACCTCGCCACCGCGTTGTTCGAGCACGGCGGCATCACCACGACCGAGACCAAGGCGAAGCGGCTGCGTCCGTACGCCGAGCGGCTGGTCACCTTCGCCAAGCGCGGCGATCTGCACGCCCGTCGGCGGGTGCTCAGGTTCGTCCGCGACAAGTCGGTGGTGCACGTCCTGTTCACCGAGATCGGCCCACGCTACGCGGACCGCAACGGTGGCTACACCCGCATCGTCAAGCTCGGGCCCCGCAGGGGAGACAACGCCCCGTTGGCCCGCATCGAGCTGGTCGAGGCGCTGACGTTCGCCCAGCAGGCGGTCCGGGAGGCCGAGCAGGCCCGGGGCACCCGCTTCGCCCCCCGTCGCCGCCCCACCGGCGCGACGGCCGAGGCCGCGGCCGACCTGGCGAAGGAGTCGCCCACCGCGGCAGCGGTTGCCGCCGAAGCCGAGGCGGCCGCCGAGGCCGACGCTCCCGTTGTCGAGGCCGTCGCCACGCCCGCTGACACCGATGCCGGCACCGAGTCGGCACCGGCGCTGCCGGTGGAGGAGCCGGTGGAGGAGAACGCCGACGACACGCCGAAGAGCCCCAGGGCCGACTGAGCTTTCAGGGGTCGACCGGGCCGGCTTTCCGGGACCGACCGGGCTGGCTGAGCCTGGCCGACAGGCCGGAACCAGCTGAAGCCGGACGAGCATCGGGGGTCCGTCCCCGGGCCGCTCGTCCGGCTTGGTCGTTGTCAGCTACTGGCCTGCTGGCATCGGTCAGACAGCATGGGCCCCGTCCGCGGTCAGAGCCCGTGCGCAGCCCCGCTCCAGGGGGAGCCTGATCCGGCCGACAGGCCGGTAGGCCTACCGGCGACAGGCCAACAGGCTGACAGGGTCTTCCCGCGATCTTCCCGACGGTTCGTACGCTCCTCCCGTCGGCTCGTACGTCCCAACGTCCGCCGCGTTGCGCCGGGTGGCCCATGGTTGCGCAATGGTTGTCCTGGGATTGCTTCGGGGAGGGGCTCCGGCCGCCTCGACGGGACCCGCATCGCACCGGTCCACCATCTGGCGGAGGATGGTGGACCTCATGTTTCGCGTGCCGCCGTGATTCCGGTGATATCCGATGTGCTTACACCATCTTCTTTGTGTCCTGCGGGACGATATGACCCGAAGTATGATCGACAACTGTGTGACCCGAATCGTCAGGAAGCGGTGAGCGCTGTCGACGGCCTGCTCCGGCTCCGTCTCGGCCTCGCCTATGACGGCACCCCGTTCGCGGGGTGGGCACGTCAGCCCGGGCAGCGCACCGTGCAGGGTGACGTCGAGGACGCGCTGATGCGGGTGGCGCGGCTGCCGGCGGTCCGGCTCACCGTGGCCGGGCGTACCGATGCCGGCGTCCACGCCCGCGGCCAGGTGGCCCACGTGGACATCCCCGACGACGTCCCGCTCGGTGGGCTTGCGCGCAGGCTCAACGGCGTGCTCGACCGTGCTGTGCGGATCACGGCCCTGGCACCGGCACCGCCGGGTTTCGACGCCCGCTTCTCCGCGCTGTCCCGCCGCTACGTCTACCGGATCGCTGACGCACCGTACGGGGTCGATCCGCTGCGCCGGCACGACACGCTGGCCTGGCCGCGTCCCCTGGATGCCGAGCGGATGGCCGACGCGGCCCTGGCCCTGGTGGGGGAGCGCGACTTCGCCGCCTTCTGCCGGCGCAGGGAGGGCGCGACCACGGTGCGCACACTGCTGCGCCTGGACGTGGCACGGGTGCCCGACGGCCATGACGGTGTGGTCGTCGCGGACGTGGAGGCGGACGCCTTCTGCCACTCCATGGTGCGGGCCCTGGCCGGTGCGCTGCTGGCGGTGGGGGAGGGGCGGCGCCCCCGCCACTGGCCGGCGGACGTCCTCGCCCGCGGTGCCCGTGACCCGGCGGTGACGGTGGCCCCGCCCCACGGCCTGACCCTCGTCGAGGTCCGCTACCCGCCCGACGCGGAGCTGGCGGCCCGGGCGGCGGTGACCCGGGCGGTGCGGGTGCCGACGAGCTCGTCCGGATGACCCTGGCCCGCACAGGCCTGCCCGCGCGGCCGTCCATACAGCCTGTCCGCACGGCGCTGCCTGTCCGTGCGGCGCTGCCTGTCCGCACGGCCGTCCCTCCCGGCCGGCGGCGCCTGGCGGGGTAGCGGCCCGGGGCGGGAAGGCGGGGTCAGCGTGGCCCGTGGCCGACGAGGACCCGCTGCGAGATCGGCTGGCTGGCCAACAGGGCGAGGTCGCGGCGCGCCGTGGTCAGCGCCGGGTCGGTGGGGGCGCCCTCGGCCCCGTCCGTGTAGGCCAGCTGGATCACGATCAGGTAGTGCCCGCTCACGGGGGCGGTCCGCCAGGAGTTGTCAGCGGTCGGGTTCGTCACCGCCGCGCCGGGAAGCGACTCGGCCGGCACCGGCAGGGCTGGTACGCCGCCCCGGCCCTCGGTGACGGCCTTGGCCGCGCTCGCGGCTGTGCTCGCCTCGTCCAGGACGAGTACCGAAGTGGCCGCGAGCACCCGGCGTCCGGAGGTGTCCGGCTCGGACAGGTAGACCGCCCGGACGAGCTGCCGGCACCGGTCACCCGGGAGCGTGTTGACGAGTTCGCCGGTCAGGCCCGGGCAGCCCGTGTCCAGCTTCTGCGCCAGCCGGGTGTAGGTGTGCAGGTTGAGGGTGGCCCGGGGAGCGCCGAAGAACTCGGCGGCCGTGACCGGGTCGGAGTCCGTCCGGGCGCTGTTGACGAAGGTGGGGCTGGCCGCCGACACGGTGGCGGGCGTGGCTGACGGGCCCTTGGCGTCGTCCTGGTCACGGCCTGCCAGGACGGCGATGGCCGCGACGGCCACGAGCACGACGACACCGATGATCACAGCCGGTCTGGTGAGGCGGCCCGCGGACAGGAGCCGTCCGCTGGGAGCGGTGCCGCCGGAGGGGCCGCGGCCGGTGCCGTCGACGCCGGGCGCGGCTGCCCGCGGGACAGACGGGACGGTCTGGTTGCGCTGGCGGTGTGCGTCCCCGCCGACGGAGGGCATGCCCGCGGGGCTCTCGGGCGACGCCTGGGCCACTGGCGCCGTCGAGGTTTCCGGCGAGGGCACCGGGTTCCCCGGCGACGCCGGGGCTTTCAAGGAGTTCGGGACCGTCGGTAGCGCCGCGATCTTCGAGGGGGGCGAGGGCGCTGAGGACCCTGACGATGCCGAGGCCGTCGCCGAGGTCTTCGGTGCCGTCGGGGTTTCCGGTGCCGCCGAGGCCTGCGGTGCCGCCGAGATCTCGGACGGTTTCGGCTCCCCGGCCGGCGGTTGGGCCGTGGCGGGTGCCGGCTTGCCGGAGGCGCCGTTCTTTCTGCCGACCGGCACCGTATCCCTGCTTGGCGTCACCCCGCCGTCGTCTGGCGTCTCCGGCGCCTCGCTGGTGCTCGGTGTCTCCAGCGTTGTGCCGGTGCTCGGCGTCTCCGGCGGGGTGCCGGCCGGCGGCTCCGGTGAGCCGCCGGGGATGGTGGGCGGTGCGCTGTCCGCCGGCTGGCTGTCCGCTGGCTGTTCGTCCGCGGGCTGGTTCTCCCGTGGCACGGAGCCGGTCTCGCGGGCCGTGGGCGGGGTGGCGGCTGGCACGAGCGCGCTGTCCAGCGGCTGGACCGTGGCCGCCCGGTCGAAGATCCCGGCGTCGGACGTCCACACGGGTCTGCGGATGGAGGCCGGCAGCGTGTTCAGGGGGCCGAACAGCGGGTCGTCTGCTGCCGGGACCCACGGATCCGCGGGATCCGCTGTCTCGGCGGGATCCTCGGCTGCATCCACAGCCTCTACGGCGTCCCCCGAGGCGCCTGGCGGCTGCTCTGGCTTCTCGTCCATCCCCCGTAGACTACGATGTCCGACAGATCTTTGTAGTTTTGGATGATCATTACATGAATGATCAGTGTATGGATGATCAGTGCATGGATCGGTGCATGGGGGTCCCCGGCCGGTCGTGCCGATCGCCTGGTAGCCTCAAGGACTGCCGCTCCTGTCAGGTGGCGAGGCCTGTGTCGGCCGCGCGTCCTGGCGCAGCCGGCGGCTTCTGAGCCACTCATCTGAGCGGTTCGCAGGCACGATACGCATCCGCTGACAAGAAAAGGCAGACCTGTGCGCACGTACCAGCCCAAGCCCACAGACGTCCAGCGTGCCTGGCATGTCATCGATGCCACGGACGTGGTGCTCGGCAGGCTGGCCAGCCAGGCCGCCCAGCTGTTGCGTGGCAAGCACAAGCCGACGTTCGCTCCGCACATCGACACCGGCGACTTCGTCATCATCGTGAACGCCGGCAAGGTGGCCCTCAGCGGCAACAAGCGCGAGCAGGCCAAATACCACCGCCACTCCGGCTATCCCGGCGGTCTGCGCAGCGTCTCCTACGGGTCGCTGCTGGACACCCGGCCGCAGCTCATCATCGAGAAAGCCATCAAGGGCATGCTGCCGAAGAGCAAGCTGGGCCGGGCGCAGGGCACCAAGCTGAAGGTCTACGCCGGGCCGACGCATCCGCACCAGGCCCAGCAGCCCCAGCCGTTTGCAATCACCCAGGTCGCGCAGTAAGCCGCGGACCATCTGACCAGGAAGGACAGACGACGTGGCTGTCGTGACCGACGCCCAGGGCAATCCCCGCGCCACCGGCCGGCGCAAGGAGGCTGTTGTCCGGGTACGCCTGCTGCCGGGCAGCGGCAAGTGGATTCTCAACGGGCGCTCCCTGGAGGACTACTTCCCCAACAAGGTGCACCAGCAGCTGGTCAACGAGCCGCTCAAGGCGGTGGACCGGGCCGAGTCCTACGACGTGGTCGCCCGGCTGCACGGCGGTGGGGTCTCCGGCCAGGCCGGCGCACTGCGGCTCGCGCTCGCCCGGGCGCTGATCACCGCTGAGGAGGAATCCCGCCCGGTGCTGAAGAAGGCCGGTTTCCTGACCAGGGATGCCCGGGTCAAGGAACGGAAGAAGTACGGCCTGAAGAAGGCCCGGAAGGCACCTCAGTACAGCAAGCGCTGACGTTCCGGGACGGACCGCCACCCGCCTTCGTCCTGTTCGTTCGGAATATTGTTTGCGCGCTCCGTAGCCCGCGTGGCATCCGCCCGGGCTGCGGAGTGCGCGGCTATGCTTCTCATCACGTGGTCGCGTACTCCGGAGCGTCTCTCCAGGATGGCGAACGCGTGATCGAGTCTTTTCGCGCGCATCCGGGAGTCCCAGGGCATCCGCCAGGCGAAGGAGCGTGTACGAAGAGCGCGTTCGTGCTTTTCCTCGCGTGCCCACGGGCCGTCACGATGCCGGTGGCCCGCAAGAGCGCGCGGCCATGGTCTTTCTCACGCCCTCGGCAGGTCCCGGGGAATCCGGCGGGACCGCGGTCCGCGGGCGGCGTCCGACACGGGATGAACTGACGGCGGTGACCACTATGGTGAGGCTTTTCGGTACCGACGGCGTTCGCGGAGTCGCCAACGTCGATCTTACGGCCGAACTGGCGCTGGGGCTGTCGGCAGCGGCCGTGAGGGTGCTCACCGAGCACCGTCCAGCCGGCTCCGGGCGCCCGGCCGTGGTGGTCGGGCGGGACACCCGTCCCTCGGGGGAGTTCCTGGAGGCGGCGGTCGTCGCGGGGCTCGCGTCGGCCGGTGCGGACGTGCTGCGCATCGGGGTGGTCCCCACGCCCACGGTGGCGCACGCGGTCGCCAGCTCGGGGGCGGACCTCGGCGTGATGCTCTCGGCGAGCCACAACCCGATGCCGGACAACGGCATCAAACTGTTCGCCGCGGGCGGGCAGAAGCTGCCGGACGAGATCGAGGACGAGATCGCCGAACGCCTCGCCGCGCCGGTGCCCAACCGTCCCACCGGTGCGGCCATCGGCCGGATCCGTGACGATCAGGACCTTGTCGAACGGTACGCGCGGTTCCTGCTGGCGGCCGTTCCCGTCGCGCTGACCGGCCTGCGGGTCGTGGTCGACTGCGCGCAGGGGGCCGCGTACACGCTGGCGCCGCGCGTGCTGCGGGACGCCGGGGCCGACGTGATCGCCCTGCACGCGGACGGTGACGGCACCCGGATCAACGACGGCTGCGGCGCCACCCATCTGCAGGCGCTCCAGGCGGCGGTGCTCGAGCACGGCGCCGACGTCGGTATCGCGCACGACGGCGACGCCGACCGCTGCCTGGCCGTGGACGCCAACGGCGAGATCGTCGACGGCGACCAGATCCTCGCCCTGTCCGCGCTGGGGCTGCGCGAGCACGGCAAGCTCACCGACGACACGGTCGTGGTGACGGTGATGTCGAACCTGGGCTTCCACCACGCGATGCGGGACGCCGGGATCCACGTGGTCGCGACCCCGGTCGGCGACCGCTACGTCCTGGAGGCCATGCGTGAACGGGGGCTCGCCCTCGGTGGGGAACAGAGCGGGCACGTCGTCTTCCTCCAGCACGCGACGACCGGGGACGGGCTGCTGACCGCCCTGCAGGTGCTCGGCCGGATGACCGAGACACAACGTCCGCTCGCGGAGCTCGCCAAGGTCATGACAAGGCTGCCGCAGGTGCTCGTCAACGTCCCGGGTGTGGACCGGTCGAAGGTGTCCACGTCACCGGAGCTCGCCGCCGCGGTCGCCGCGGCCGAGGCCGAACTCGGGGACGACGGCCGGGTCCTGCTGCGCCCGTCCGGCACGGAGCCGCTGGTCCGGGTCATGGTGGAGGCGCCGACCGGGGAGCAGGCCCGGAGGGTCGCCACCCGCCTGGCGGCGGTCGTCCGCGGCGCCCTGGGCTGAGACACCCCGCGAGGCGCCTGCCGGGATGCCCGGCGTGGTGCCCGCGGGCCCTGCCTGCGTCCGAAGCGTTATTACCGGCAGCGAACACCGCTATCACCACCAGTAGACGCAAAGGCGTGTAATGAGTCCTCCCCGGTGGGCGCGGGCCGCTGATTGCGTACGCTGACCGCATGTGTGGGATCATCGGGTACATCGGGGGACAGCCCGCGCTCGAGGTGGCTCTGGCCGGGCTTCGCCGGCTGGAATACCGGGGCTACGACTCGGCGGGCGTGGCCGTGGTCGTCGACGGCGGGCTGCGTACTCTGCGCAGAGCGGGCAAACTGGCCAACCTGGAAAAGGCGCTCGCCGAATCGGAGACCAGTCCACAGGGAACCGTCGGTATCGGCCATACCCGCTGGGCGACGCACGGCGGGCCGACGGACGGCAACGCGCATCCGCACACCGACTGCACCGGTGCCATCGCCGTGATCCACAATGGGATCATCGAGAATTTCGCGAGCCTGCGGGCCGGCCTGGAGCGCGACGGACACGAGCTCGTCAGCGAGACCGACACCGAGGTCGTCGCGCACCTGCTGGAGGACGAGCTCGCCACGGTGAACGCCTCGGACGGGCCCGCGGCAGCGGCCGGGGGGGCTGGGGCCGCCGGGCCCGGCGAGGAGGCCGCAGCGGCCGGGGCGAGCCGGCTGACCGAGGCATTCCGCCGGGTGTGCCGCCGCCTGGAAGGCGCCTTCACGCTGGTCGTGGTGCACCGGGACCATCCCGACGTGGTGGTCGGGGCGCGGCGTAACAGCCCGCTCGTAGTCGGTGTCGGTGCCGGCGAGGCCTTCCTGGCCAGTGACGTCGCGGCTTTCATCGCGCACACCCGCAGCGCCGTGGAGATCGGCCAGGACCAGATCGTCGAGGCCCGCCGCGACGGCGTGACCATCACCGACTTCGCCGGCAACCAGGTCGAGGGACGCCCGTACCACGTCGGCTGGGACGCCAGCGCCGCGGAGAAGGGCGGCCACCCCTACTTCATGCTCAAGGAGATCAGCGAGCAGCCGGCCGCCCTCGCCGACACCCTGCGCGGCCGTCTGTCCGGCGACGCCGAGATCGTCCTCGACGAGGAGCGCCTGTCCGCCCAGGACTTCCGTGATGTGGACAAGGTGTTCATCGTCGCCTGTGGCACGGCCTACCACGCCGGGCTCATCGCCAAGTACGCCATCGAGCACTGGACGCGGCTGCCCTGCGAGGTGGAGATGGCCTCGGAGTTCCGTTACCGCGACCCGGTCCTGGACCGTTCCACGCTGGTCATCGCCATCAGCCAGAGCGGTGAGACGCTGGACACCCTGATGGCGGTCAAGCACGCGCGGGAGCAGAAGGCCCGGGTGCTGGCGATCTGCAACACGAACGGGTCGACGATCCCGCGGGAGTCCGACGCCGTCCTGTACACCCGCTGCGGCCCCGAGGTCGGGGTGGCCTCGACGAAGACCTTCCTCGGCCAGGTGGCCGCGTGCCTGCTGGTCGGGCTGTACCTGGCGCAGGTCCGGGGGGTGCTCTACGGCGACGAGGTCGCCCGGTACGTCGAGAAGCTGCAGGCCATGCCGGCCCTGGTGGGCGAGACCCTGGCCACGATCGAACCGATGCGGGCGCTCGCGCGCACCCTCGCCGACGCCAGGGCCGTGCTCTTCCTCGGCCGGCATGTCGGCTACCCGGTCGCTCTCGAGGGCGCTCTCAAGCTCAAGGAGCTCGCCTACATGCACGCGGAGGGCTTCCCCGCCGGGGAGCTCAAGCACGGCCCGATCGCGCTCGTCGAGCAGGGGCTGCCGGTTGTCATCGTGGCGCCGTCCCCGCGGGGGCGTTCGCACCTGCACAGCAAGATTGTTTCCAACATCCAGGAGGTCCGGGCCCGCGGTGCCCGGACCATCGTCATCGCCGAGGAGGGTGACACCGTCGTGGAGCCCTATGCCGAGCACCTGATCCGGGTGCCGGCGACGCCGACCCTGTTCGCCCCGCTGGTGACGACGCTGCCGTTGCAGGTCTTCGCCTGCGAGCTGGCCCTTGCCCGCGGCCTCGACGTCGACCAGCCGCGCAACCTCGCCAAGTCCGTCACCGTCGAATAGCCGCCGTATCCGGAGCCTCTCGAAGCCCATGCCGGCCGGGCCACGAGAGGCTCCGGGTGGTGAGGCTCCGGATGGTGGAAGATGCGGCGCCGGGGCGGCGGATATGCTGGCCCGGCGCATCCAGGTGCTCGAGGGCATATCTTCGCCGGGCCTCGCCGCTGATCCGTTCCGCTGGCCTGCTGAGGTCCTGTTGAGGATTCATCAAGGGATCGCCGAGAGCCGCACGACAAGTTGTCGGATATTTGGTTTTCAGAGTGAGTTCGGCGACAAATCGCGTCGATTGATGTTCTTCTGTTGACCTGAAACAGTGTCGGCTAAGAAACTTTCTCCAGGCTCACGGACGGACTGGCCGGCTCCCCGGGCATGAGGAGCGCCGCCCGAGGGCCGTAAGGGGAACAGAACCAGATGCGCCGGCTCCCGCGAGCGGCCCGGGCGGCCCAGCTCCCGCGGATTCCCGGGGCGGCCGGGCCGGTTCCCGGGCTCGCCCTGCCGGTGGAGCGGATCCGGCGGGCTCAGCGGGCGCGGGAAGGACGTGATCGCGCCGCCGCTTGCTTCGCTGGCTGTGGTCAGCCGCGGGCGTCCGGCCCATGGCAGGCCAACGGCCGCTGCCGCCGTCCGTGCCGCGGGCGTGTCCGCGGGTGGCCCGGCCAGCCGATGATCATTAGGGTCATACGGCTGGATCGTCCGGCCGTTCGCGCACGCCCCACCCTGGCGGTCCAGGTCCCGTGTCCGGCGGGACTGCCGACCGTCGCCGCGGGCGCCGTGACCCCGCGTCCGCGGCGACAGGCTGCCACCGAAGGCGATGGGCTGCCGGGAGAAAGCATCCCTTCTGGTCATCTGTCCGGTCGTCTGCTGGGCCTGCCGGGTAGGAGGTCGCTGTCGGCGGATGTCGATGAACCCGCCACAGCCCGTGGCCGGTGGGCCTGGTTCGGGCCGGGCCGGCCCTCGGGCTCATCCGGTCGGGTGCGGACGCCGCCAGCGCGCCGCGGCCTCGCGTAGGTCCATGGCCAGAATGTCGTTGACGGCGGCGAGGTCGACCACCAGGTCGACCAGTGCCGGCCCGTCCAGGCTCTCGAGGAAGTCACGCAGGTCGATGGGCTGGCCGTCGGCGTCGTAGAAGCCGTCGTCGGTGTGGTCGACGTCGTCGCTGTCCTCGTTGGGGTCGATGGCACCCGTGGCCACCAGCGCCAGCGCGACGGCGTGCGCGCAGAACTGTTCGACGGCGCCGGTCGGACAGGTGCAGGTCGAGCCCGGTGTTCCGTCGATCACCGAGAGCTGGGTGTGGGTGAGCTGGTCGCCGTCCACGGTGCCGGACGCGCTGCTCGGGCGGATTCTCAGGTCGCCGACCCGTCCCTGCAGCGCGAGAGCGACGCCACGGGTGAACTCGCCCAGGCCCGCGAGGCGTGCGCACTCGTCCTCGTCGAAGACTGCGTGCAACGGTGTGATGGCGATGTCGTCATGTCCGTTTGGCCCCGACTGGTTGACGATCATCGGGTAATTCTACGAGACATACCGTCTGCGGGTGCGGGGCCCTGGCGGTCTGCCACAGCTCACGGCCATGGTGCGCGTCCTGGCCCGCGCCCGCGGCCGCGGCTGACGGCCGACGTGGTCCCGCGACGGCCGTGCGCCCGCGCCACGGCCGCGGCCGGTGACCGGCCGTGGC
>NZ_CAKKTM010000436.1 GCF_920888515.1 Protofrankia sp. CiP1_Cm_nod1 | reverse complement strand
GTGGACGGGCGCGCGGCTGGCCGCCCGGGGCGCCCGGGTGGACGCGCTCGCCCCGGGCCGGACACATTCCGCCGGGACGGCGGCGCTGCTCGCCGCGGGCGGCCGCCTGCACACGCTGCCCGGGCCAGAAGCGGCTGACGAGCAGCCACCAGGACCTGGGACGCCGGCCGGTGACGACACGGCCGCGCGGCTGCTCGCAGCGGCCGACCTCGTCCTCGACGGCCTGCTCGGCATCGGTGGCAGAGGCGGCCTGCGGCCCGGGCACGCCCGGCTGGCGGTACGCGCCCCCCGGGAACGGACCGTCGCCGTGGACGTCCCGAGCGGGGTGGACAGCGACACCGGGGCGGTGGTCGGCCCGGCGGTCCGCGCGAGCAGCACGGTGACCTTCGGCACCTACAAGCCTGGCCTGCTGGTCGGGGCCGGGGCGGAGCACGCGGGCGAGGTGGAGCTGGTCGACATCGGCCTCACTCTCCCGGCCGCGGACCTTGTCGCGCTGGACGACGCCGACGCGGACCGCCTCCGGCCCGTCCCCGTGCCGACGGACTCCAAGTACACCCGCGGGGTGCTCGGCCTGGTCGCGGGCAGCGACAGCTACCCGGGCGCGGCCGTGCTCGCCACCGGCGGGGCGCTGCGCGCGGCCGCGGGCTACCTGCGGGTGGTGAGCACCAGGGTGGCCGCCGACCACGTGCGCCGGGCGCATCCCGAAGCGGTGGTCACCGAGATCGGCCCCGGTGACGCCGACGCCGTCCTCGCGGCCGGACGGGTACAGGCATGGGCCGTCGGCCCGGGGCTGCCCGCGGACGGACACACCGCCCGGATAGTGGCCGCCCTGCTGGCCACCGACGTTCCCGTGCTGCTCGACGCCGGCGCTCTGGGCGTGTTGGCCCAGGATGCCCGCAGCGCCCGCGCGCTGCGGGAGCGCGCCGCGCCGGCCCTGCTCACACCGCACGAAGGCGAGTTCGTCCGGCTCGCGGCGGCACTCGGCTGGGACGCGGAGACGACCGTGGGCGAACTGGCCGCGGACCGGCTCGCGGTGGTGCGCCGCTGCGCCGCCGAACTCGGCGTGACCGTCCTGCTGAAGGGCAGCCGCACCCTGGTCGTCGACCGGGACGGGCGGGCGCGGGTGAACACCACGGGCACGCCATGGCTTGCCACGGCCGGCAGCGGGGACGTCCTGACCGGCCTGTGCGGCTCGTTGCTCGCCGGCGGCAGCGACGCGCTGGACGCTGGCAGCGTGGGCGCCCACCTGCACGGCCGAGCGGCCGCGCGCGCGGGCCATCCGCTGGCGGCGTCCGACCTGCCCGCGCTGCTGCGGCAGCGCCGGACGCGGTGACGGCCGGCCGTCGGCGTCGACGGCCGTGGCTTCTCCTGCCCGCCGTCCTGTCCGTCGCATGATCCCTCCTGTTGGTGATCAGTGAATTCCGGTTGCCGCGACTTCGTGGCCCGGTTCCCGTGGCGTATCGGACCGGCAGCCGGAGCGCCGGAGGGCAGCCGGTGGCCGGCGGGGATCCCGGGTGTGGAAAAGCGCTCGTGCTGTCCGTTGCCGCCTGGGCGAGCCGCCCAGGGCGTGCCTCGACGGTGCGCTCCGCGTCCCTGGCGCGCCAGCCTCGCGGCGTATCTGTGGATAACCAGCAGCGAGCCGGCAGTTGTCCACAGCCCCGGCCGGTGGCCTCGGCACGGTGCCGTCGGCTGTGCTGTCATCGACATCCCGGCGCTGGCATTCCGGCCATCCGGCCGGGGCTACCGACGACGAGCCCGGTGGCCGGCACCGGGCCACCCGCCGGGCCCGAGCGTCGCAACACGCCACGGCCCACCGGCCGCGACGAGGTGAGGTGAGATGATCTCAGGGTCTCCTGCCGGAGCACCGGCGACTCGGAAGATCTTGTTACCGTCGAGGTGCGGCGCGCCGCGACATCCCGACACGGGTCGGCACAACTGGCCGGACAGGTCAGGAAGGCTCCGGATGACAACGCAGAGTGAAGGCTTGCGTGCCTGTGCCATCGTGGACCTGGACGCGGTCCGTGAGTCGGTGGCAGCCCTGGTCGCCCGCGCCGGGAACGCCGCGACCATGGCGGTGGTGAAGAGCGACGGCTACGGGCACGGGATGTCCGCGTGCGCGCGTGCCGCCGTGGAGGCGGGCGCGAGCTGGCTCGGGGTCGCCGTCATCGAAGAAGGGCTCGCGCTGCGCGCCGCCGGCTGCAGCGTCCCGGTCTTCGCCTGGCTCACCGCCCCGGGGGAACCGCTCGCTGACGCGCTCGCCGCCGACATCGACCTCTCCGCGTCGGCTCCCTGGATGCTGGCGGAGATCGCCGAGGCTGCCCGGCACACCGGCCGGCGAGCCCGCGTCCACCTCAAGGCCGACACCGGCCTGGGCCGGAGCGGCGCCACCGAGGCGGACTGGCCGTCCCTGTGCGACGCGGCGGCGGCGCTGGTCGCCGAGGACCTGATCGAGGTGACCGGCGTGTGGAGCCATCTGGCCTTCGCCGACTCGCCCGGCCATCCGACCGTCCGCGGCCAGATCGGGCGTTTCACCGACGCGGTCACCATCGCCGAGAAGGCCGGTCTGCGTCCGCAGGTGCGTCATCTGGCCAATTCGGCGGCGACCCTGGTCAGCCCGGACGCCCATTTCGACATGGTGCGTCCGGGGATATCCGTGTACGGGCTGTCACCGGGGCCGCAGGTCGGTCCGCCCGCGGCCCTGGGCCTGCGGCCGGCCATGACGTTGACCGCCCGGCTCGCGCTGGCCAAACGGGTGCCGGCGGGCAGCGGCGTGTCCTATGCCCACCGGTACACCACCGCCACGGCGTCGACCCTTGGGCTGGTGCCGCTCGGGTACGCCGACGGCGTCCCGCGGGCGGCCGGCAACACCGCCGAGGTGCTGCTCGCGGGCCGGCGCCGGCGGATAGCCGGAACCGTCTGCATGGACCAATTCGTGGTCGACGTCGGCGATGATCCGGTCCAGGCCGGCGACCAGGTGATCCTGTTCGGGCCCGGGGAGCACGGCGAGCCCACCGCGCAGGACTGGGCGGACGCTCTCGACACGATCAGCTACGAGATCGTCACCAGGATTGGCGCCCGGGTGCCCCGCATTCACCTGAACGCCTCCGGCGGGCCGCGGGACACCGGTCGGTGGGGCGCGGGCATGCCGGACACCGGCCGGCCCGCTCCCGGGGTGACCGGCAGCCCGCCGCCCGCTGTCAGTCAGTCTGACGCCGGTTCGTCCAGCGCTGGTTCGTTCGGCGCCGGTTCGTCCGGTCCGGGTCTTCCCGGCGCCGGCCCGTCAGCGTCAGGACGGCTTCCGTCATGAGCACGTCCCAGGCAACAGAGGATGTAGGAGCGGACGGTGCGGGCGGCGCCGCGCGGGCCATGATGGCCGGCCGGTTCCTCGGCATCGGCGGCGGTGTCGTCCGGGCGAGCCGTGCCGTCACCCGGACGCGGGCAGTGCGTGCGGCGGGGGTCACGGGCCTGGTCACGGCGGCCGTCATAGGTACGGCGGCGGAACGGCGGCTGGCACGCATCCGTGCCGAGCGGGCCGGCGCGGCCGAGAAGGACCCGGTCGACCCGGTCGACCCGGTCGGCGGGCGGCCGGCCACGGTGATCACCTCCGACGGGGTGCCGTTACATGTGGAGATCGTCGGTGACGCCGACGCGCCGCTCACCCTCGTGTTCGTCCACGGCTTCTGCGTCAGCCTCGACTGCTGGACGTTCCAGCGCCGGGACCTGGCCGGCTGCGGCCGGCTGGTGTTCTACGACCAGCGGGCGCATGGTGCCTCGGGCCCCTCGGATCTCGCGGGGTGCACGATCGAGCAGCTTGGTGACGATCTGTACCGGGTGCTCGGCGAGGTGGTGCCGACCGGCCCGGTGCTGCTCGTCGGGCACTCGATGGGCGGGATGACGATCCTCGCGTTGGCCGACGCCCATCCGGAGCTGTTCGAGGACCGGATCGTCGGGGTCGCGCTCGTGTCGACCAGCGCCGGCGGCCTGGCGACGGTCACCTTCGGTCTGCCCGCGACGGCCACGCTGGCACTGCGGGCCTGCCTGCCCGGCCTCGCGATCGGTATGCGCTACGCTCCGTCGCTGCTGGAACGGGGACGCCGCCATGGCGGTGACCTCGCCTGGGTCATCACCCGCCGGATCGGCTTCGGCTCGAACGAGGTGGAGCCGGCCGTGGTGTCGTTCCTGGAGAAGACGATAGCCGCCACGCCACTGCACGTGGTCGCGGCCTTCCTGCCCGCGCTGATCTCTTATGACAAGCTGCTTGCCGCGGCGGTGCTGGTGGCGACGCCGACACTGATCCTCGTCGGTGACGCCGACGTGATGACCCCGGTGGAGCACAGCCGCACGCTCGCCGCGGCGCTCCCCGAGGCGGATCTGGTGGTCGTACCCGGCGCCGGCCACAGCGTCCCGCTGGAGCGTCCGGACGAGGTCAACGCGGCATTACGTACCCTCGTCCAGCGGGCGAGGGCCCATCGGCCACCCCCGGACAACCCGGTCGTGCCCGCCCCTCGGGAGCACGGCATAGACGACATCCACGCATGAGCGCTCCGCGGCGGACGCCCGTGGGCACGACAGCGACGTCGTCCAGGCGGTCCTGACCAGCCCTGATGTTGATGTCTGTGTGTAATGGGAACGAACGAAACCGGCAGGACGCGGGCGGCGGGCGGCACCCACAGCATCCATGGGGACGAAGTTGTGGCCCGCGGGCGTGCACGTGACGGCCTGCACGTGACGGCCTGCACGTGACGGCGTGCGTGCGACAGGTATGAACGTGATCTCGTGAGGTGGACGTTGTGAGTGGCCCGGATACACCACTGCCCCCTTGGCTGCGCACTGGTGAGTCCCTTCGCGCCAGCGTTGCGATCAGAGCCGAGGATGGCGGTCTGGTGGTCGAGGCCGCGGACGCCGACAGTACCCGCGAGGCGGGCAGGGAGCTGGCCGCCGTGCTGCGCGCGGGCGACCTCGTGATCCTGGCCGGGCCGCTCGGCGCCGGCAAGACCGTTTTTGTCCAGGGCGTTGCCGTGGGCCTGGGCGTTGCCGGGGCGGTCACCTCCCCGACCTTCGTGATCGCCCGGGTACACCCGGGCGGCCGGGTGCCCCTGGTGCATGTGGACGCCTACCGCCTGGGCGGGCTCGCCGAGGTCGAGGACATCGATCTCGACGCCGATGTCGAGCAGTCCGTGACCGTGGTCGAATGGGGCTCGGGCCTGGTGGAGGGGCTGGCCGGCACACATCTGCGGGTGGAGATCGCCCGTCCCGAGGACGCGGCGCCGGCGGCTCCCGCCACGGGCACCTATATCAGCACGGATATCGGCGCCAGCGTGGGTGTTCCCGCCGGCGCGGACGCCTCCGTCAGCGACGCCCCCACCGGTGCGGATGCCGGTGGCAGCGTGGATACCGCCGGCCGGGCGGAAGCCATCGGCGTCGCCGGTACGGGCGGGGTGCCCGATGCCGGGGGGCGGCGCGTGATCCGTCTGCTCGGCAGCGGCGGGGACTGGCCGCGGCGCCTGTCGTTGTTGGTGCCATTGCCATCATCAGCGCAGACAACCGTGAGCCCGCCGGCTCCACCAACTCCACCGGCTTCGTCAACTCCACCGGCTTCGCCGGCCCGGCCGCACCGGCCGGAGCCGGGCTGGCTGTGAGGGATCAAGGGGCGATCTTGCGGTTGGTGACCGGCTAGGCTGGCGGACGTGCTGCTCATCGCTCTTGACACGGCGACACCCGCCTGCTCCGTCGCGCTCGTCGACGTGGCTCACGGGTACTCGCCCGGCACGTCGGCCGCGGCGGCTGTGCCGGTCGTGCCGGCCGGAGTGGGGCAGCCCACAGGGGCGGCCGCGGCCAGCGGGCCCGCGG
>NZ_CAKKTM010000435.1 GCF_920888515.1 Protofrankia sp. CiP1_Cm_nod1 | reverse complement strand
CAGCGGGCCCGCGGCGGGGGCGGCCGCGGGCGGGCAGGCCGTCGTCGTGACAGGCCGGGCGGCGCGCCGGGTCGTCGATCCGCGGCGGCATGCCGAACTGCTCGTACCGCTGGTCCGGGAGGTTCTCGACGAGGCGGCGGTACGTCCCGCCGATCTCGACGGTGTGGTGGTGGGCATCGGGCCCGGCCCGTTCACGAGCCTGCGGGTGGGGGTGGTGACCGCCGGCGCGTTCGCGGACGCTCTCGGCAGGCCCGCCTATGGCGTCTGTTCGCTCGACGGTGTCGGCGCCGCCCTCGCGGGCCGGGTGGCCGTGGCGACCGACGCGCGACGCCGTGAGGTCTACTGGGCGGTCTATGAGGACGGCGCCCGCGTCGCCGGGCCCTTCGTGGACCGGCCACAGGCCGTCGTCGACACGCTGCGCGAGATGTCCGTCAGCCGGCTGGTCGGCCCGGGAGCCGTGCTGTACCCGGATGTGTTCACCGGTCTCGCCGGCCCTCAGCCGCCGCCGGCTCCCGCAACGGCCCCGGCAGCGGGCACGCGGGCCGGTACGGACCTGGGTGCGCGGACGGCAGCCGGCCGCGTCCTGTCCGGCGAGACGTCATCGGTGGGCGTCCGCGTCGCCGCGGATCCGCCCCAGGGCTGCGGGCCGCCACGGACGGCCGATCCCGGCTATCCCTCACCGGTCGTTCTCGCCCGGCTGGCCGCCGCCGATGTCCTCGCCCGCCGGCCACCGGCACCGCTGGTCCCGTTGTACCTGCGCCGGCCGGACGCGGCCGAGCCGCACCCACCGAAAACGGTCGCCGTATGAGCGCCCGGGCGGGCCATCCGAGCGCCCGGGTGAGGAGCGGCCGTGCGCGCTGCCCGGACAGCATGAATGATCATCGGGCGGATGCGGCGGTCCTGACGCGCTGGCTGTCCGATCATCGGCCTGCCCTCGCCTGGGCCCCACCCGGAGAACGATCGTGAACTCCCCCGTACCGCCGGACGGCGCGGACAACGTCCAGCAGACCGGGAACGACGTTCCCGCCACCGATGGTCTCCGTCCGGACGCGAGAAGCCCGCAGGACGTTGCCGGCCCCCATGACGGAGTTGCCGGCCCCCATGACGGAGTTGGCGTTCCCGGGGATGTCTCCGTCCCGGGGGACGGAGACAGCGTTCCCGGGGACGGCGCCGCTCCCGCCGGGGGAGCGGGGACAGTGCCTTCCGCGGACGCAGTGCCCTCCGCGGGCACAGTGCCTCCTGGGGAGACGCTGCCTCCCGCGCGGGCCGCTTCCGCCGCGGACGCCGTCCGGCGCGGCCAGGCCGGCCATGTCGAGTTCGAGCCGCTGCGCTGGTGGCACCTTGGCGACGTCGTCGCTCTGGAGCGGGAGATCTTCGCCGAGGACGCGTGGACGCCCGAGCTGTTCTGGTCCGAGCTGGCCCAGGGCGCGGCGCGGCACTATCTGGCCGCCGTCCGCGACGACCGGGTCATCGGTTACGGAGGGCTCGCCATCCATGACGACGAGTCCTACATACAGACTCTCGGGGTCGCCGCGGACGCCCGTGGCGGTGGTGTCGCCACCCGGCTGCTGGTCGCGCTGCTGCGCCACGCCCGCGCCCGGGGCGCCCGCCGCTGCGAGCTGGAGGTACGCACCGACAATGCCGTGGCCCAGTCCCTGTACCGGCGGCTGGGGTTCGTCGAGCTCGGAGTGCGCCGGGGCTACTATCAGCCGTCCGGAGCCGACGCCTATGTGATGTCGGCCGACCGGATACACACCGGTGACTACGGCAGGATGCTGGACGCGGCCGAGCGGGCGGTGTCGAGGTGAGGGCGGCGCCGGAGGCGACAGCGGCGCCGGTGCCGGCAACGGGAAGGGCGCCGGCAACGGGAAGGGCGCCGGCAACGGGAAGGGCGCCGGCAACGGGAAGGGCGCCGGCAACGGGAAGGGCGCCGGCAACGGGAAGGGCGCCGGCAACGGGAAGGGCGCCGGCAACGGGAAGGGCGCCGACAACGGGAAGGGCGCCGACAACGGGAGAGGGAACGGGGACCACGGCGGTGTCGAGATGAGCGGGCGCCGCGCGGGGGACGCGCCGCTGGTGCTGGGGATCGAGACCTCCTGCGACGAGACCGGGGTGGGCCTGGTCCGCGGCGGGGTGCTGCTCGCGGACACACTCGCCTCCTCCGCCGACGAGCACGCCCGCTACGGCGGGGTCATCCCCGAGATCGCCGCCCGCGCGCACCTCGAGGCGATGGCGCCCACGGTGGACCGGGCGCTGTCCCAGGCGGGGCTGCGCCACCGCGACGTGGACGCGGTCGCGGTCACCGCCGGCCCCGGCCTCGCCGGCGCGCTGCTGGTCGGGGTGGCCGCGGCCAAGGCGTACGCGCTCGCGCTCGGCGTCCCGCTCTACGGCGTCCATCATCTGGCCGCGCACGTGGCGGTCGACACCCTTGAGCACGGGCCGCTGCCCGGGCCGTCGATCGCGTTGCTGGTCTCCGGCGGGCACTCGTCGCTGCTGCTCATCCCGGATCTCGCCCGCGGCGAGGTGAGCTCGCTCGGGGCGACCGTCGACGACGCCGCCGGTGAGGCGTACGACAAGGTCGCCCGGCTGCTGGGCATGCCGTTCCCGGGCGGCCCGCCCATTGACCGGGCGGCCCGCGACGGCAGCCCGACGATCCCGTTCCCGCGCGCCAAGGCGTCCGACGGCACCTTCGACTTCTCCTTCAGCGGGCTGAAGACGGCGGTGGCCCGGTGGGTGGAGGCGCGGGGGCGGGCCGGCGAGCCGGTGCCGGTCGCCGACGTCGCCGCGTCCTTCCAGGAGGCGGTGGTGGACGTGCTGACGGCGAAGTCGGTCGCGGCCTGCCGGGCCCACGGCGTGGACACGCTGGTGATCGGCGGCGGGGTGGCAGCGAACAGCCGGCTGCGGGCGCTGGCGGCGGCCCGCTGCGAGGCCGCCGGCATCACGCTGCGGGTGCCCCGGCCCGGGCTGTGCACCGACAACGGCGCGATGGTCGCCGCGCTCGGCTCCCTCCAGGTCGAGGCCGGCATGCCCCCGTCCCCGCTGGACATCCCCGCCTCCTCGACCCTCCCGCTCTGACCGGGCCGTTTCCCAGGTGACGTGACCGTTGCCCGGGTGGTGTTCTCGGTCACATGCCGATCCGGCCTCCGATGGATATCGAGGATGGACGCTGTGGCTGGTGTGACGCGTATGTGGGAGGCGCGGGCGGCGCCGGGGCGGGTGGGCGAGCTGGTGGGCTGGCTCGGCCGGGCCCTGGTGGGCGCCGCGGCGGAGATCTACCGGGGGGTCGGGGACAACCGCGACGTCGTGGTGGTCCTCTTCCATCCGCCCGGGCCGGGGGCTGGGCCCCCGGCGGCTACTCTCCCGGCGGAGGGTGGGCCGGCCACGGCTGCCCCGGCGGCGCCGGCTGCCCCGGCGGGGGC
>NZ_CAKKTM010000434.1:17816-19021 GCF_920888515.1 Protofrankia sp. CiP1_Cm_nod1 | reverse complement strand
GGCGGGGGCCGCTCCGGCGGGGGCCGGCGGGGCAGCGCGGCACGGCCCCGCGTCCGTTGTCGCGAACGTTCCACCGGAACTGCTCGCGCGTCCGGCGCAGGCCTGGGACTTTGAGCGCGTATCGTCACCCGGACCGGATATCAGTGACCGGTGGGGAGACCGATGAAAAGAAGCGTTGTCACCGGCGGTGCCGGCTTTCTGGGGTCGCACCTGTGCGAACGGCTGCTCGACGAGGGCCACGCGGTCGTCTGCCTGGATAATTTCGTCACCGGGGCCCCGGAGAATGTCGCGCACCTGGCCGGGCACGAGCACTTCCGGCTCGTCCGCTGTGATGTGACTGATTATGTTCATATTGTCGGTCCGGTCGATTATGTACTGCATTTCGCGTCACCGGCGAGCCCCATCGACTACCTGCACCTGCCGATTCACACGCTGAAGGTCGGCTCGGTCGGTACCCTGCACGCTCTCGGCCTCGCCAAGGAGAAACGGGCGCGGTTCGTGCTGGCGTCCACCTCGGAAGTCTACGGTGATCCGCAGATCCATCCGCAGCCGGAGGACTACTGGGGCCATGTCAACCCGGTGGGGCCGCGAGGCGTGTACGACGAGGCGAAAAGGTTCGGCGAGGCACTCACCATGGCCTACCGGCGCAGTCACGGGGTGGACACCGGAATCGTCCGTATCTTCAACACCCATGGGCCGCGGATGCGCCCCAACGACGGCCGGGCGATTCCCGCCTTCGCGACCCAGGCGCTGCGCGGTGAGCCCATCACCGTCGCCGGTGACGGAAGCCAGACCCGGTCGATCATATATGTCGACGACCTGGTGGAGGGGATCGTGCGGATGATTTTTTCCGGTCATCCCGGCCCGATGAACATCGGTAATCCGCACGAACTGTCCATTCTCGAGCTCGCGGAACTGGTCCGGGAGGTGGCCAAGAGCGAGTCCCTCATCACGTTCGTCCCGCGCCCCGAGGACGACCCGACGGTCCGCCAGCCCGACATCTCCCTGGCCCGGCGCGTCCTGGGCTGGGAGCCCGTCGTCGACCTGCGCAGCGGGCTCGACAGCACGGTCTCCTGGTTCCGTGAGCACCCGGACGTCGCTTGTCCGGACGCCCGTCCGGACGCCGGCCGGCGAGGCTGACGGGACCGTCGTCCTCACTGTCGCCGTCTCGCTGTCCTCCCGCTGCCGTTCCGCCGTGCTCCCGT
>NZ_CAKKTM010000434.1:0-17391 GCF_920888515.1 Protofrankia sp. CiP1_Cm_nod1 | reverse complement strand
TCCCGCTGCCGTCCGCCGTGGTCCCGTCGTGCTCCCGCCGTCGCGCGGACCGCTCTTGACAGTTCTGACCGTGTTGGTTGACGTGGGCGGGGCGGGTGCTAAGTTGGCACTCGGCACGTGAGAGTGCCAGCGACGACAGGCGCCTGTTCACCCGCGACGGCAGGCCGCCAGGGTCGCTCTCTCATCCAGCGCAGGAAGGGGGAGGTCGATCGTGACGACCGCCACCAAGGTTGCGATCAAGCCGCTCGAAGATCGCATTGTCGTACAGCCGTCCGACGCCGAGCAGACCACCGCGTCGGGCATCGTGATCCCGGACACGGCCAAGGAGAAGCCACAGGAGGGCACCGTCCTCGCGGTGGGCCCGGGCCGTTTCGAGGACGGCAAGAGGGTCCCGCTCGACGTCAAGGTCGGCGATGTCGTGCTGTACAGCAAGTATGGCGGCACCGAGGTCAAGTACGCCGGCGAGGAGTACCTGGTTCTCTCCGCTCGCGACGTTCTGGCGATCATCGAGAAGTAGGTATCCGGCAAGGATCCTCAAGGGCGTGTTTCGCCAGCCCGGACGGTATTCGGACGATATGCGGCTGTGCTCGACTGTGCTCGTCCGTATTCGTCCACACGCATCCGGTCCGCATGTGTCCGTATGCGGCTGTTCGTCCGGATCGGCGAAACACGCCCGCTTGCCATCGGGCCATGCCCGGTGGGCATCGGTCGATGCGGACGGCCGTCGTCCAGGCGCCGGTTCGCGCGATCTGACGATCCACCGGACACGGCCCAGGGCCACCAGGGTGCACGATCACGGCTTTCCGCGCGTGCCCGGGGGCCCGAAGGGATTCCAGGGCACGCCCTGAGCCGGTTCGGGAGGACCACCTAAATGCCCAAGATCCTGTTGTTCAGCGAGGACGCCCGCCATGCCCTTGAGCATGGCGTGAACGCCCTCGCGGACGCTGTGAAGGTGACGATCGGCCCGCGCGGCCGCAATGTCGTCATCGACAAGTCCTACGGCGCGCCGACGATCACCAATGACGGGGTGACGATCGCGCGCGAGGTCGAGCTGACCAGCCCCAACGAGAACCTGGGGGCGCAGCTCGCCAAGGAAGTCGCTACCAAGACCAACGACGTCGCCGGCGACGGCACCACCACCGCCACCGTCCTCGCGCAGGCGCTGGTCCGCCACGGTCTGCGCCAGGTGGTGGCCGGGGTGCCGCCGCTGTCGCTCAAGGCCGGTATCGAGGCCGCCGCCGAGGCCGTCTCGAAGGCGCTGCTGGAGCAGGCCATCGAGGTCGACTCGAAAGAGGTCATCGCCCATGTCGCGGCCATCTCGGCGCAGGACACGAAGGTCGGCGAGCTGATCGCCGAGGCGATCGACCGGATCGGCAAGGACGGTGTGATCACCGTCGAGGAGAGCCAGACCCTGGGCCTGGAGCTCGAGCTCACCGAGGGGCTGCAGTTCGACAAGGGCTACATCTCCCCGTACTTCGTCAGCGACGCCGACCGCATGGAGGCCGTCCTTGAGGACGCCTACGTGCTGCTGCACCCCGGCAAGATCAGCGCGCTGAGCGACATCCTCCCGCTGCTCGAGAAGGTGGTGGAGGCCCACAAGCCACTGCTGATCATCGCCGAGGACGTCGAGGGCGAGGCGCTCTCGACGCTGGTCGTCAACGCCATCCGCAAGACCTTCCAGGTCGTCGCGGTGAAGGCTCCCGGCTTCGGCGACCGGCGCAAGGCGATCCTGCAGGACATCGCCGTGCTCACCGGCGGGCAGGTCGTCGCGCCCGAGGTCGGCCTGAAGGTCGACTCCGTCGGCCTGGACGACCTCGGCCGGGCCCGCCGGATCGTCGTCGACAAGGACAGCACGACCATCATCGACGGCTCCGGGGACGAGACCAGCGTCGCCGACCGGGTCCGCCAGCTCCGCGGCGAGATTGAGGCCACCGACTCGGACTGGGACCGCGAGAAGCTCCAGGAGCGGGTCGCCAAGCTCGCCGGCGGGGTCGCGGTGATCAGGGTCGGCGCGGCCACCGAGGTCGAGCTCAAGGAGAAGAAGCACCGTCTGGAGGACGCTGTCTCGGCCACCCGCGCCGCGGTGGAGGAGGGCATCGTCGCCGGTGGCGGGTCGGCTCTGCTGCACGCGTCCGCGGTACTCGACGACGGCCTGGGCCGCACCGGGGACGAGCTGGCCGGGGTGCGCATCGTGCGGGACGCGCTCGATGCCCCGCTGAACTGGATCGCCCGCAACGCCGGTCACGAAGGGGCAGTGATCGTTTCCAAGGTCAGGGAGCAGCCGGTCGGCAGCGGTTTCAACGCCGCCCGCGGCGAGTTCACCAACCTGATCGCGGACGGCGTGGTCGACCCGGTGAAGGTGACCCGGTCGGCCGTGGTGAACGCCGCGTCGATCGCCGCGCTGCTCATCACGACCGAGAGCCTGATCACGGAGAAGCCGGCCAAGCCCCAGACGGAGGCCGCCGGCCACAGCCACGGCGGGCACGCGCACTCGCACGGGCCGGCGTTCTGACCCGTTCACAGCCCGCCCACGGCCGTAGGCCGCATCCACCGGGCGCACAGCTCGAGCGGCCCGCGCGGTACGGGCTCTGATCGATACGCGGGCCCTTTACCGGTAAGGAGTTACCGGTAAAGGGCCCGCGGGGCGGGACGAGCCGGCGTACGGGAACGCCGCGGACGGCCCGGGGACGGCCCGGGGACGGCCCGGGGAGGGCACTGTGAAGATGACATCGTGAGCACGAAGACGACATCGTGAACACGCGTCAGAGGCCCGACAGGACGACACCGACCGTCCTGTCGGGCCTCTGACGCGTTCGCCGTGGGTCTTCGCGGCGACGCGGTCACACATCGCGGGTGGTCCACCCGGTGGGGCCACCTTGTCCGTACATCTCGTCACGAGAACGCGGACACCGCGGGCACCGGCCCGCCCCGGCGACCGCCGTGATCGTGGCCGCGGCGGTCGTCCCGGATGTGGTCACGGATGCCCCGGCACGCTCAGCACGCCGGGGCGAGCCCCGGGCGGGCCGGGCTGTGCCGCCCCGCTCCGCGCCGCGTTCGGCCGGTCAGGATGGCCTCCCGCTCGGACTCGCTGAGCCCGCCCCACACCCCGTAGGGCTCACGGGCCTGCAGGGCGTGCTCCGCGCATGCCTGGATCACGGGACACCGCGCGCAGACAGCCTTGGCGGCCGCCTCACGGGCCGCGCGGGCCGGGCCCCGCTCCCCTTCGGGATGGAAGAAGAGCTCGGTGCTCTCCCCACGGCAGGCGCCGTGAAGCTGCCACTCCCACTTCTCGGCACCGGGGCCTGGAAGTCGTCGGACGTCGGTCATCGGCCTGAGCCCCCCTCTCAACCATGGGCGGCTGGCGCCGCAGCTACACCGTAGTACCGCGCCATATGTTGTTCAACACTGAGAACCACTCGGCACGTAGTCGTTCGGAGCCGGTTCGTCGCCAAGTTGTGGGTACGGTCGCCGAGAGCCACCATGAGCGCTGTGACCCCCTCCCCGGACCCGGCGGAGCACAATCCGCGGTACACCGTCGCCGCGGTTGCCCGACGGCTGGGCATCGCGCCCGCTACCCTGCGTACCTGGAACCGCCGGTACGGGCTCGGTCCGGCCGACCATGTTTCCGGTACCCGTCGCAGGTACGACCCACACGACCTGGCCCGGCTGGAGTTCATGTGCCGTCTCACCCAGGCCGGGATCGCGCCGGCGGAGGCGGCCCGCCTGGCCAGGAGCGCGCTTCCCGAGGACCTGCCGGAACCGCAGTGGCCGGCGCCACTGCGACAGGTCGAGAACGAGACACACTCCGTAGTCAGCTCCGACCGGCCGGGCGAGCCTGACACCCAGGAAGCCGATCAGCCGCGTACCGGCCGGCCCGTCGTGGTCGCGATCTCCTCCGGCGACGGCCGCGGCGCCGCTGGGAACGTCTCAGCGCCCGCCGTCATCACCGGTCCGGCGGCTGGCGCTGGGATGTTCCCGGCGGCGGATGTCGACGACCTGGTGACGGGTGCTGCCGATCCGGCGGACGACTCGGCGGCAGCCATGGCCGGGCCCGGCCGCGTGACCGAAACGGGCCGCGTGACCGAAGCGAGAGGGTCAGGCGGCCGGGTGCTGTCGCTGGCGGGCGCCGGCATCGCTGCCCGCGGCCTCGCCCGCGCGGCCATGGCGCTCGACTCGTCCGCGGTGACCCGCATCCTGGCCCAGGCGGTCGAGGCCGACGGCGTGGTCGCGGCCTGGCAGGACCTGGCGTGCCCGGTGCTCGTCGCCGTCGGCCGGCGCTGGGAGCTGCGTGGTGACGCGGTCGACGTCGAGCATCTGCTCAGCGAGTGCGTCGCGGCGGTCTTCCGCCGGGTGGCAGACCGTGACGTGGGCGCCCACGCCCGTCCGGTGCTGCTCGCGTGCACCCCGGACGAGCGGCACAGCCTCGCCCTCAACGCGGTCGCGGCCGGGCTGGCCGAGCGGGGGATACCCGCCCGTGTCCTCGGTGCCGCGGTACCGGCCGCCGCGCTGCGGACCGCGGTCGTACGCACCGGCCCGGCCGCGGTGTTCCTCTGGTCCCAGCGCCGGGCTTCGGCGGACGTGCGGGTGTGGCGCGGGTTACCGACGACCCGGCCGTCGACGTCGATCGTGGTGGGGGGTCCCGGCTGGCACAGGACGATCGTCGCGCCGCGGGTCCGCCGCGCGCAGTCCCTGCCCGAGGCGCTCGACCTCCTCACCCCTTCCCCTGGGTGAAGAAAAAGCTCCTTTGAGGGAAGAAACAGCTCCCTTGGGCAAGGGATCGGTTTCCCGGGCGAAGCGGCGGCTCTCCTGGGCGAAGCGGCGGAACGTCCGCTGACTTCGCCGCTGTCCCGTTACCCGGCCGGCATTACCTGACCGGTGTTTCCGGCGGACGGGCCGCCGTTGGCGGGGCGAGGCGAGGCGAGGCGAGGCGAGCGGGCATATGCGCGAGGAGGCGGATCCGATGCTGTGCCGGCGGCGGGCTCGCGCCGCCGTGAGCGCTCGCAGGCCCGGGCGGGGACACACCGGGGCGATCAGGGGGAGACCGGGAGCAAGGGAAGCAGGAGCAAGGGAAGCGGGAAGAAGGGGAAGAGAGAGGGTGGTCAGCGGGAGTCGGCTTCGGAGGCCTCGCTCGTCTCGTAGACACCGTCGGCGTAGCCGCGTGCGTAGTCCCAGCTGACGTAACAGGAGGGGTCCGGGGCGTATGCGGGCTCGTGCACCCGGGTGCGTCCCTCGTCGAGCAGATGGCGCAGATTGCCGGTGAGGAGATCCCAGCTGAAGAAGTGCGGTTCCGCGCATCCTTCGCAGTCGACGACGAGACCGCGGTAGCCGCGGGGTTCCAGCAGGGTCCGGAAAACATCGAGATCGCCGAGTTCGGCGAGCACCTCCTCGCGTTCCTGCGGCGACAGAGGCTCCAGCAGATCGGTGTCCTCGGCCGGGTCCAGGCGGGCGAGTTCTGCGGTCGGATCCTCGGGGTCGTCCGCGAACGGGTCGAGA
The DNA here is from genome assembly GCF_920888515.1 of Protofrankia sp. CiP1_Cm_nod1. Taxonomy (GTDB): domain Bacteria; phylum Actinomycetota; class Actinomycetes; order Frankiales; family Frankiaceae; genus Protofrankia. The sequence goes on along the minus strand of NZ_CAKKTM010000434.1, from coordinate 11,898 downwards.
GGCTCGTTGCTCACGCCGACCACGCTACGCCGGACCGGGCCCCTTAGTGGTCCCGATCGGCGACTCCAGACGCTGATGTGTGCCCGTATCGCCTCTTTACCGAGGCTACGGACCGTTTCGAGTACGCGCTATCGCGGCCGGCCCCGAGGAATGATCAGTATGCCCTGTGAAGCCCGCGGCCACGACGCCTTTGGCCAGGCCGCGTCCCTGACGTCTCCGGACACGTGAAAAGTCATGATCGTGGACTCTTTGGCCTAGCATGTAAAGCTTGAACCTCGTACTGATGGCCGCCCGCTGATGGCCGCCCGCTCCGGGCGGCCCGCCGCCCGCGCCGCCCGCGCCGGGCCGGGAAGACGACGGCCGGGAGAGCCACGGCCGGGCGGCCCGCGGCCGAGAAGGCTGAGGGCAACGGCCGGGAAGGCAGGCGGCAACGGCGGGGAAGGCAGGCAAGCAAGGCACGGTCGGGAAGTGCCGTGCGGGTGCGGTACCGGCATGGCGAACAACGAAGCGTGAACGGAAGGTGCCATGAACAGTCCCATTGTCCGGCCGGCCGTGTCTGATCCGGAGCCGGTGCTGCCAACGAAGCTGGCCACGCTGGGGCTGACCTTCGACGACGTACTGCTGCTCCCGGCGGAATCGGACGTCATGCCCTCGGAGGCGGACACGTCCACGTGGTTGTCCCGCCATATCCGGCTCGCCATTCCGCTGCTGTCCTCGGCGATGGACACCGTCACCGAGTCGCGGATGGCGATCGCGATGGCCCGCCAGGGCGGGGTGGGCGTGCTGCACCGGAATCTTTCCGTGGACGACCAGGCGCAGCAGGTCGACATGGTGAAGCGTTCCGAATCAGGAATGATCACCGCTCCGGTCACCTGCGGCCCGGACGCCACCATTGACGAGGCCAACGAGCTGATGGCCCGGTACCGGATATCCGGCGTCCCGGTGACCGAGCCCGACGGCCGGCTCGTCGGCATCGTGACCAATCGCGACATCCGGTTCGAGCGTGACTATTCCCGGTCGGTACGTGAAGTAATGACGCCGATGCCGCTCGTCACGGCGCCGGTGGGCGTGTCGGCCGATGACGCCCTGGCCCTGCTGCGGCAGCACAAGATCGAGAAGCTTCCCCTGGTGGACGACCGGGACCGCCTGCGCGGGCTGATCACCGTCAAGGACTTCACCAAGCGCGAGCAGTACCCGCGGGCGACCAAGGACGCCGACGGCCGGCTGGTGGTCGGCGCCGCCGTCGGGGTGGGGGAGGACGCCTACAAGCGCGCCCAGGCCCTGGTGCGCGCGGCGGTCGACTTCCTGGTCGTCGACACCGCCCACGGCCACTCCCGGGCGGTGCTGGACATGGTGCGCCGCGTCAAGGCCGACCTGCCGACCAGGGCAGACGGCAGCCCCCTCGACGTCATCGCCGGCAACGTCGTGACCGCGGACGGCGCCCGCGCGCTGGTGGAGGCGGGCGCCGACGCCATCAAGGTGGGGGTCGGGCCCGGCTCGATCTGCACCACGCGGGTGGTGGCCGGGGTCGGCGCACCCCAGGTCACCGCGATCTACGAGTGCGCACAGGTCGCCCGGGAGCACGGCATCCCGGTGATCGGCGACGGTGGGATGCAGTACTCCGGGGACATCGCCAAGGCGATCGCGGTCGGGGCGGACACGGTGATGCTCGGCAGCCTGCTGGCCGGCGTCGACGAGAGCCCCGGCGAGCTGATCTTCATCAACGGCAAGCAGTACAAGGCGTACCGCGGGATGGGGTCGCTGGCCGCGATGCGCAGCCGGGGCACCACCACCTCCTACTCGAAGGACCGCTACTTCCAGGACGACGTCCTCTCCGACGACAAGCTCGTACCGGAGGGCATCGAGGGGCAGGTCCCGTACCGGGGGCCGCTGGCCGCGGTGGCCCACCAGCTCGTCGGCGGCCTGCGGGCGGCCATGGGGTACACCGGCTCGCCGACGATCGCCGCCCTGCAACGGGACGCCCGGCTGGTGCGCATCACCGCCGCGGGCCTGAAGGAGAGCCACCCGCACGACATCCAGATGACCGTCGAAGCACCGAACTACAACTCGCGGTAACACCGCCGGGAGGACATCACCGGTGACCCCGCTAGGGGACGGCGCCGGTGATGCCGAGGGGAGGATGCTGCCGTCGGGAGAACCCGGTGACGCCGTGAGAGGACACAGTGGCTGAGGTCGAGATCGGTATCGGTAAGAGCGGCCGGGTCGGCTTCGGCCTGGACGCGCTGGGCATCGTGCCGTCGAGGCGCACGCGCGACCCCGCGGACGTCTCGCTGACCTGGGAGATCGACGCCTACCGTTTCGACCTGCCGGTGGTGAGCGCGCCCGCGGACGCGGTGACCTCGCCAGCCACCGCGGTCGAGCTGGGCGCCCTCGGCGGCCTCGGCATCGTCCATGTCGAAGGGCTGTGGAGCCGGCACGAGGAGCCGGAGCCGCTGCTGGCGGAGATCGCCACCCTCGGCCCGGACGCGGCCGGCCGGCGGCTGCGGGAGCTCTACACCGCGCCGATCCGGCCCGAGCTGGTCGTCAAACGGCTGACGGAGATCCGGGACTCCGGTGTGGTCGCGGCCGCCGCGCTGCGCCCCCAGCGGGTCGACGCGCTGTACCCGTTTCTGCTCGAGGCCGGGGTCGACCTGCTCGTCATCCACGCGACGGCGGTCTCGGCTGAGCACCAGTCGAGACGGACCGAGCCGCTGAACCTCAAGCGGTTCATTGGCGAGATCGACGTGCCCGTGCTGGTGGGCGGGTGCGCGTCCTTCTCGACCGCCCTGCACCTGATGCGCACCGGGGCCGCCGGGGTGATCGTCGGGGTCGGCCCCGGCGGCGCGGACACGACCAGGGCGGTGCTCGGGGTCGGCGTCCCGATGGCGACCGCGATCGCGGACGCGGCCGGCGCGCGCATGCGCTACCTGGACGAGTCCGGTGGCCGGTACGTCCACGTCATCGCGCACGGAGGTGTGCGCACCGGCGGGGACATCGCCAAGGCCATCGCCTGCGGGGCCGACGCGGTCATGCTCGACACGCCGCTGGCCGCCGCCGCCGAGGCACCCGGGCGCGGCGGCTACTGGTCCATGGACCTGCTGCACTCCCGCCTGCCGCGAGGCACCTGGGAACCGGTCGCGGCCGCCGGGACGCTGCGGGAGATCCTGCTGGGCCCCGCGTCGGTGAACCCCGGCACGCTCAACCTCGCCGGGGCGCTGCGGACCGCGATGGCCACGACCGGCTACGCGACGCTCAAGGAGCTGCAGAAGGCCGACGTGCTGGTCACCGCGTCGCTCCGCTGACCCGCCGCCGGCCTCTCCCGCACCGTCCGCCTGCCCCTGGCCGGAACTGTCGCGGACGTTCCGGGCCGGCTGCGCAACTGGGTGAAGTCCGCTTCCGGTGGCATGACGGCCGTTTCCGGGCCCACCCGGAAAATCCTCGTGACCTCCGGTGAAGCTCACTTCGGGCAGCATGGCACCCTGGAACCGTCTGTTCTGGTCCGAAGGATGACACATGCGCATCGACGAGCACGGTCGCTGGGTCAGCGATGATGGTTCGTACGTCTGGGACGAGGTGGCCCAGACGTGGCAGCCGTCAGCGGCGTACACCACCGAGTCCACGACCACCGGTTCCGCCGCCGGTTCGGGCGGTGCCGGTGTCACCGGTGGCGCCGGCGCCGGTGCCGGTGGCTATACCGCGGCCGCCACGACCGGGGAGTTCGCGCCGGGCTACCTGGCGCTGGACACGTCGGGCTGGTCCGTCCTGGACGGGACGCTGTCGCCGGACGCGGCCCGCTCGGGGCCGGCCCCGGGGCCGGACGGTGGCTCGCGAAGCCCGCAGGCGGCTGTCGACACCCCGCGGCCGAGCGGGCCGGAGGGCTGGCCGCCCCAGGACGGCATCTCGTCGCGGGACGCTGACATCCTGGCCAACACGGGCGGGATGGACATCACGGCCGTGGCCACGGGTGGGCCCGCCTGGGAGAGCTACCCGCTCCGGGCCGGCGACCCGGGGACGGGGCCGGCAACGGCCGCCGACGCCCCGACGGCCTTCGGCGCGGTAGGCACCTCCACCTTCAGCACTGTCGTCGCCCCGAGCGCGGGGGAGATCACGTCGGCCGGTGCCAGTGCCCGGGGGCTGTCCGAGCCGTTCGGTGTGGTGGACGTCATTGCGCTCGGGCCCTCCCAGGGCGGCGGCCCGCCCGGCGCCGACACCGCCGCCACCATCCTGGGCTCCCCGCCGCGGGCCTCGACCGGCGCGCACCGGCAGCACCGCAAGCGCCGGGCCGGTGGCCGGCTGGCAGCGCTCCGGCCCGGCGCGGGCGGTGACAGCACCACGCCGGGGACGAACCGGGCCACCTCGGGGGCGAGCCGGTCGCTGACCCGGCGCCTGTCGTCCGTCGCGGCGTTACCGCGTCAGGTGCTGATCGCCGCCGCGGTGGTGGTGCTGCTCCTGATCGGCCTCGGCGGCTATCTGGCGCTGGGCGGGAGCGACGGGGACGCCGTGGCCGACACGCCCGTCAACACCGTCGAGGGCGCTCCGCCAGGTACGGTGCCCGCCCGGCCCGCGCGGTACAGCGAGTCGCTGCGCGCGGACTATCTGCGGGAGTGCGTGCAGATCAGCCACGGGCTACAGGCCTACTGCGCGTGCACGCTGGAGAGGCTGGAGGCCAACTATCCGCAGGACCAGTACGAGCAGTTCAACAAGAACGTGAACTCGCCGGAGACGACAAGGATCGTTCAGGAGATCTCCGACCAGTGCGTGAGCGTCTGATGACGGCGAGCTGTGCTGTAGGCTGTATTCGTCCATATTTCCGGTGTTTCGTGGCGTGCGGGCTTTCGCGGGCGTCTGGGCCGTCCCTGATGGATGTTGATCGATGCGGACGGTGACCCAGGTAGTCTCAGGTGGGGCGGAGGGTGGCGAGGCCCCCGTACGGCGCGGAACGGCGGATCGGGGGCGTGCAATAGCGGAGCTATCGGTGACGACAACAACACGACAGGTGTTCGCCTGGGTGCCACCCGTGCGGGCGAGTATCCGTCGGGCACGGCCTACGCCCTTTACCCGGACGACTACCTGGACCTGGGGGGCAGGACATGCCCACCGACGGGCTCTGGCCGAGTGGCGATGACGCGTGGGCGTGGGACGCCGTCGCCGGGGCGCGGCGTCCATCGACGGCAGCCGGTGACGCGGGCAGCCCGGTGACCGGCCCCACGGGCCGTTCCGGCGTACCGGGCCGACGCGCGGACGACTTCTTCGCGGTCGAGCGGGTCGGGGAGGCCGATGACCGCTCCCAGCCGTCCGTCCCGCCGGTTCCGGACAGATCCGGCGCCCAGGATCCAGCCGGCCAGGGGTGGCGCGACCGTCCTTTCCCCGCCCCCGACCCGTTCGACGTCTCCGCCGGCCATGAGCGGCCGGTGCTGCCCGCCTATCCGTTCCAGCCGGCTCCTCCGCTCCAGCCGGCTCCTCCGCTCCAGGCTCCTCCACCCGATCCGCGGCCCGGCTGGCTGCCGAGTGGTGGTGACCCCGCGGCAGGCACGACCGGCGGCTACGGCAGTGGGCGCTGGGGGCTGTCCGTGGAAGGCGGCGATCGCGTCGGTGTCACCCAGCGTGACGTCGGTGCGCCCGGCGGCGCTGACGGATTCACTGGTTATGGCAGCGCCGCCGGCCAGAGCGCCGCCGGCCAGAGCGCCGCCGGCCAGAGCGCCGCCGGCCAGAGCACCGCCGGCCAGAGCACCGCCGGCCAGAGCGCCGCCGGCCAGAGCACCGGCCATCCCTGGCAGTCCGCTCCGGGGCCGGCGAGCGGGAGTGGCGCCGGGCCGAACAACTATCAGCCCGGCGTGCTGCGTGGCTTCGCTCCGCAGCACCCCGATACCCGCAGCTCCACCGACGGTTATCGGACTCGTCCGCGTGACGACAGGCCCGCCCCCCCGCCCGCGGGCAGCTCTTTTTTCGCTGCTGGCCAGCCCGGCCAGCGCCTGTTCGACACGGGCGCCACCGGGCGGCCGGACGACCGTCGGCCCGGTGGCGCGCAGCCACCGCCCGGCCGGGTGCTCCCGGCCGCCATGCCCCGGGCTGCCGTACCACCGGCATCCCTGCCACCTGCGGCGGTACCACCGGCATCCCTACCGCCGGTGGGTATGCCGCCGGACGGCGGTTTCGGGGGGAGCGCAGGCCCGGCACCGGCCCGTGGCCCGGCCGGGTACGGCGGCCCCGGCTCCACCGGTAACGGCGCGCCGGGCTCCGGCGGTTTCGGGGACCGTTACGGAAGCGGTCGTCCGAACGGTTACGGGCCGACAGGCCATCAGGCCGGTTACCCGTCGCTCATGGGAAATGATCGTGAGCTCCTGCCCCGCCAGCCGGACAGCGCCGGGCCGGGGGACGGATCGACTTCCTACCTGACGGGCGACCCGTTCCGGGCGGCACAGCCCCACGGCCGCGGACGGCTGTCCCCTGCCGGGCCGAACCCGCTGCCTCCCGACCAGGGCGGCCCCCTGGACGGGGGCCCGGCCACCCCAGCCGGCAGCCCGGTTCCGAACGGCTACGGAGCGGGCGGATATCCCGGTTCCGGGGCCGCTCGGGCCCTCGTCCGCGGTGCCGGCGTGAACGACGGCGCGCCGTCCGCTCCTGGCGCACCCCGGCCGGCCGCCGGGAGAGCGGGCGGCGGCAACGACCGGGCCGTGCTTCTCCCGCCCGCCTACCGGGGCCAGGCCGCGGCCACCAGGGCTGAGCCGCCCGCTCCCGCCCGGACGCATTCACGTACCGCCCCCCGGCCACCGTCGGCGATGTCCGGAGCCAGGACGCCCGGGGGCGGCCTGCCAGGCGAGGCGGCCTTCGCGGACCCTGCCGCGGCGTCCTCCGCCGCCGGGCCGGTGGAACGCACCGATATCGTGCCGAGGGTCACTGACGCCGTACGGCCAAGGACGTCGCGTGACAATATGCCGTCGCCTCCAACCGTGCCACCCGGGGTGCTGGGACAACCGCTGTCGGAGATGACCGCGACGCTGTCGAGGATCGGGTCCGTGCCGGACACCGGCTCGCGTGACACCGGCTCGCGTGACACCGGCTCGCGTGACACCGGCTCGCGTGACACCGGCTCGCGTGACACCGGCTCGCGTGACACCGGCTCGCGTGACACCGGCTCGCGTGACACCGGCTCGCGTGACACCGGTCCCGATGACGACGAGGGCTGGAAGCCGTCCAGTTCTGTCCGTAAGAAGACGGGCCGGCCGGGTACGGTGACGGCACGGGCCTCCTCCCCGGGCGGCGCTTCCAGGGACACCGGGGCACGAGGGCCTGAGCAGCGTTCGACGGCGTCCGGGGCCGTGAAACGTGCGGCCGGCCGGCCGGTCAGCCGGCGGGGTGAGCCGGATCCCGGTGACGACATCGACGACATCGACGACGCGGACGACGACATCGATGATGGCGGCGGCTTCGGCGCGGGGCTGCTGGCGCGCTACCGGCACGGGTGGACCGGCCCGTTGATTGTCGCGGTACTGGTGTCCCTGGTGGCGTTCGGGCTGTACGCCCTGCTGTCGGGCGGGACGGAGGATTCCGCAACGGGGGCTCCGGACGCCCGGGTGGATCCCGGCGCCACCGCCGCGGCGTCCGCGTCCGGGGGCGCGTCGACGCCGGCGACGAGCAATCCGGACGCCACGGCCGGCCGGGCGCTGGTCGACGGCACCTACCGCTGCTATCGGACGGCCGACGGTGACCCGCCGGCCGACGGGGCCGCCTCGGCCGGCAGCCGGAACTCCCAGGCGTCCACGGCACTGCCGAACAGGCTCGTCGTGCCACGCGAGAGCGGCAGCTATCGCTGGGACGACCAGCAGGGCACCTACTCGATCACAAAGAACAGCCTGAGTACCGACAGCGTGATTTTTGCCGATATCCAGTTCGCCGACGGTCCACTCAAGAACATCAAGGCGCTGTTCATCAACCGGGCGGGCGCTGGCGACGCCGGGAAGGACGGCGGTTTCCTGACCTTCAAGGACGGATCGAACCGGTGGTGTGCGATCAACTAGACTCCGGGTCCGGGAAAAACCGCGATCATATGTTCTCCGGCCGGTATCCCCACCCGTCGGAGCCTGCTCCCGCCGGCCCCGACGGGTGGGCCGAAGGAGAAACCTTCCGTCCCCGGTCTGGTCTGCTGCGTGTCGACCGGGACCCAGTGCCCGGGTTTGAACCAGCGTGCGGCAGGATCAGGACTCATGCTCCACTCTGACCGCCCGACACACGCCGGACAGGGACGCCTCGACGCAGTGTCGGATACCGACGGCCCCGAAGCGGCCGGCCCGGGCGGGCCGCCTGCCGCGGCCCGGGGAAGCGAGTCTTCCGAGCCCCGTGGGTTTCCCGGGCCTTCCGGGTCACTCGTCGGGCCTCCCGCACCGGTTCCGCCGCCGTGGCGGGAATCCCGGGCGCCGACGGCGGAGCCCGTCGCGGGGAGGAAGCAGGATCAGGTCTCCCAGCAGGTTCCCCCCGGCGCACCCCCCGCCGCCGCAGGCCGCTCCGGTGATGCCGGTGGGCGTTTCCTCAGCCGGCGCACACTGCTGACCCTGGCCGGCGTGGCGACCGCCGGGGTTCCCCTTGCCGCCTGCGGTGGCTCCGGGAGCGGGGCGAAGGCGAAGCGGGTCATCAGGATCGGCTATGTGAGCCCGCAGACGGGGGCGCTGTCCGCCTTCGGTGCCGCGGACAGGTACGTCACCGACACCATCCGGGCCTTCTTCCAGCGCCAGGGCGGAATGACCATCGGCGCGCGCACCTATCCGGTTGAGATCATCGTCCGGGACAGCCAGTCCGACCAGAACCGCGCGGCCCAGGCCGCCGACGACCTGATCTACACCGACCGGGTGGACATCGTCCTCGTCGCCTCCACACCGGAGACCACCAACCCGGTCTCGGACCAGTGCGAGGCGAACGAGATACCGTGCATCTCCACGGCCGCCCCCTGGCAGTCATGGTTCAACGGGCGTGGTGGCGACCCGGCCCGTCCGTTCAAGTGGACCTACCACTTCTTCTGGGGCCTTGAGGACGTGACCAGGGTCTACCGGAACATGTGGGGCCAGTTGCCCACCAACAAGAAGGTCGGTGCGCTCTGGCCGGACGACTCCGACGGCAGAACGTTCGCCGACGAGACCATCGGCTTCCCGCCGGCCATAACCGCCGGGGGCTACACGCTGGTGAAGCCTCCCTCCTTCCCCGCCGGGACGCCGGACTTCACCATCCAGCTGGACGTGCTCAAGCGGGCCGGCGTGGACATCCTGACCGGCGTGCTGACGCCGGCGGACTTCCAGACCTTCTGGAAGCAGGCGGCGGCGAAGGACTTCAGCCCGAAGATTGTCACGGTCGCCAAGGGGCTGCTGTTCCCGGGCTCGGTCCAGGCCCTCGGCCAGGAGGGCAACAATCTCGGTACCGAGGTCTGGTGGTCGCCCTTCCACCGGTTCAAGAGCTCGTTGACGGGGGCCACCCCGGCCACGCTGGCCAAGGACTTCACGGACAAGACCGGTTCCCCCTGGGTGCAGACCCTCGGCTTCGTGCACGCGCTCTACGAACTCGCCACGGAGGCGTTGGCCCAGGTCGGCTCGCCTGACGACCGGGCGGGCCTGGCGGCGGCGATCGGGAAGCTGCGTGCGAACACGATCGTGGGGGAGGTCGGTTTCGGCGGCTCGGCCGACATTCCCAAGAACGTGGCGAAGACGCCTCTGGTCGGGGGCCAGTGGCGGACGGCGGGCGCCGGCTACAGTCTGGTCATCGTCGGCGACGAATCGATCAGTAACATTGCCGCGCAGCCAGGGCGGCTGCTGCCGTACAGCAGGGTTGTCCAGGGGCCCTGAGAACAGCCACCCGCTCGATCCGGTCCGCCCCCTGGCGCCCGGCTCTGTCGCACCGGGCCCGCTCGGTGCGACAGAGCCGGGCGCTGTCCCTCGTGTGCCTGTCCTTGGTCCGGAGGAACAGCCCGCGGCCGTGGTGGACCGGGCCGGGGCCGCAGGCCTGGGCCATCACGAGGACGACGTGTCACGCCGGGCCGGTGCGGCCCGGATGGAGGATCAGGTCCTGGCCACCGCTCGTGACATCGTGTGCTCGACCACCGCGATCAGCGCGCTTTTCGTCGAGTGGCGGTTACGCGCGTCGCAGGTGATGATCGGTATGCTCGGGTTGATCTGCAGGGCTTCCCGGACGTCGTCTATGGAATGCCGCAGGATCCCGTCGAAACAGTTCACCCCGACGACGAATGGCAACTGCCGCTGTTCGAAGTAGTCCACGGCCGCGAAACAGTCGGCGAGCCGCCGGGTGTCGGCCAGGACGATGGCACCGATGGCGCCCCGCACGATGTCGTCCCACATGAACCAGAACCGGTACTGTCCCGGCGTGCCGAACAGATAGAGGATCAGATCCTCGTCCAGGGAGACCCGGCCGAAGTCCATTGCGACCGTGGTCGTCGTCTTGTCGGAGATGTGGGTCAGGTCGTCGACGTGCGCCCCCGCCTCGGTCATGACCGCCTCGGTCCGCAGCGGAACGATCTCGGACACCGAGCCGACAAAAGTCGTCTTGCCGGCGCCGAAACCACCAGCAACGACAATCTTGACCGAAGTAGTGGCGACGGAGGAGTTGACCCGCCTCCGGTCAGAGCTTGCGAAGGCCACTGAGCACCCTTTCGAGCAGCGCGAGGTCCGGCGCCTCGTCGCGGTCGGGTTGTTGGTGTACCCGGACGTAACCTTCGTCCGCCATGTCACCGACCAGCACCCTGGCGACTCCGAGGGGAACCCGCAGACCGGCGGCGATCTCCGCAACTGATCGCACCTGCCGGCACATGGCGGCGATTGTCTGTTGTTCCAGGGCAAGTTGGATTGCCCGTTCTTCACCAAAGGACGTTGTGACGACAAGCGCCTCGATGGCGAGTTCGTATCGTGAACGCGTCCGGCCACCGGTCATCGCGTAGGGACGGACAACCGGCCCCGGGGTATTCGCGGGATCGGTACTCACCCTGACCCCCTGTGCTCCTGTCGGTTCACCGCGGAAGGATCCCCTGCAGCTCGGCTCGCAGCGCGGGAGTGAGCACATCCGTGGTCCGGGTCACCAGCAGTGCCATCTCGTACCCCACAAGCCCGATGTCACATGACGGCGCGGCGAGAACCGCCATACTTGCCCCGTCGCTGATCGCCATGATGAACAGGAACCCATGTTCCATCTCGACGACCGTCTGTGTCACGTTGCCCGCATCGAAAACCCGGGCGGCGCCCTGGGTCAGGCTCACCAGGCCTGACGCGACGGCGGCCAACTGGTCCGCCCGGTCACGTGGGAAGCCGTCCGAGACCGCCAGCAACAGGCCGTCCGCGGAAACCACCACGGTGTGCGCGACACCGGGAACTCTTTCGACGAAATTGTTGATCAACCAGTTGAGGTTCTGTGCGTCTGAGCTCATGGGCGTCACATTTCCTCCTGGGTGTTTCGGCGAGAGCTGTGGGGGGTGTCCTGGGTGACATCACGGGCCTGCCGAACGCCCTGGTAGAAGCTGGCAAGCCGGCCACCGACCGCTTCCGGGGAGCGGGAGCCCCCCTCCGGCTGGCGCCGTGATGTGGTTTCAGCGCTGCCAGGTACGAGGTGCGTCATCGGGACACGCAACGGGAGACCGGCGCGGGTCGTCCCGGCGGGGGCGGGCTGGCGGACGGCTTCCGCGGCACGCCAGCCGGCGTCGGCCGCGGACGACCATGACACGGGCCGGGGATCCGGCGCGGCGGGCGCCTGGCGGTTCGCCAACGGAACGGGCTGGGCGTCGGCGGGGCCGGCCGCGGTGGCCGGCAGCGGGGATTCTCCCGGGGCCTGCGACCAGCCGGGCACGGGGATGTCGGCGGGTGCCGGGCCCCGGAGCCCGGGCCGGCCGGCCGGCGCCGGGAAGGGTGACGG
>NZ_CAKKTM010000433.1 GCF_920888515.1 Protofrankia sp. CiP1_Cm_nod1 | reverse complement strand
GACGTCGGCCGGCCGCGGTCCGGCCGGGGCACGCTGCGGCAGCGGTCCGGCCGGGGCACGCTGCGGCAGCGGTCCGGGGCGCTCCGGCGGGGCAGCGGCCCTCGGCCGGGCCGGCAGCGGATGCGGGGACGTCGGGGCCTGGCGCTGGAACCACGCGGAGACCGAATCGAAGATCGGGGTCGTGTCGTTGTCCTCGCCGTCCCGGTCGGCGGCCGGCTCCTCGGCACCGTCGGTACGGGAGGCCCGATCGACACTGTCGCCATAGGGCACGTCGTCACGGTAGGAGCCGTCACGGTAGGAGCCGTCACGGTAGGAGCCGTCACGGTAGGAGCCGTCACGGTAGGAGCCGTCGCGGTAGGAAACGTCGTCACGGTAGGAAACGTCGTCGCGCGCGGTCGGTGCCCGCTCCGTCCGGAAGTCGGGGCGCGGGCCGCCGCCCGCCGGGATGCCCGTCGGTAGTTCCCCGGTCTGGCCGCCGGTGACGGTGGGCTGGGAATAGGCGGCCGGCGGGGGAGCCTGCCGGCCGAACGGGAGCGTGTCGGGAGCGGGCACGACCGGTGCGCTGTCCGTGGTGATCCGGTCTGTCGGCCCGGGCGGGGCCGCTCCGGTCAGGTCGATGCCGCCGGTGCCCGGGGAGGCCGGGCCCACCGGATCCAGGTGCGCCGAACTGGTGCCGCTGGTGCCGCCGGCGAGGTCCAGGTAGGTCGCGCCGGTGCCCGGGCCGGAGGGGGTCCCCGCGCCCGGTCCCCGGGGGATCTCGTAGCTGCCGGTAGAGGGGTCGCTGTGGAAGGGTGGCGGATCGGCGTTCGGCTGGCGAGCCGTGGTTCTGGAGATCTCCAGCGGACCGGTGCCGGCGCCGAAGCCACCACCGGCCTCCAGCCGCTCCACTCCGAACTCGTCGAGGCCGGTGAACCGCTCGTCCGTAGCGGTGTGGCCCGCGCCGTTCCCGTTCCCGTTCCCGTTCATGCCCGGTACGGGCAGGGGGGGCGGCGCTCCGGGGCCGTTGCGCGAACCGGGCGGATGCGGGTCGTCGCCTTTTGGCAGGGTGTCCCTGTCGACGAACACGCGGTCGTTGGAGCCGCCCCGTGACATGCCGTTCGCCAGGGACGTCGCGTCGAGCCCCGCGTGGCCGTTGGACAGCGCCGGTGACAGGCCGTTGTCGAGCGTCGACCGACCGGCCGGGGAACGGCCGGTGACCAGCGGTGCCGTGGGGCGCGCCGGTGTGCTCGGGGCTGTCTCGCCGGCGACGACCTTGGCTGGCAGCCGTACCACGGCGGTGATCCCACCGGAGGCCGATTCGCGCAGCTGGACGTGGATGGCGTGCCGGCCGGCCAGCCGGCCGACCGCGAACAGGCCCATCGTGCGGGACACCGACACGTCGATGACGGGTGGGTTGGCCAGCCGCTCGTTGATGCGCTCGAGCTCCTTGGCCGGCATCCCGATGCCGCGGTCCTCGATCTCGATCGTCGCTCCGGCGCCAGGCCCCAGGGAGCGGCTGGTGACCTGCACATCGGTCGCCGGCGGGGAGAAGGAGGTGGCGTTCTCCAACAGCTCGGCGATGAGGTGCACGACGTCGCTGACGGCGTTGCCGGTGATCGACACCCCGGCCGCCGCCGTCTGCTTGACCCTCGTGTACTGCTCGACCTCGGAGATCGCGGCGAGGACGACCTCGTTGAGCGGGACGGGGTGGGTCCACCTGCGGGCCGTGTCGGTGCCGGCGAGCACCAGCAGGCTCTCGTTGTTCCGGCGCATACGGGTCGCCAGGTGGTCGAGCTTGAACAGGTTGGAGAGCTGGTCCGGGTCCTGCTCCCGGTTCTCCAGGTCGTCGATGAGCCGCAGCTGCCGTTCGACCAGCCCCTGGCTTCGCCGGGACAGGTTGACGAACATGGCGTTGACGTTGTTCCGCAGCACGGCCTGTTCGGACGCGAGGCGGACGGCCTCCCGGTGCACCTCGTCGAACGCGCGGGCGACTTCGCCGATCTCCTCGTCGGTGTTGATACCGACTGGTTCGATCTCGGTGTCGATGTCCTGGTCGGTGGAGTCGCGCAGCCGGCGGACCGACTCGGGCAGCCGGCGGCCGGCGACGTCCAGCGCGGCCGCGCGCAGCCCGAGCAGGGGGCGTACCAGGGAGCGGGCGACGATCATCGCGGCGAGCATGGCGGTCGTCAGGATGAGGACGATGAGCAGACCGGACAGCAGCGCTCGGCGCTGGATACCCGACCGCAGCGTGTCGACGCGGTTCTCGGTGTCGTTGTACAGGGAATCGATGATCTTGGCGTTGAGGTTCATCGTGCCCTGGGCCGACTGCAGCCACTTCAGGTCCTCGAGCGCGAGCGGCTGCCCGACCCGTCCTGTCAGGACGTTCTGCACCTCGTTGCTGGTCTCCGAGACGTCCGGGCCGACGAGCGTCTCCCGGTACACCCTGGCCTGCTCCGGGCTGGCCGCCGCCTCGAAACGGGAGATCTGGCTTTCGCGTTCCGTGTTCAGACCGACGAACAGCCGGTAGTCACCGCTGTCGAAGCGGCCCTGCTGGTTGATGCCGTGGATGAGGGACTGCTGGGCGGACAGGCGTTCCCACGCGCGGATGGCGGCGTCGAGGGTCTCCACGCCGGCGTTCAGCGTGGCGTCGTCCTGGCCCTGCGGGATGAGCGGCACCAGGCTGAGCAGGCTGTCGATCATCCCGGTGTAGGCCACCTGGACGGAGTTCGACGAAGCCAGGGTCAGCGCGGTCGCGCGCACGTTGGCCCGGTGCGACAGCCGGTCCGCGATCGACTGGAGCACTGTCCGGGTCTGCTCGGTGAACGCGTCCTGCTGGCCCCGGACGTTCTGCTCGTACTGCCGGGCCGCCTCGTCGACCTGCGCCTGCACCGTTCTGACGCGCTCGGGGACGCGGGAGCCCGGCTGCGGCGTGCCGCGTGAGGCGACATAACCGACCGTATAGGTACGCTCCTGCTCCAGCGCGGACACCAACGCCGTGGCGGCGCGGCTTATCCTCACCATGTCCTGGGCGCGGTTGACGTCCCGGGTACTGGTCAGCACGCTGTTGGCGCCCATCGCGGCGTTGACCAGAATCGCGACGATCGGGACCGCGAGGATCGCGATCAGCTTGGTACGGACCCGCCAGTTCGCCGGCGCGCTGAGCAGTGCTCTTACGTGTCGTATGCCGCCTGGGCCCCGTGATGTGATGGCTGGGGCGTCGACCTGAGACCCGCCGTCATCAGCGGACCGCTCCGGCTCCTGCGGTGTGACCTCGCCCGCCGGGGGAGCGTCGATGCCCGTGCCGGCTATCGGTTGTCTGCGCACGTACCTTCGCAACCTCTCCGCCAGCCTCCCGGAACAATGACGTACCGGGATGGCCCGGTATCGGGCCCGGATGTCCCTCGATAGGCACCATAGCGGTATGGCCGACCATCCCGACACGCGCCTGCCCTAAACTAGATGTCCGCTTCCGATCCTTCCGTCCGGCCCGTTCCAGGGCCGTCCGCTGGCATGCCCGCGGCCTGGACGCGGTCTGGACGCGGTCTGCCCGAGGCCTGCCCGAGGCCTGCCCGAGGCCTGGACGAGGCCTGGACGAGGCCTGGACGGCTGGGCCGCCGGTTGCGCTGTCGCGCAGGTGCTTTTCCGGCTGCCGCGCCGGGCGTCGCGTCCGTCCTTCACGGGTCTGCCGCCTTCTCGGCCGGCCTGGCCGTTCTTCGCGATCCTGGCCCTCGGTGGGCCTGGCGTCTTCTCCGTAGGCTTGGCGTCGTGGACACCGCCATCTCGAAGCCGGCCGCCTCGACACCGGCCGCGGGCCCGACCGGCAACGGCCGAGGGGACGACGCGCCGGCCGCCCCCGGCCTCGCGTCCCCGGCCACCGACGCGTCCGCGGCCACCGACGCGTCCGGAGTCTCCCGCCCGGCTCACGACACGGTTCTGGTCGTCGACTTCGGCGCTCAGTACGCCCAGCTCATCGCCAGGCGGGTGCGGGAGTGCCACGTCTACTCGGAGATCGTGCCCTGGGACATCTCGGTCGCGGAGATCCTCGCCCGGCGTCCCGCCGCGGTGATCCTCTCGGGCGGGCCGAAGTCGGTCTACTCGCCGGGCGCCCCGGAGGTGGACCCCGCGCTCTTCCGTGCCGGGGTGCCGGTGCTGGGCATCTGCTACGGCCACCAGGTGATGGCGCACGCGCTGGCCGGGACGGTGGCCCGCACGGGCGTCGCGGAGTACGGCGCGACCCGCCTGACCGTCACCGCCGGCGGTGTCCTGTTCGCGGACCTGCCCACCACCCAGCAGGTGTGGATGTCCCACGGCGACTCGGTGACGGCGGCGCCGCCGGGGTTCGTGGTCACCGCGTCGACGCCGTCGACCCCGGTCGCGGCCTTCGAGGACGTCGCGCGCGGGCTGTTCGGCGTGCAGTTCCACCCGGAGGTGGTGCACAGCGACCGCGGCCTGGACGTCCTGCGGCGTTTCCTGTTCGCCGGCGCCGGCTGCCGGCCCAACTGGACGATGGTCAACATCGCGGACGAGGCGGTCGCGGCGGTCCGGGCCCAGCTCGGCGACGCGCGCGCGATCTGCGGGCTGTCCGGCGGGGTGGACTCGGCGGTGGCCGCGGCGGTCGTCCACCGCGCCGTGGGCGACAGGCTGACCTGCGTGTTCGTCGATCACGGCCTGCTGCGCGCGGGCGAGGCGGAGCAGGTGGAGAAGGACTTCGTCGCCTCGACCGGGGTCGAACTGGTGCACGTCAAGGCCGCCGACCGGTTCGCCGCGGCGCTCGCCGGCGTCAGCGACCCGGAGCGTAAGCGCAAGATAATCGGACGGGAGTTCATCCGGGTGTTCGAGGCCGCCGCCCGCGAGCTGGAGGCTCAGGCCGAGGCGGAGGGCTCCCGGATCGAGTTCCTGGTGCAGGGCACCTTGTATCCGGACGTCATCGAGTCCGGCTCGCCGACCGCGGCGAAGATCAAATCGCATCACAACGTCGGCGGGCTCCCCGAGGATCTGCAGTTCTCCCTGGTGGAGCCGTTGCGCACCCTGTTCAAGGACGAGGTGCGCCGGCTCGGCGAGGAACTCGGGCTGCCGGAGGAGATCGTCTGGCGGCAGCCCTTCCCGGGGCCTGGCCTGGCTGTCCGGATCATCGGTGAGGTCACCCCGCAGCGGCTGGCGACGCTGCGGGCCGCGGACGCGATCGTCCGCGGGGAGATCCGCCGGGCCGGGCTGGACCGCGAGATCTGGCAGGTGTTCGCGGTACTGCTGGCGGACGTCCGCTCGGTGGGGGTCCAGGGGGACGAGCGCACCTACGGGCATCCGGTCGTGCTGCGCGCGGTCACCAGCGAGGACGCGATGACCGCCGACTGGGCCCGGCTGCCCTACGACCTGCTCGAACGCATCTCGAACCGGGTGGTCAACGAGGTCGAGCAGGTCAACCGGGTGGTGTACGACATCACCTCGAAGCCTCCCGGCACCATCGAGTGGGAGTGACCCGGGCCGCGGCGGCCCGGCGCACCCGGCGCACCCGGCGTACGCAGGGAAGAAAGAAAAGGAAAAGAAGATGCGGTGCGGCAAAGAAGAGCGGTGCGGCCGGACGTCACGCGGCGGGGATGCGCAGGGGCCCGGCGGCCAGAGCGCGGACACGGCCGGCGGTGACCGGGTCGATGTTGCCGCCGGAGAGGACCACCGCGGTCGGGCCCTGCGCGAGCTCGGGGTGACGCAGCAGCGCCGCCGTCCCCGCGGCCCCGGCGGGCTCCACCGTCTGGCCGTCGGCGCGCAGCAGCGCCGCCATCGCCTCCCACAGCGCGTCCTCGTCGACCGTGATCACATCGTCCACCAGGGCGGTGGCGAGCGCCAGGGTCAGGCTGCCCGGGGTCCGCACGGCTATGCCGTCGGCGATGGTGGCCGCCGGGACGCACACCGGCCGGCCGGCGCGCCAGGACAGGGCGAAGGCGGGCGCGCCCGCGGCCTGGACGCCGATCACCCGCACGTCGCGCCGCCGCTGTCTGATCGCCGCCGCTATCCCGCTGATCAGGCCGCCGCCACCGATACCCACCAGGACGGTCCGCAGGCCGGGGACCTGCTCGGTGAGCTCGAGCCCGATCGTGCCCTGCCCGGCGATCACGACCGGATCGTCGAAGGGATGCACCAGCAGCCCGCCGTGCCCGCGCGCGGTGGACTCGGCGGCCAGCAGGGCGGCGTCGATCCCGCCATGGACGTGCTCGACCCGCGCGCCGAGGCGGCGGGTGCGCGCGACCTTGACCGGGCTCGCACCGGCCGGGACGAAGATCGTGGCTGGGACGCCGAAGTGGGCCGCCGCGTACGCGACGCCCTGGGCGTGGTTGCCGGCGCTGGCGGCGACCACCCCCCTGGCCCGGACGGCGGGGTCGGCGAGCGCGATCCGGGCGAAGGCGCCGCGTAGCTTGAACGACGCGGTGCGTTGTTCATTCTCGCACTTCAGCCACACCGGCACGCCGGTCAGCCGGGACAGGTGAGCGCTGGGCGTGACCCTGGTCCGCCGGAGCACCGGCGCGAGGACGACCGCGGCTGTGGCGACGTCGATCGTGTCGCGGTCGACGGCCACCGTGTCTCGGTTCGTCGTGCCGCGGTTCGTCGTGCCGCGGTTCATGGTCTCGAGGGCCCGCGTGCCGTTAGCGCCGTCGGCGCCGTCCGTGGACGCCGCGGGCGCGCCGGATCTGGGTGGGACGTCGGTGTCGTCCGTACCGGCGCGGCCTGTCTCCCCGGTGGCGCGTGCCGTACCAGCGGCGCTACCAGCGGCGTCGGTCCCGCTCGTCCTGCCGGAGGTCTCTCCGGTGCTCTCTGTTCTCCCGCCGGTGGTACGTGTCGGGTTCTCGGTCGGTTGGCGCATCGTCGTGCTCCCGGTAGCTCGGCGGCCACCTCCGACGTGACCGCGGCAACAAAAAAAGCCCCCCGCCGAACTGGCAGGAGGGCGAGGCGCGCGGACCCGTCGGTGTCGCTCCGAAAGCACGTCGGGCTGAAAAGCCCGTCCGCGAGAGCAAGGTCGCGCGCCTAATTAATGATCATAATGTGCTGCGGCACCTTTTTATTTTGCTCTTGGGCGCTGGTGGTCGTCAAACCCGCCGGCCCGCCCGCGTGCCAGACGCCCGTCACACCCGGTGGCGGGACGGCGGCTACCGGTGGTGCGCACTATGAAGCGGGCTGTAGCGTGAACCGTGCTGTGGGTCGCCGAGCCACAGCACGGCGTGGTGTGGGTGTGACAGCCTGAACCGGGACGCCGGGTCGTGACGCGCACCGGGGCCTCGTAGGGTGAGAACCATGTACCGCCGTCGGACGAGCCGGGCGTCGAACGTATGATCGGAACCCTATGAGCGCGCTTCCCGGTGGCCCGTACCCCGACTTCGGCCCGTACCCGGGCTTCGGCCCGTACCCCGGCTTCGACGACGTCGCTGACGACCGGGACGAGCCGGCGTCGCCAACGGCTCCGGGTGTGCCGGGCGCTCGTCCCGCCACGCCCCGGCTCGCTCCCGACGCGCTGCTCGACGGCCTGAACCCGCAGCAGCGGGCGGCGGTCGTCCACACGGGCTCGCCGCTGCTCGTCGTCGCGGGCGCGGGCTCCGGCAAGACGCGGGTGCTGGCGAACCGGATCGCCTACCTGCTCGCCGCCCGCGGGGCCCGGGCCGGCGAGATCCTGGCGATCACGTTCACCAACAAGGCCGCGAACGAGATGAAGGAGCGGGTCGCCGCGCTCGTCGGCACCCGCACCCGGGCGATGTGGGTGAGCACCTTTCATTCCGCCTGCGTGCGCATCCTGCGGTCGCACGCCAAGCGCATCGGGTTCACCAGCAGCTTCTCGATCTACGACGCGGCGGATGCCCAGCGCCTGGTCACGCTGGTCGCGCGCGACCTGGACATCGACCCGAAGCGCTACCCGGCGCGCGCGCTCGCCACCGGGATCAGCAACCTGAAGAACGAGCTGGTCGACTGGGAGACCGCCATGAGCCGGGCGACCGGCCATGCCGAACGTGCCGTCGCCGAGGTCTACGGGCTCTACCAGCGCCGGCTGGCCGAGTCGAACGCGTTCGACTTCGACGACCTGATCATGACGACGGTGAACCTGCTGCAGGCGTTCCCGGACGTCGCCGAGCACTACCGACGCCGGTTCCGGCACGTCCTCATCGACGAGTACCAGGACACCAACCACGCCCAGTACGTCCTGGTGCGGGAACTGGTGGGGCAGGCGCCCCGGCTGACCGTCGACGGCGAGCCGGTACGGCCGGCTCCGGTGCCGCCGGGCTCCGACGCCGACGCCGACGGGCCCGCGGTGGGGCCGGCCGAGCTGTGCGTGGTCGGCGACGCCGACCAGTCGATCTACGCCTTCCGGGGCGCGAACATCCGCAACATCGTCGAGTTCGAGCAGGACTACCCCGACGCCACCGTGATCCTGCTGGAGCAGAACTACCGGTCCACGCAGACGATCCTGTCCGCGGCGAACGCGGTGATAGCCCGTAACGCCCGGCGCAAGCCCAAGCGGCTGTGGTCGGACGCCGGGGACGGCGAGAAGATCGTCGGCTATGTCGCGGACAGCGAGCACGGCGAGGCCGCCTTCGTCGCCGCCGAGGTCGACCGGCTCTCCGACGCCGAGCTGGCGCGTCCCGGCGAGGTCGCCGTCTTCTACCGCACCAACGCCCAGAGCCGGGTCTTTGAAGAGATCTTCATCCGGGTCGGCCTGCCCTACCGGGTGATCGGCGGGGTGCGCTTCTACGAGCGCCGTGAGGTCCGGGACCTGCTCGCCTACCTGCGGGTACTGGTGAACCCGGCGGACACGGTGAACCTGCGGCGCATCCTCAACGTGCCCAGGCGGGGGATCGGCGAGCGGGCCGAGGCGATGCTCGCCGCCTTCGCCGAACGCGAGCGCGTCCCCTTCGCCGACGCCCTGAACCGGGTGGACGAGGTCCCGGGCCTGGCCGCCCGGTCGGCGAACGCGGTCCGTGGTTTCGCCGCTCTGCTCGCCGAGCTGCGCACGGCCGTGGCCGACGGCCCGGTCGCGGCGCTGGAGACGGTGCTGGAGCGGACCGGTTACCTCACCGAACTGGCCGCCGCGGACGCCCTCGAGGCCGAGGGGCGGGCGGAGAACCTCCAGGAGCTGGCCAACGTCGCCCGGGAGTTCAGCGAGCAGTTCCCGCAGGGCTCGCTCGCGGACTTCCTCGAGCAGGTCTCCCTGGTCGCCGACGCCGACCAGGTGCCCGGCCCCGAGGATGGCGAGGGCGGCGCGGACGGCGCGGGCGGTGCCGCCGGGGCCGTCACCCTGATGACGCTGCACAGCGCCAAGGGGCTGGAGTTCCCGGTGGTCTTCCTCACCGGGCTGGAGGACGGTGTCTTCCCGCACCTGCGCACGCTCGGCGACTCCACCGAGCTCGAGGAGGAACGCAGGCTCGCCTACGTCGGCATCACCCGGGCGCGTGTCCGGCTGTACCTGACCCGGGCGGAGGTCCGCAGCGCCTGGGGCCAGCCGGCGTACAACCCGCCGTCGCGGTTCCTCGAGGAGGTACCGGCCGAGCTGGTCGGCTGGCAGGGGAACACCCAGCCGGCGTCGGCCGCCGCCCACCCGCGGACGAGCGCGTGGGGCTCGGCGCCCGCGGGGCCGTCCGGCGCGCGGGTCGGCGG
>NZ_CAKKTM010000432.1 GCF_920888515.1 Protofrankia sp. CiP1_Cm_nod1 | reverse complement strand
TAATTTTTTTTTTTTTTCAAGCAGAAGACGGCATACGAGATGAGCGCTAGTCTCGTGGGCTCGGAGATGTGTATAAGAGACAGCAACCACGACACCTTCGGGCTCGGTCAGGTCGTCGCGGTGGCCGGCGCGGGGGACAACCGCGAGGTGAGCATCGACTTCGGCGAGGGAACCGGGACCAAACGCCTGCTCCTGCGCTATGCCCCCGTCGAGAAGCTGTGAGCGTCCCGCGCACCCGCGTTCGGCAGGCCCGACGGGCGGCTGGCCCGTACTGACATCCGCTGCCGCTGCCGCTGCCTGATGGCCGGCTATCCGTTACCGATGCCCGCCGGACGTTGGTGGCATCGGCACGGCACGGCACGGCCGGTGGAAGAGCGGCCGGCGGTAGCCGCTGGTTGAAGGCCGGTAACTGCTGGTCGAAGGCTGGTAGCCGATGCTGGGAGAACGGTGGCGGTCAGTAGGAGACGTTGTGCCTGGCGAGCCACGCGAGCGGGTCGATCTTGGTGCCGTTCTGGCCGCCCAGCCGGACCTCGAAGTGCAGGTGCGGCCCGGTGGAGAAGCCGGTCGACCCCTCCAGGCCCACCTGCTGGCCGGTGGCGACCTGCTGGCCGACCCGGACGCTGATCCGGGACAGGTGGGCGTAGCAGGTGACCACGTTGTTCGCGTGCTGGATCTGGACGAAGTTGCCGTAGCCGGACTCCCACCCCGCGTAGATGATGATGCCGCCGTGGGCGGCGACGACCGGGGTCCCCATCGGCGCGCCGAGGTCGATACCGGGGTGGCCGTTCGCGCCGCCGAAATGCTGGGTGAGCCTGGCCTGTATCGGGCTGACCCAGCGCAGTTCCTCCTGCTGGCGCGCGCTCTCCGTGGCCGTGGTCCGCTGCTGGAGGAGCAGGATGGACAGCTGGGCCAGCGCCTCGTCCCGGTCGACACGGTCGGCCTGGGCCTGGCGTCGCGCGGCGTCGTCGCGTTGCTGCCCGAGCAGGGCGGGGTCGCTCAGCCTGTCGGTGGCGGCGTCCGCCACGCCGCCGGACGCGGGGTCGGCGACCGTCCCGGCGGTGCGCAGGCCGGGAATGACCACCGGCTCGGAGTGCGCGATACCGGTTGTGTTGATCATAACGATGCCGAGGGTGGAGACCACGGCGGTGGCGATGCCGGTACGGCGGATCTGCGCTGCCAAGGCCGCCCGGCGGGCGGAACCGGACGGGCCGCCGTGGCCCGTGGCCCTGCCCTGACCGCGATGCCGCCCTGAGTTACGGGCTGGGGGCTGCGACAACCCGAACTCACGCTCCCGTTGCTCGACAGAACTTCTGCCGCGCCCCGGCATGCCCTGTCACGGCGTGTTACGGCACGGCATGTCGTGGCACGGCAGGAGAAAAAGCCTGCAAACCGGGTTGAACGCTACACCGTCCCAAAACGGGCTTTAGCACCACCCCCACCCACGGTGGGCGCGACGTATGAAGCGGTGTAATTATTGCCTTTTCATCATTATGAGTGACGAAGATTTCGATCATCTTGGAAGTCGCCGGCCGCTGGACGGCCGTCCGCCCATGACGCGCGGTCGGGACGAGCATCACGCAGGGATCTCGGGGCCGTAGCCGGCACCTCCGCCTCGGCTCCTGCCGCCATCTCGGCTCCTGCCGCCATCTCGGCCTCTGCCACCATCTCCACTCCTGCCTCCGCCGGCCCCTCCTCGCCGCCGAGGCCGGTGCGTCCGGTGTCAGGGCCGGTGCGTCCGCTGGCCGGGGCGGTGTACTCGACGTCGTCCAGATGCGCGAGCGTGGTCGCGATCCGATGGACGACGTCGATGTTGAACGGCAGCGAGTGGTGGCCGACGCCGGGAACCCGCAGGTTACGGACGGTCAGGTCCGGATGGCGGATGAGCGCCGCCTCGGTCGGACGGATGATCGTGTCCAGGTCCCCGGAGAAGGCCACGAACCGGGTCCGGCAGTTCGGCGCGGGCTCGGCCAGCTCGCGGACCACGTCCGAGCCCGGGACGAGCTGGCGCAGCAGGGTGTACGGCACCATCGGGGGCAGCAGCCGGGCCAGGCGGGTGCCCTCGTGCGGTGTGCCCAGCGTCACCAGGGTGTGCACACGGGCGTCGCCGTCGAGTTTCTGCACGTAGTAGCGGGCGACCAGGCCGCCGAGGGAGTGCCCGACGATGTGTATGCGCGGGTAGCCCGTCTGCTCGCACATCGTCTCGACCACCGCGGCCAGCTTGCGGGCCGCCGTCGGGACGTCCGCGGTGAACAGCGGCAGGTTCACGGTGGCGACCCGTCCGAAGCCTCGCCGGCGCAGCGACCGGCGCAGCCGAGTGAAGATCGACCTGTTGTCGATCAGGCCATGGACCAGCAGGATCGGTGTGCCCGCGGCTTCGATGTCGCCGACGAGCAGCCCGCGCCGCAGCGGGGAGAGGCCGTCGAGGGTGTAGCGGTCGGCCGGTTCGCGTAGCCGTTCCGAGACGGCCCCGATCGGGTAAAAGGCGATATGGGTCGCCAGCCAGGTGGCCTCCGTGGCCATGCCGCGGATCGCCCCCGGTGTCTCAAGCAGGCCGCGGGTCACGCGTGTGCCGCGACGGGCCACGGATGCGCTCACCGATCTGGTGGCTCTGCCTGCCGCCGCCCCCGCCGGCCCCAGTTGACGCTTTCCGATTGCCCTGCTCCCGTCCGTGCTCGGACAGTTGTCCGAAGAACCAGCTGGCCGCACGAACTGGCCGGCCGAAGGCAACGCGATCATCGGCCTGCTCGCGCGGCCGTGGGTCCGGGTCTCCCGCGCGGGGAAGGACCCGGGAACGGCACGATACTCGCAGGCACGAAGCCCCCGGACGTTGCCCGGATGCCGCGGCCGGCCAGGCCTGGCCCGGTAGGCCGTCGACCGCGCGGGCGGCGCCCAGCCGGCCGGCATCCACCGGGGATGGCCCGGCCGGTGCGCGCCAGACGGGCCGTAGCGCGGCCCGGGAGGCATCCGCTGGGAACCGCCATGACGTCTACCATTACTGAGAGTATAAAAAAAGCGGGTGGATGTCGACTGTTGGTTTCTCGCCGTGACCGCCGGCCGGTACGGCGGCGGCTGTGATCCCGTCGGGCAACAGCGTGCTTCCGCCGGTGCGTCCGGCTAGGGTCTACGGAGAGATCGGGCCACGGAACGCCATGTACGGGGCACCGCGTCAGGGAGGCGACGTCCCGGCCGGATGGTGTCAGGAAACGCAAGGAGGCCGCGTGAGCGGAACCGGTGAACGTATCCGGGTGGTGGTCGCCAAACCTGGTCTTGACGGCCACGACCGCGGCGCCAAGGTTATTGCGCGGGCACTGCGGGACGCGGGCATGGAGGTCGTCTACACCGGTCTGCACCAGACGCCCGAGCAGATTGTCGAGACCGCTATCCAGGAGGACGCAGACTGTATCGGCCTGTCGGTGCTCTCGGGCGCGCACATGACCCTTTTCGCGCGCCTGATGGATTTGCTGCGGGAGCGCGGCGCCACCGACATCGTGGTGACCGGTGGCGGGATCATACCGGATGCTGACATTCCGCAGCTGAAGGCACTCGGTGTCGCCGAGATATTCACGCCCGGAGCGACCACGGGCGAAATCGTCGAATGGATCCGGTCGAGTGTGGCCGCGGCCCACACGCCCGGTCCCAGGGCGGTTTCCGCGGGCTGAGAGTCTTCCGGGCGCCTTCCCGGGTGCCTTCCGGGGCCACCGGTTTCCGCCTCCCGGGCCGCCGGCTTGCCGGCCCGCTCGAGTGGCCGGGGCCGCCCGCCGAGGGCCGGTTGCCTGCCGAGGGCCGGTCGCCGGTCGCGGGCAGGCGGACGGCCCGGGACGGAAGGCCTGTCT
>NZ_CAKKTM010000431.1 GCF_920888515.1 Protofrankia sp. CiP1_Cm_nod1 | reverse complement strand
GGCCGGTTGCCTGCCGAGGGCCGGTCGCCGGTCGCGGGCAGGCGGACGGCCCGGGACGGAAGGCCGCTCGGGCGCACGGGCCGCGACCGGGCTCCGCCCGGCCGGCCGGGCGGCGTACGTCGGCGCCGAGGTCCGCATAGGTGCGTGGATCCACCTGGGCCGGGAGTTCGAGAGATCGTTCACAGGGCGGGCCCGAGGGTCCCCATGGGTGCGCGAGGCCCCAGGGGTGTGGGCCCCGGCGGCCGGGCAGGCATCCGGGACGCCACGAGGCTGGCCCGTCGTCGTGTCCGTCCCAGCCGGGCCGGGCGAGGCGCCGGCACGTCGTACCAGCCGTGCCCGCCGGCTCCGTCGGCCGGCCCCGTCCAGCAGTTCCGTCCAGCAGTTCCGCCGACTGGCCGTATCCGCCGGCCGTGTTCTCGTCACCGGTCCGCCGGGCATGCGCAGATGCGGGCATGTGGGCATGTGGAGATGGTTGTGACCGTTGTTTGTCCGCCGCCGTCCATCCGCCGTTGTTGTGACATCGGGTGTCACAGGTGCCGGTAGTTGTTCCGCCGTTCCGGCCCGGCCGGCGGTGTACGGCTTGTGGCCGGATCCGGGTGTGCAGTGAGCGAGGTAACGCGGCCGTCGCCGTAGCGGGCGCCGAGATCGTGCCGGGTTCGATCGGAATAGTGGGTATTGCGATCACTGTGATCGCGGTGTCGACCACCACAAAAGCAGGCGTCCGGCACCGGATCCGGGTGATGATGGTGGCTGGCTCCGGGCATACGAGACCGGCCGCCGCGGCAGGAGCAGTCTCCACCGGGACGGGCGTCTTCAGTAGGCTCGGGCCGGCTTCCCTTTTCTTCGAACTTACGAACGTTCGGCCCTGACCACCGATCTCATATCCGACTGGACGGACTGTGGATCTCTTCGAGTATCAGGCGAAGAAGCTGTTCGCCGACCACGGCGTGCCTGTGCCCAGCGGCAAGGTCGCCACGACCCCCGACGAGGCACGCGGCATCGCAACTGATCTTGGTGGGCGTGTCGTCGTCAAAGCGCAGGTCAAGACCGGCGGCCGCGGCAAGGCCGGTGGCGTGAAGGTCGCCGACGGCCCGGACGACGCCACCGCCAAGGCATCGGCAATCCTCGGGATGGACATCAAGGGCCACACGGTCCACGCGGTCCTCGTGGAGCAGGCGAGCGACATCGCCGAGGAGTACTACGCCTCCTTCCTGCTCGACCGGGCGAACCGGACCTTCCTCGCCATGTGCTCCCGCGAGGGCGGGGTGGAGATCGAGGAGGTCGCCGCGACCAAGCCGGAGGCGCTCGCCCGCATCCCGATCGACCCGCTGGTCGGGGTCGACGCCACCGTCGCCCGCCAGATCGCGGTGGCGGCGAAGCTGCCGGAGGCCGCCCTCGACGGTGCCACCGA
The DNA here is from genome assembly GCF_920888515.1 of Protofrankia sp. CiP1_Cm_nod1. Taxonomy (GTDB): domain Bacteria; phylum Actinomycetota; class Actinomycetes; order Frankiales; family Frankiaceae; genus Protofrankia. The sequence continues at coordinate 3,206 of NZ_CAKKTM010000431.1, read as the reverse complement.
GCTGCTGGTGAAGCTGTGGGAGGTCTTCGTCCGCGCCGACGCCACCCTGGTGGAGGTCAACCCGCTGATCCTCACCGGCGACGGCCGCGTGGTCGCGCTGGACGGCAAGGTCAGCCTGGACGAGAACGCCTCCTTCCGCCACCCCGGCCACGCCGCGTTCGTGGACGTAGCCGCGGTGGACCCGCTGGAGCAGCGGGCCAAGGAGAAGGACCTCAACTACGTCAAGCTCTCCGGGCAGGTCGGCATCATCGGTAATGGTGCCGGTCTGGTCATGTCGACCCTCGACGTGGTGACATACGCCGGTGAGGAGTTCGGCGGGCAGCGCCCGGCCAACTTCCTCGACATCGGCGGCGGGGCGTCCGCGGAGGTGATGGCGGACGGTCTGTCGATCATTCTGAGCGACCCGGCGGTCAAGAGCGTGTTCGTGAACATCTTCGGCGGGATCACCGCCTGTGACGCCGTGGCCAACGGCATCGTGCAGGCGCTGAAGATCGTCGGTGACATCACCACCCCGCTGGTCGTGCGGCTCGACGGCAACAACGCCGAGGAGGGCCGGCGGATCCTCCGCGAGGCCAACCTCGACGTGGTCAAGCCGGTGGACACCATGGACGGCGCGGCGCGGCTCGCCGCCGAGCTCGCCGCGGCCGCGGCCGCGGCCTGAGCGGACGGGAAGAGGCTTCCGACAATGGCAATCTGGCTGGACGAGACGTCCAAGATCCTGGTTCAGGGCATCACCGGCTCCGAGGGGCGCAAGCACACCGCCCGGATGCTGCGCGCCGGCTCGAAGATCGTCGGCGGCACCAACCCGAAGAAGGCGGGCACCGAGGTCGAGGGTGTGCCGGTCTTCGCGACGGTGGCCGAGACGATCGAGAAGACCGGCGCCAACGTCTCTGTGGTGTACGTCCCGCCGGCCGGGACCAAGGCGGCCGCCATCGAGGCGATCGACGCGGGCATCCCGCTCGTGGTGGTCATCACCGAGGGCGTGCCGGTACACGACACCACCGAGTTCTGGGCGTACGCGAAGTCCAAGGGCAACGGCACGCGGATCATCGGGCCGAACTGCCCGGGCATCATCAGCCCGGGCCGGTCGAACGCGGGCATCATCCCGGCCGACATCACCCCGCAGGGCCGCATCGGCCTGGTCAGCAAGAGCGGCACCCTGACCTACCAGATGATGTACGAGCTGCGTGACTTCGGCTTCTCCACCGCTGTGGGCATCGGCGGTGACCCGGTCATCGGCACCACCCACATCGACGCGCTCGCCGCGTTCGAGGCCGACCCCGACACCGACGCGATCGTGATGATCGGTGAGATCGGTGGTGACGCCGAGGAGCGGGCCGCCGCCTACATCGAGGAGCACGTCACCAAGCCGGTCGTCGGCTACGTCGCGGGCTTCACCGCGCCGGAGGGCAAGACGATGGGCCACGCCGGGGCGATCGTGTCCGGGTCGTCCGGGACGGCGCTCGCCAAGAAGGAGGCCCTGGAGAAGGCCGGGGTGCGGGTCGGCAAGACCCCGTCCGAGACCGCCCGGCTCATGGCCGACGTCGTGCGCTCCCTGTAGCCGCTCGCGGAACCCGCCCCGCGCGGGATCCCGTCCCCACCGGCTGTCGTTTCCGGCGCCGCATGACGGCGGGCCCGTCGCGGTGGCACCGTTTCCGGACCGGGTGTGGCGAGTCGTTTCCGACGGTCGGCCACGCCCGGTTGTTTTTTGTGTACCCCGTGCGTTGCCGGTGGCGGGCGGCCCGGTGCCGTGGACGTTTCCAGGGTCCTTTCCCGGACATGATCGTGTCGTTCCGGCGGACAGGAGCTACGGTGTCAGGGATGAGTCCGTCAGGTCACCGCTGATCGCTGAAGTGGGGTCGTCCCGTGACACGTGTAGCCGGCCGAGACATACCGAACAACGACCTTGGCGTCCTGGTTGCCGGCGTCGTCCTGTTCATCGCGTCGTTATTCAACTGGTTCTCCGTCAGGGTGTTCAGCGGGGCCAGCAGCGGGGAGAACGCGTGGGGCGTCGGTTTCCTCGCCTATGGTGGTGTCGAACTCGGGCTGCTCGCCGCCGCGCTGGTGGCGGTGCGGCTCTTCACCCGCGTCCAGCTGCCGGCGGTCGGCGTTGACTGGGCTCTGATCCTCGCGGGTGTCGCGGGCCTCGGCACGGTCCTGATCTTCTTCAAGCTGGCGCTGGGATACCACGAGACCGACCGGGCGTTCGGGCTGTGGCTCGGGTTCGTCGCGTCCATCGCCATCACGGTCTTCACCGTCCTGACCGCTGTCGCCGGCGGGCACACGCTGCCACGCGGCGGCCACCGGGACCGCCCGCCGAACCCGATACCTCCCGCCCCCGGGTACGACGCGTACGGCCAGCCCCTCTCGGGCGGGTACGGCCAGCCGGGCTCCTACGGCCAGCCACCCCAGGCCGGTGGGTACGGGCAGCCGGGCGGCTACGGCCAGCCGCCGCAGGCCGGCTACGGTCAGCCGCCGCAGGCCGGTGGGCACGGGCAGCAGGCCTACGGCGGCTACGGCCAGCCGGGCTCCTACGGCGGCCAGCCCCCGCAGCCCGGCGAGGGCCAGCCGCCCCACGGCCAGCCCGGCCGGTAGGGCCCACCCGGGCTTGGCTTCCCGCGCCCGGCCGGCACGGCCTGGCCGGGCACGGGCCCTCCTGGCGGATGCCCGGCCCCACAGCCGGGCCGACTCCCCGTCACGTCCGGAAATGTCCGACCCCTCCTCTATGATTCGAACATATGTTCGCCAACGGGGAGGTCGTCATGGCTGTCAGCACCGCGCGGCTGCGGGCCGAGTCCAGGCGTCTGCGAGCGCTCGGGTGGTCCTACCGGCGGATCGCCCTGGAATGGCAGCGCCGGTACCGGCTCAACGCCCGGGTCGCCTTCCGGCTCGCCCACGGCTGGACGCAGGAGGAGGCGGCCCGGCGCTGGAACGCCCGCTGGCCCGGCGACGACGCGCCGAAGACGGGCAAGTCCTTCTCCTACTGGGAGGTCTGGCCCGCCCGCGGCGGCCGGGCCCCGTCGACCCGGACGCTCCACCGGCTGGCCGAGCTGTACCTGTGCCGTCCTGGCGACCTTCTCGACGGGGACGACTTCGGCCGTCTCGACACGGGCCGCGACGAGGTCCCGCGAGGCCGCGGGACCGTGTGCGGGCCCGCGGCCGCCCCGGCGCGCCCCGGCCGGCTGGTCCCCGTCCCGCGCGAACAC
>NZ_CAKKTM010000430.1 GCF_920888515.1 Protofrankia sp. CiP1_Cm_nod1 | reverse complement strand
TCCCCGTCCCGCGCGAACACCGCGCCGGGCCGGCGGCGCCGGCCGGCGACTGCGGCCCGCGCGTCGGCCACCCGGCCTGCCGGGCCTCCCGTCATCCCGTCTGAGCAGGGGCTATGTCCTGATCAACGCCGTTCCCGGCGGATGCGCACAGGCCGCCTGACGTCAGTACAGTCGGAGCGGAACGGTCCCTGGCCGCTGGCTGTGCCGTCGGCTTCGACGGCGCGTTGCCGGCCACCTGCTTCTCCGGAGAGTCCCGTGTCCGCTCGACTGGTTGTTCTCGCCTCCGGGGTGGGCACCACCTTGCAGGCCGTATTGGACGCCTGCCGGGATCCATCCTTCGGCGCCGAGGTCGTTGCCGTGGGCACGGACCGCTTCGGCACCGGCGCGCAGGACCGGGCGGTGGCCGCCGGTACCCCGGTCTTCACCGTCCGTCTTGAGGATTTCCCGCGCCGGGAGGCGTTCGACGAGGCCACGGCGGAGCGGATCGCCGCTTATGATCCGGATCTGCTGGTGCTCGCCGGCTACATGAAGATTCTCGGAAAGCGGGTCATCGGACGTTTCCGCACGGTGAACACCCACCCGTCGCTGCTGCCCGCCTTCCCCGGCGCCCACGCCATCCGGGACGCACTCGCGCACGGGGTGAAGGTCAGTGGTGTCACGGTCCACTGGGTCGACGAAGGCGTCGATACCGGGCCGATCCTTGCGCAGGCGACGGTGGGCGTGGAAGCGTCCGACACGGAAGAGACCCTGCGTAGCCGCATCCAGGCGGTGGAGCGCGTCCTGTACGTACAGACGATCGGCCGGATCGTCCGGTCGGAGGAGGGGACATGACATCCGCACAGGTCCCGCGGGAGTCCTCGGCCGACGAGCCGGTGGCGGGAGCGCAGGATTCCCCGCCCATCGACGCGGCCTCGTCCGGTGGCGGCGAACTGGTCGCGACGGGGCGGCGCCCCATCCGGCGGGTGCTGGTCAGCGTCTACGACAAGACCGGTCTGGCCGAGCTGGCGGCCGTGTTCGCCGAGGCCGAGGTAGAGATCGTCTCCACCGGTTCGACCGCGCAGGTCCTCGCCCGGCACGGCCTGGCCGTCACGCCGATCAGCACCCTCACCGGGTTCCCCGAGATCCTCGGCGGGCGGGTGAAGACGCTGCACCCGCGGGTGCACGCCGGTCTGCTCGCCGACCTGCGCAACGTCGAGCACGCCGAGACGCTCGCCGAGCTCGACATCGAGCCGTTCGACCTCGTCGTGTCCAACCTCTATCCCTTCCGGGAGACGGTGGCCGGCGGTGCCCCCGAGGACGAGGTGATCGAGCAGATCGACATCGGCGGCCCGGCGATGATCCGGGCCGCCGCGAAGAACCATCACACCGTGGCCGTGGTGGTCTCCCCGGCGGACTACCCGGAGCTGGTCGCTGCGATCCGGGCCGGTGGTTTCGACCTGGCCGCCCGCCGCCGGCTCGCCGCCCGCGCCTTCGCCCACACCGCCGCCTACGACGTCGCGGTCGCGTCCTGGTTCGCCAGTGTGGGCGCCCCCGACCAGGTCGCCCGGGAGTCCGGCTGGCCGGACACGGTCGCCGCGGTGTGGCGCCGCGCCGAGGTGCTGCGCTACGGCGAGAACCCGCACCAGCGGGCCGCGCTGTACGTCGCCGAGAACGACGGGCCGGGGCTTGCCGACGCCCGGCAGCTGCACGGCAAGCCGATGTCGTTCAACAACTTCACCGACGCGGAGGCGGCCCGCTCCGCCGTGGCCGACTTCGGCGAACCGGCCGTAGCCGTGATCAAGCATGCCAACCCCTGCGGCCTGGCGATCGGCCGTGACATCGCCGACGCGCACCGCAAGGCGCACGCCTGCGACCCGGTGTCCGCCTTCGGCGGGGTCATCGCGACGAACCGCCCGGTCAGCGTCGCCCTGGCCGGGCAGATCGCGGAGATCTTCACCGAGGTCGTGGTGGCACCCGGCTACGACGACGGGGCAGTGGAGATCCTGGCCCGCAAGCCCTCGGTCCGCCTGCTGGAGAGCCCCCTGCCGCCGCACCCGCACGGGGTGCAGATACGCCAGGTCTCCGGCGGGCTGCTGCTGCAGTCCCGCGACGCGCTGGACGCCGCCGGTGACGACCCCTCGGGCTGGACGCTGGAGGCCGGCTCGCCCGCGGACGAGAGCACCCTGGCTGACCTCGCCTTCGCCTGGAAGGCCGTCCGGTCGGTGAAGTCGAACGCGATCCTCGTCGCCGCCGACGGCGCCACGGTCGGTGTCGGCATGGGGCAGGTGAACCGGGTGGACGCCGCCCGGCTCGCGGTGGCCCGCGGAGGTGACCGTGTGAAGGGGGCGGTGGCCGCCAGCGACGCCTTCTTCCCCTTCCCGGACGGGCTGCAGGTGCTCATCGGCGCCGGGGTCCGCGCGGTTGTCGAGCCGGGCGGGTCCGTCCGCGACGAGCAGGTCGTGGCGGCCGCGCGGGACGCCGGGATCGCCCTCTACTTCACCGGCGTCCGGCACTTCACGCACTGACAGTCACGCACTGACGGTAGCCGCCAGAAGCGTCCCGAGCCTTCGGGCCCGTGGACGCGGTGCTTACTGACAGTGCTCAGCGGAAATGGCGCTCAGCGGAAACGATGTCCGAATCCGCCGCGTCCTGACCAGGGTGCGGCGGCCGGCGGGGCCGGGTCGATGTCGGGGTCACGGGCGGACGTCGGCCGCACAGCCGGCGTCTCGGTGGCGACGGCATCGTCGGCCCGCCGCTGTGACGCGCGTACCTGTGGCGTGCGTACCTGGTCGTCGGTGCCGTCCGGGTCCGTGCGTGGCGGCCGGACGGCACCGACGCCTCATGAGATGGACGCGGACTCCGCCGCTGCCGCCCCACGCCGCGACGTGCTCGTGGTAGTGCCGTTCGAGGACGCCGGGATGGCCCCACCGGGTGTGTCGTTGGTGGGGACGTAACGCTGCGCCACCCAGTCCAGGGCCTCCCGCCAGCTCGCGCCGTACAGGACCGAGATCCTGTCCGCCGTCTGCCGCGCGAGAGCCTGGACGAACACCCGGTCGTCGTTGTCCAGGTGCCGGGCGTCCCCGAAGGTCTCCCAAGCCCGGAACATCAGCTCCTGCAACTTCTTGCTGTGTGGCGATTCGTCTGTCACGGCCCACTCCCTCCACTCCGGTCCCATTCCGGTGGTTGCGGCGGAAGTGTCCCCTAGTCCCGTGTGGAGGCTTCACCCGGGGTCTAAAAAATTGCGATCCGACGAATGATCGTAAGTTTTCGCGATTGCCGGCGCGGCACTGGGCGCTCCGCCCACCTGAAGATCGATAATGCCCTGGACCTGCTCGGACAGGACGGGACAGCCTGATCGGCAGGTCTCGGCGGCTCCCGGGACGCGACGTGACCGCGGGGTCGCCGTACCGGCACCACATCCGAACGCCCGTCCCAACGCCTTCAAGGGCCACCGCGGTCTGGAGGCTGTCTTCCGGGTGGGCTGCCGTGGCCGTGGGGCCGCCTTGCCGGTGGGCTGCCGTGGCCGGAGGCCGCCTTCCCGGTGGGCATAGACTGCCCTGCGTGGTTGGGGTGAGTGGCAGGGGAACCGTGTCCGGACAGGGGCTGCCGGTTCCGGCCGGCCTCCCGGCCGGCGGGGCGCGGCCGTGCCGGTGCCGGTGCTGGTGACCCCACTATGAGCGCCGGCCGCCGGCAGCACCTGGCCCGGAGACGCTCGCCGCCGGGCTGGGACCCGGTGCTCACGGTCGTGCTGGGCGCGGCGATCGTCGCTCTGGTGTTCGTGTCACAGGATCACTGGCGACGCGGGCTGCTCGGGCTGGGCATCGTCCTGCTCGCCGGGGCCGTCCTGCGGCTGGTCCTTCCTGCCCGGCGGGCCGGGCTGCTCGCCGTCCGGAGCAGGGTTTTCGATGTCGCGACGCTCGCGGCACTCGGCGTGACGATCATCGCGGTGACGTTGGCGGTACCGGCCCCGGGGTCATGAGGGCCGTGGCGGCCGCGGTCGTCATCCCCTGGCCGGCATCCAGCGGTGGGCGGCCAGGATCTGTGCCAGCTGTGGCTGGGGAGTGCCGCTCCCGGTGGGCGTTCCGCGGTGAGCGGCCGGGCTCGTACCGGCCGTGGCCGGGGCGGGCTCAGGAATGTCGCACTCGGCGGCGCGCGGCGGCGGGGCCGCTGCCGGCGGGTATTCGGGGCGGAGCATCCGTTGCGGCGATCCCGGTGGTCCCGCGGGCGGCCCGGCCGGCCCGAGGGGCGGAGTTCGCCGCCCATCTCGCAGGCGATCGCGGTAGCCTCTCGATATCCGGAGCATTGTCCGAACATCATCCGAATACCATGTTCAGCTAAGCGGGGCGAACAGTACACATGCCGGCTCATAGCGTCCCCCTGATCCCCGGTGACGGGAGCGGGCCCGGGTACACCGAGACGGCGGCTCGAGTGCCCGCGGCGGCTGCCTCGTTCGTGGGCTGCGGTTTCGGCGCCATCCACGATCCGAAGCCGGACCGTACCGTACCGGCCCGGCCGCCGACGGGACGGCGGAATACATTGACGCCATCATCGAAAAACTGAGGGGCTGACACCGATGGGTGGGAAGGTAACCGTTGTCGGAGCTGGTTTCTATGGTTCCACGACCGCGCAGCGCCTTGCTGAGTACGACATTTTCGACACGGTTGTCCTCACCGACATCATCGAGGGCAAACCGCAGGGGCTCGCTCTCGACCTGAACCAGTCGCGGCCGATCGAGGGTTTCGAGACCACGGTTGTCGGGACGAACGACTACGCCGACACCGAGGGGTCGGACGTCGTCGTCATCACCGCCGGCCTGCCGCGCAAGCCGGGCATGAGCCGGCTGGACCTGATCGAGGTCAACGCGAAGATCGTCCGACAGGTGTCGGAGAACATCGCGAAGACCTCGCCCGAGGCCGTTGTCATCGTGGTGTCCAACCCGTTGGACGAGATGACCGCGCTCGCCGCGAACGTCCTCGGTTTCCCCCGCGGCCGGGTCATCGGCCAGGCCGGCCTGCTCGACACCGCCCGTTTCACCAACTTCGTCGCGGTGGAGCTCGGCGTGCCGGTGAAGTCGGTGCGCACGCTCACCCTGGGCTCGCACGGCGACACCATGGTCCCGGTGCCCTCGCACTCCACGGTGGACGGCAAGCCGCTCGCCGACCTGCTCCCCGCCGAGAAGATCGAGGAGCTGGTGACCCGGACCCGTAACGGCGGGGCCGAGGTGGTCGCGCTGCTCAGGACCGGGTCGGCGTACTACGCGCCGTCCGCCGCCGCCGCCCGGATGGTCAAGGCCGTGGCCGAGGACTCCGGCGCGGTGATACCGGCATGCGCGTGGGTGGACGGCGAGTTCGGCATCTCCGGTGTCTATCTCGGCGTGTTCGCCGAGATCGGCCGCGGCGGCGTGAGGAAGGTCGTGGAGATCGACCTGTCCGAGCAGGAGAAGGCCGCGCTGTCCGCTGCCGCCGAGGCCGTCCGGGCCAAGCAGGCCGACGTCGCCAACCTGTAACGTTCTGAATCTGTAACTTTCTGTAGCAGCTGCTGGCTGCCACGGCGCGTTGCCGTAGCGGCCAGCAGCTGGTCGACCGTCCTGTGGCCGCGCCGCCGACCGCGGGACGGACCGGCCGGCGGGACGAGCCGGGAGCGGCACGGCCGGCGCGGCACGGCCGGCGCGGCGGGATGCCGGCGGCACGAGGGCACCAGCTGGCTGACGGCCCATCGCCCGCCCCGGCCGGTGCGCTCACTGCCAGCCGGCCACCAGCTTGCGCACGGCCAGCCGGGCCAGTGACGCGGTGGGGATTGTGCCGCGTCCCAGGCCGATCTCCAGCAGGGTGTCGAAGAGCTCGGTGCGGTGGCTCGCGGCCGCGACGGCGGCGTCCATCAGGGTGCGATGCCGGCCGGCGAGCTCGGCCAGCAGAGTGGTGTGGCGCAGGTGCCGCCCGAGCTCGCGGTCGAGGGCGTGCCGGTAGGCCGCGCCGGCCGCGCCCGGCGCGGCGGTGACGGCGGCCTGGCCGGCGAGCGAGCCGGACAGCAGGGCGTAGTAGATGCCCTCACCGGTGAGCGGGTTGATCAGTGACGCGGCGTCCCCGGCGAGCAGCACCGGGCCGTCGGGCTGGCGGGGCCGCCAGGTCGACAGGGGCAGGTGGTGGGCGCGCAGCGTCCCGGGATACGCGGGCTGGTCGGCGAGCATCCGGGCCAGGGTGCCGTACAGGACGGCCCGGCCGCTACCGCCACCATCGCCGCCACCATCGCCGCCGCCACCGTCGCCGTGCATCTCGTCGAGCTTGGAACGCAGCATCCCGTAGCCGATGTTGGCGCGGCCGTCCCCGATCGGGAACGACCAGGCGTAGGCCGGCCAGCCCTGGTCGGTCATCTCGATGAGCTGCTCGGGCGGGCGGTCGGCGGACGGCGCGTCGGCGTACCCGCGCACGGCGATGGCCAGCGCCTCCGGCGGGTTCGGCCCGATGCCCAGGGCGCGCCGGGTGGCCGAGTTCGCCCCGTCCGCCCCGATCACCACCCGGGCCCGCAGGTGGCCGTTGACCAGCACCGGATCGCCGGCGGCGCCGCCCGCCACCACCGAGCGCACCCGTTCGCGCCGCAGGACGGCTCCGCGCGCGCGGGCGGCGGCGACCAGGCGGGCGTCGAAGATCTTGCGTGGCACCACGTAGTTCGCCCGCGGGCACGGGGTCGCCACCTGCGCGCCGCCCGGCGCGCGCAGCCGCATCCGGTCCACCGGCGTGAACCCGGCGGCCGCGTCCGGCACGCCGAGCGCGCGCAGGACGTCCAGGCCGTGTGGGGCGATGCCGTCACCGCAGGCCTTGTCCCGGGGGAAGTCCGCGGCGTCGAGCAGCACGACGCGGGTGTGTGGCCGCAGCTGCAGCGCGCGCAGGGCGGCGGCGCAGCCGGCCGGGCCGGCGCCGACGACGAGCAGGTCGATGGTCCCGGCCGGGCCGGCCTCGGTGGCCGGCCCGTGCGCCGCCGGGGACGCGGCCGGGGACGCAGGGGAGACGGTCGCGGACGCGCTCATGGTGTTGGGAGATGTCGGTGTCGCCACATCGGCCCAGTGTCCCAGTGCGTTGGGCACACGCCCGCGTGAGGAGGTTCGTACAGTTCATCAGGTGGATGCCCTTGCGCAGGTGGCCGCCTGGCCGGTGGAGAACGCGGCCGTCGCGGTGCTCGTCTCCGGTGGTCCCGCGGATTCCGCCGGTGATGCCCCCGGCGCGGTCACGGCCGCCGGGCCGGTCGGGGACGCCTGGTCGGTCGGGGACGCGGGCAGGCTGTTCCGGCTGGCGTCGGTGTCGAAGCTGCTGTCCGCCTACGCGGTGCTGATCGCCGTGGAGGAAGGGGTCTTCGCCCTCGACGACCCGGCCGGCCCGCCGGGCTCGACCGTCGCGCACCTGCTTGCCCACACCTCGGGCCTGGAGTTCGCCGGCAGCCGGCCGCGGGCCGAGCCCGGGGCGCGGCGGATCTACTCGAACACCGGTTTCGAGCTCCTGGGGGAGACGCTTGAGAAGGCGTCCGGGATCGCCTTCCCCGACTACCTGGCCGAGTCCGTGTTCGCGCCGCTGGGGATGGGCTCCTCCGAGCTGCGGGGCTCGCCCGCGCACGCGGTGTGGTCGAACCTGCACGACATGATCCGTTTCGCCGCCGAGCTGCTGGCGCCGCGCCTGCTGGCTCCCGCCACCTTCGCGCTGGCGACGTCGGTGGCCTTCCCCGGCCTCGTCGGTGTGCTGCCGGGCTTCGGCGCGCAGAAGCCGAACGACTGGGGGCTCGGTTTCGAGATCCGCGGCGGGAAGCAGCCGCACTGGACGGGCAGCACCAACTCTCCCGCCACGTTCGGTCACTTCGGCCGGAGCGGGACGTTCCTGTGGGTGGATCCCGCGCCGCGGGCGGCCTGTGTGGCGCTGACCGACCGCGAGTTCGGCACCTGGGCGGCGCAGGCGTGGCCGGTGCTGTCCGACGACGTGGTGGCCGCCGTCCGCGCGGCCGGTATCCCGGGCTGAGCGCGTTACCCGTGCCGGCGTGCTCCCGCGCCCGGCGGGGGCCGGGCCACCGGGTGGATCCCGCCGCCCGGCCGGTACGGCGGGCCCGCCGGGTGTGATGGCACCGGGCTCGTGGGTAGTTAGCAACCGATGGCCAATCCGATCAGCGCGGTCCGCTCCGGGGCACGGAAGGCATCCGGCGTCGCGGGTTCCGTACGCCGCGGGAGACCCTTTGTCGACCATGCCATACGTGGCTATCACCGGTATGTCGAGGACGGCGGTGACCGGCTCGCGGCGGCTGCCACGTATTTCGCCTTCCTGTCCTTCTTCCCGCTGGTGGCGCTGGCCTTCTCGATCACGGGGTTCGTGGTCGACGCGTATCCAGACGTCCAGCAGGAACTGGTCAACCAGATCAACAGTTATCTGCCGGGGATGGCGGACAAGCTCGACATCGCCAGTATCGGCAACTCGAAGGTCGGGGTCGGCCTGATCGGTCTGGCCGGTCTGCTGCTGGCCGGGCTGGCCTGGATCAACGCGCTGCGGGACGCCATCCGGATCATCTGGCACCAGAGTGTGGACGTCGGCAACGCGCTGGTGCGCCGGCTGCGGGACCTCGGCGTCCTAGTCGGGCTCGGGCTGATCGTGTTCGCGTCCATCGCGGTGACCAGCGTCATCACCTCGGTGTCGGGGACGTTCCTGGAGGGGATCGGCCTGTCCGGGAGCACCGCGGCGACGGTGGTGACCACGCTGCTCGCCCTCGGCATCGCGCTGGCACTGGATGTGACGATCTTCCTGTGCCTGTTCCTCTGGCTGCCGTCGATCACTGACCGTCGCCGGGTGGTGCGCGGGGCCATGCTCGGCGCCGTCGGGGTGGAGAGCCTCAAGCTCCTCGGCACCTGGCTGGTCGGGATGACGACCGGTAATCCCGTGTACGGGACGTTCGCGGTGATCGTCGGCCTGCTCATCTGGATCAACATCGTGCTGCGCTGGACCCTCCTGGTCGCGGCGTGGACGGTGACCGCCCCCTACGACTCCGACGTCGTCCCGTCCGGCACCGCCGTGGCTGTCCCGGGTGACGGTGCCACCGAGGCCGCCGTGGCTGTTCCGGATGACGGCGCCACGGAGGTTGTCACGGCCGTCCCGGATGGCGGCACCGAGGCCGCCGGGGGAGCGGCCGGAGCGGCCGGACCGGCCGGTGACCCGCCACCCGCCGGTTCGCCGGCGGCCAGGCCGCCCACCGGCGCTGTTGCCGGCTCCGCCGATGACGGGGTGGACGTGCCGGCGCTTCGGCCAGGGCCGTCGGC
>NZ_CAKKTM010000429.1 GCF_920888515.1 Protofrankia sp. CiP1_Cm_nod1 | reverse complement strand
ACCGCGGGCCGCGCCGCCGTTCCGGGCGGCATGCCGACGCCCGGGAGCGGCCGCCGCGCACGACGTCGGCGCAGGGCCAGCGCCACGGCGAGCAGCGTCACCGCGACAGCGGTCCAGGTGACCGGACCAACGGTGTGACCGCCGCTGGACGCCTCCCTGGACGTCTCTCCGGACGCCTCCGCCGTGCCACGTCCGTCCGTGCCGGCCCCGTTCCGGCCGGTGCCCCCGTCGTGACCGGCGCCTGCCCGGGCCGGCCCGCTGGCGGCCGCGTGCGCCACGTGGGCCGCGGGCTCGGCGTGCACCGCCGCGTCGACCCGGGGCAGCAGCTGCCCGACCGCGGTGACCGAGCCGACGTGCGTGAACCCCCAGTCGAACAGGGCGCGGGCGTCGCCGGCGTACGCGGGTGCCGCCCGCAGCATGGTGACGATGAGCGTGTGGTCGCCGCGCCGGACCGCGCCGACGTAGGTGGCGCCCGCCGCGATGGTGTAGCCGTTCTTGACGCCGATCGTCCCCGGATAGGAACCGAGCAGGTCGTTGTGGTTCTGGATCTCGAAGGAGGCGCCGCCCCGGCCCCGGACCGTCGCCCGCGGGACCGTCAGGAACCCCTTCACCGCGGGACTGGTGAGAGCGGCCCGGCCCAGCAGAGCGAGATCGTACGCCGATGTCGCCTGGCCAGGGGCGTCCAGGCCGGTGGGGTCGCCGGCGTGGGTGGCGTGCGCGCCCAGGTCCGCCGCGGTCCGGTTCATCAGCGTGACCGTGGCCGCGGTGCCGCCGGCGGCCTCGGCGAGCGCGGTGGCCGCGTCGTTGCCACTTGCGACGATCATGGCGGTGGCCAGCTCCGCGACGCTGTAGGTCATGCCCGGCACGAGCCCGACCCGGGTCCCGTCGATCCGCGCGGCCGCGTCGCTGACCGTCACCTGCTGGGCTGGCGGCAGACGCGGCAGCAGGGTGAGCGCGGTCAGGATCTTGAGCGTGCTCGCCGGCGGGTACTGGCCGTGCGCGTCCCGCGCCGCGAGCACCGCGCCGCTGCCGGCGTCGGCGATGAGCCAGGCGGCAGCCGTGACCTGCGGGGGAGGCGGCAGCGCCTGCGGGCTGACCACCACCCCGTGGCTCGCGAGCGCCGGGCCGCCGAGGGCGTCCGCCGGGGACGCCGGCGGAACCGGTGGGGGCGGCGGAACCGGTGGGGGCGGCGGAACCGGTGCGGGTGGGGGCACCGGTGCGGGTGGGGGCACCGGTGGCAGGGAAGCCGGTGGCGGTGTCACCGCGGCCGCGGCCGCCGGCCCGGCGGCCGGGACCCCGCCGATCAGCCATCCCGTCAGGGCTGCCGCCAGAAGCACCAGCAGGGACGGGAAAGCCGTCAGGCGGACGGGCTGGGCCGGGGCCGGGCGGCCCGTCGCGGGCGTCCTGAAGCGTCGGCGAGTCCGAGGCACCCAGCCAAGTTACTGTCGGTCACACCGCTCCAGCCGCAGAAGCCCCGCCGTGTCGCCCTCCGGTCACCACCACGGCGTCCACACCGGACGTCCGCACCCGGTCTCGTGGCAACACCGTAATTGCCGCGTTTCCGCTGCCCGGGAACGGGAAGCAGAGCTGTCGGTAACAGGGAGCGGCTGACACGCCGCGTCTACGGGCTCCCCGCGTCCTGTCGCTCTTCTCCCGCGTCCTGCCGCTGTTCTCCAGGGTATCCAGAGCTGTTCATGACGGTGCGGAAGTGCGGAGGCCTGCGGCTTCTGCCGCGGTCCTGCCTGGCGGGGTATCGGGCAGGTCACGGACTGCGTTCGCCGCGGCCGCGGCCGCGGCCTTGGCATAGCCGGATGCCGGAGGCTCGGAGATGAGACCGTCCCGTATCCAACGGGCGAACAGGCGCTGAGCGGGGTCGATAGGAATGATCTCCGCGATCGGTTCTCCGTCTCGCGTCACGATCAGCCGCTCGCCGTGTGCGGCGCGGTCGAGCACGCTCGCCGCGCGACGACTGAGATCACGGGCATTGACCGATGCCTGTCCGGTTGCCATGTCAGACATGATCTGTTTCTGTCGGGCGCGGCATCAAGCGCAACATCAAGTATGGTGTCGGATACGGGACTGATCGGTCTGGGCTGTTCGTGCGTCCGTCCGAAGGCTTCGGGCTCGCCGCCGTCCCGGTCGGCTGCCGGTCGACGATCTTCAGATATGCCAGGTCATCCAGGTTGCCGGTTCGCTATAGGGTGTGTTGATGTCGATGGAGGAGCCCGGAGTGAGCGGGCCCCGGTCCGGTTACCGCACCGACTCGGTGGCCGCGGACGCCAGGGAGGCGCCCGACGGCACGGCAGTCCGGCTCGCCGGCCGGGTGGTGCTCTGGCGCCGGATGGGCGGCCTGATCTTCGGGCACATCCAGGACCGCAGCGGGCGCGTCCAGGTCTCCCTGTCCAGGGACGAGCTGGGCGCGGAGACCATCAGGGAGTGGTCCCGCGCGCTGAAGATCGGCGACTTCGTCGGGGTCGCCGGCCGTCTCTACACCACCCGCCGTGGTGAGCGGACGGTGGCGGTATCCGACCTCACCGTGCTCAACCGGACGGCGCGCGCCCTGCCGGACAAGTGGCAGGGCCTGTCGAACGTGGAGGCCCGCTACCGCCGCCGCTATCTCGACCTGCTGGTCAACGACGAGTCCCGGGCGCGGTTCCGGGCCAGGGCGAAGGCGATCCAGCGGATCCGCCGGTTCCTCGACGACAACGACTTCCTCGAGGTCGAGACGCCGATCCTGCAGGAGGCGGCATCCGGCGCCGCCGCCCGGCCGTTCGTCACCCACCACAACGCGCTCGACGAGGACTTCTACCTGCGGATCTCACCGGAGACGTTCCTCAAGCGCGTCGTCGTCGGCTCCTTCGACCGCGTCTACGAGCTCGGCCGCAACTTCCGCAACGAGGGCATGGACTCCTCCCACCTCCAGGAGTTCACGATGCTGGAGTGGTACGCCGCCTACTGGGACTACCGCGACAACATGGCCTTCGTCCGCGAGCTGATCCTGGCGGTGCTCGACGACGTCCTCGGCACCCGCACCGTCACCTACGAGGGCGTGAAGCTGGACTTCGGCGCCGACTGGCCGGAGCTGGACTACCGGGCCGAGGTCGCCCGGCACACCGGCATCGACCTGACCGTGGTACGCGACCTGCCGGCCCTGCGGGAGCGGGTCGCCGGCCTCGGGCTGGACGTCGAGAACGCGCCGTCGTACGCGGCCCTGGTCGACCTGCTGTACAAGAAGACGGTCCGGCCCGGGCTCGTCCAGCCGTGCTTCCTGGTGCACCACCCGGCGGAGCTGGTCCCGCTGGCCCGGCGCAGCGACGACGACCCCGCCAGGCTCGACATGTTCCAGGTCGTGGTGAACGGCTGGGAGATCGTCAAGGCGTACTCGGAGCTGGTCGACCCGGCCGAGCAGCGGACCCGGCTGGAGGAGCAGGCCGAGCTGCGCGAGGCCGGCGACGACGAGACCATGATGATGGAGGAGGACTTCATCGAGGCGATGGAGTACGGGATGCCCCCGATGTCCGGCCTCGGCCTCGGCATCGACCGGTTCACCGCCCTGCTCACCGGCGCGCCCACCCTGCGCGACGTCGTCCTCTTCCCCACCATGCGCGGCGCCCGGAAAGGCCAGCACACCCCCGACGACCAGACCACCCCCGACGCCTGACCGGATTTCTTCTCGCCCGCCCCGGACCCGCCGCGGCCGCTCGGCCCTGATGAAAGCCGGTGCAACGGGTACGGGCCGGAGAGTCCGCCAGGCCGGTGTGAGCCGGCTGTCGGCTCCTGTAAGATCTTTGGCGGCAGCACGCCGACGCTGGGGTGGGGTCAAACGGCTCAGGCCGTTCAAGAAGGTCAAACGGTGGTGGAATGGGCTGCTACGAAGGCGGCCCCGCCTGTTCACCCGCTGGGCCTGGATGGCCGAGTTCTGACGGACTGGATGAGGTGAGCGGAGTGATGGGAGACTGTCATGCTCCGTTTCCGTGGGAGCCCGGGGATGAGATCCCCCGGGCCGCCCGGCGGGATCAGCTCAAGTAACGGGATCCAGCCGAAGTGACCCGGACGCGGGTCGACCTCCTTGTCTTAGTAAAGCTGCGCAGGATGGCGGTGAAACGGGCGAGCGGTGACATGATACTCGGCGGGGTCAAACGGTCGTAGCGACGCTACGACCGTTTGACCCCGCCCTGGATAATCTTTGTCACCGCGTCGCAGCAGAGGATGTTCAGCTGGTCAGGGCGCCGAGGGCGTCGTCGAGGCCTTCCAGGTCGCTCAGGGGGATCGGCGTCCAGCGGTGTTCGCCGACTCCCGGCGCGGCGGCAGCCCGGATGCTGGCCGTCGTGCCAGCCGTGTCGGCGTCGTCGCCGCTGGCGTTCTCGCCATCCCTGAGCGTGTTGTCCATGGGGACGGTGTCCCCGGTCACGTCGTCCGCTGGGGTGTCTGGACGGGGTGGTGCCGGCTGCGGTCCGTGACCGGCTCCGGTCGAATCGGCGGGGGCGGTGCCGCTCCGGGTGGTACGGGCCGCGTGTGCCGATGCCGCCACCGGTGCCACCGGTGCCACGCCGACGGCGGCCAGGGCGGGCCACAGGGAGGCGAGCGCGGCGTCCGGGTCGATCTCGAACTCCGACTGGCGGATCCGCCAGAAGCGCCAGCCGGCCCGGCGCAGCTCCCGTTCGCGGGCGAACTCGTGGGCGATCCGCTCGGGCGGCACGGCGGTGTCCGCGTCGCACTCGACCGCGAGGCGGGCGCGCCCGCCGGCCACCACCAGGTCGACGCGCCGGCCGTTCACCTCGACCTGGGGCCACACCAGATAGCCGCGTTCGCGCAGGACACGGAAGACCCGCTGCTCGAAGAGGGTGTCGAACCGCGGGTGTGGGATGTCCGGGCGGACGTCGCGCGGCACGGGTACGGGCAGGGACGCGGACCCGGCGGCGGCCGGGCCGGCGTCGGCCCCGGCGGTGGCGGACAGGGACGGCCGCGCGGAGGTCTGGGACAGCACATAGCTGAGGTAGTTGTGCCGCAGGTCGGTCGGCTCCAGGTCGCCCGTGGTCACCGAGTGGAACAGCCACACCTGGTCGCGGGCGCGGGAGGTGGCCACGTTGAACCTGCGCTGGTACTCCAGCCGGGTCAGCGACGGGGTGGGGGTGCCGGGCGCGACGACCATAGACAGGAAGACCACGTCCCGTTCGTCGCCCTGGAAGTCCGGCGGGGTCCCGACGCGCAGCCGCCGGCGCTGCTGCTCGGCCGGGGACATCCGGCTGACCAGTCTGCCGCGGATCAGCTCCGCCTGGGCGCTGCCCTGCAGCACGACGACCCCGAAGGTCAGCCCGTCGTAGCGGGGGTCGTCGGCGCAGGCCAGCACCTGGGTCACCAG
Source organism: Protofrankia sp. CiP1_Cm_nod1 (assembly GCF_920888515.1). Taxonomy (GTDB): domain Bacteria; phylum Actinomycetota; class Actinomycetes; order Frankiales; family Frankiaceae; genus Protofrankia. The sequence continues at coordinate 1,049 of NZ_CAKKTM010000429.1, read as the reverse complement.
GGCCTCGGCCTCGGCCGCGTTGCGCAGCCCGCCGGCGACACCGGAGGTGGCCGCGCCCGGGACGTGGCACGACCGCAGGGGTGGCAGCCGGTCCGCGCCGAACTGGCGCAGCGGCACCAGCGGGGCGTCCCGGTAGAACAGCGCGGACGACCATTCGATGATCTCCGGCATGCAGCGGAAGTGCTCGCGCAGCCGGATGACCTCGCCGAACCTCGTCCGCAGCAGGGTGAACAGGCTGGACCGGGGGGTGAACGCGATGCGCAGCCAGGTGGGGATGTCGGACAGCAGCGTGTCGAGACGTTGGAAGACCGGTTCCAGCTCCTCGAAGCTCGCCTCCGCCGGGGTGCACTGCCGGTCGTCACCGACCACGATCACGCGGGGGGCCAGCCACAGCAGGAACAGGCTGTCCAGCCCGGCCTGGCTGCCCTCGTCCACGATCACCACGTCGAAGCAGTCCCGGACGGCCGGGATGGTCGACAGCACCTCGCCGATCGGCATGATCCAGGCGGGGACGGCGGTCTGGGCGACCCGCATCGCCTCGCGCGCCGCCTGCCGGTACCGCTGCGCGTAACGGCCGGTGAACTTGCCGCCCGCGGCGACCGCGTCGGCGTAGGAGCGCAGCGCCGCGGACTGCTCGGAGCCCATCCGCGCAAGGCAGTGCTTCCAGGCGAGCGCGCCGGCGAGCTCGGCGGTGGCGGCGGCGAGGGCGTCCTCAGCCGCGTCGAGCTCGGCCTCGACGTCGGTCTCGCCAGCCGCCGTCCGCGAGCGTTCCAGCCAGGTCGCCGCGCAGGCCCACGCCCAGGCTTCGGGGAAGGACGCGGTCCGCCGGTCCCACCCGGCCGCGTCCGAGCCGTCCGGACGGCTCCCAGCCGCCGTTACGATGTTACGGAACGTATCCGTTCTCTCGGCATTCGCCATCCCGGCACCGGCCGCGCCGGCACCGCCGGCTGTGTGGGCCGGGTCCGGCGCCAGGCTCTCCAGCAGGGCGGCCAGGGCCGGGTGCGCGGCCCGCACACGCGCCAGCAGCGCCACGCAGCGCCGCTCCGCGT
>NZ_CAKKTM010000428.1 GCF_920888515.1 Protofrankia sp. CiP1_Cm_nod1 | reverse complement strand
GGCCCGGGCGGCCTCGTAGGCGGTGACGTCGCGGGCGGCCAGCGCGCCCGCGAGCGCGGCCAGCTCCGGAGCGGACGTCCCGGTCCTGGCCGCCGCCAGGTAACGGCCGTGGATGCGGCTGAGATCCGCGGTGGCGGCGGCGGCGCGTTGCCGCCACCGGACGTCCTCGAGCGCGGCGGCGAGATCCCGGCAGGCCCGGGCCCCGGTGAACGTGACACCGAGAGAGCCGCCGGCGGCCGGGGTGCCCGTGACGGCGGTGCCCGTGACGGCGGTGCCCGTGACGGCGGTGCCCGGGGCGTCCGACGTGCCAAAGGCGCCGGCGGCGGCGGAGGTGTTGGCAGCGCCGAAGGAGGCCAGGACGCCGAGGACGCGGTCGCGCGCGCCGCGGGCGTGGTCGACCGCGGCGAGGGCGCCGGCCAGATCGTGCAGGCGGGCCAGGCGCACCTCGGGGGCGGCGTCGGGGTCGACGTGTACGTCCACCAGCGCCCAGGCGCTGCTCGCCGTCTCCAGGCAGACCTGCGCGGTCAGTCGGGCGAGTACCACGTCGAGCAGGTCGGGGGTGCGCGGGGGGATGCCGTCGACAGCCGCCTCCGTGAGCAGGGGAGCCGCGTTCTTCTGGGCCTTCGAGGGGAAGACGGCGCGCAGGCCGTGGCCGGCCGCCAGGTGGGCCCGCAGCGCCTCACCGTGGGCGAGCAGCACCTGCGCGCTCGCGGGCCCCCGCTCGGTCAGCGCGGGCAGGACGACCGTGTGCAGCCCGACCCGCTCGAGCGCGCCGGCGGCCTGCTCGACGGCCGGCGTGGTTGAAGCGATCTTCTCCCACAGCACGGCGTCACGGCCGGCGAGGGCGTCGTCGAGCGCCGTCTGCACCCACGCCCAGCGGGTGTGATGGCCCGCCACCAGCGCCAGGGCGTCAGTCAGCTCCGCGGCGGCCGCCCGCAGGGCGTCCACCCGCGCCGGGGACAGCCCGGCGAGCCGGTCGGCGAGAGCGGCGACCGGCTCGCCAAGGGTGGCCGCGCTGTTGTGGGCGACGGAGGAGGCGGCCTGCTCGGCGGCCAGCAGCTGGCGGATCGTGCCGGTCGGGACCAGCAGGTCCGGATCGGTCGGGTCCTGGGCGAGCCGGTGGGCCCGGGCAGGTGTGCGGGAGCGCAGCACGGCGAGCAGTTCGGCCGCCTCGGCGGCGTCCAGGGGTGCTGGCGGCGGCCCGCCATACTCGCCGCGGCTGCCGCGTCCACCGTGGTCGTTGTAATCGTTGCGACCGCCATGACCGCCATGACCGCCATGACCGCCGCTGGCGGGTGTCGGGCCGTGCCCGCCGGCAGCGCCATCGCCGCCGCGTCCCCGGTCGCTGTCGGTGATATTGCCACCGGCGCTGGCGCTGTCCTGACCGGCGGCGGGCCAGGGCACGGGGGTGGGGAGCCAGCCGTGGGCGGCGTGCTCATCCCGCACCCGGGCCGCGATCCGGGCCAGGGTGCCCTCCCAGCCCGGCGCCACATCGTCGCTGCTGTGGTGGACGCCCTCGGCCGCGCGCAGCCGCTGGATCAGTTCGGCCAGTTCGGCCCGGCGTGCGACGGCGTCGTCCCGCCGGGAGCGCAGCCGCGCGATCCGCCGGTCGTGGTCGTCCGGCCGGAAGGCGGCCTTCTCCGCCGCGAGCGCGCTGATGCTCACCGCGAGCTCGGTCGAACCGGTGTCGTCGAGGTCGGTGAGCGACACGCACAGCCGTTGCAGCTCCGGGGGCATCTTCTCCCGCAGCACCCGCAGCGCCTGCGCCTTCTGGCTGGTGACCAGCACCCGCTTGCCCTCGGCGAGCAGCGCGGACATCAGGTTGGCGATCGTGTGGGTCTTGCCCGTCCCGGGTGGCCCTTCCACCACGACGCCGTTGTCCCGGCGCAGGCGTTCCATCACGTGGGCCTGCTCCGGGTTCGCCGGCAGCGGGAACAGCGGCGCGGTGTCGCCCGGGCCGTCCCCGCCGGGCGCCGCGTCCCCGGCAGGCAGCACGTCTCCGGCAGGCACCGTGCCCGCGGCCAGCCAGGCCAGGCGTTCGTCGGCCTCCAGCGTCTCGACCAGCTGCACCAGGCCGAGCGGGGGCGGGCTGTCGCCGCGCAGCGCGTCCAGCATCTGGTCGTAGTAGTTCAGCAGCGCCGCCCGGCCGCGGGCGCGCAGCACCAACGCCGGGGCGAACGTCACCTGCGGGCGCGGGCCGGGCCGCGCCGCCGGCTGCCAGGACGGCGAGTAGCCGTCGGTGGACACGTCCACGGCAAGGGTCAGCCAGTCGCGCAGGACCCGCTCGTCGTCGGAGCCGAGGGAGACGGCGGGGCGGCCGCGCAGCCGCTCGTGCAGCGCGTTGGTCCGTTCCGGCCGGAACGCCGCCACCCCGTCGAGCAGGCTGCTGTCCTCCAGCCGGGTTGTGGCCTCGGCGGGCAGCCGCAGGCGGATGGCGGAGCTGGCCGCGTCGATCTCCACCAGCAGCCTGGTCGCGAGCAGATGATGACGGACCTCGACAGCCGCGGGTGGGCCGTCCGTCGCGGAAGGCCGCCCGCCTGTCACGGACGGGCGTGCCGCCGCCGGGCCGAGCGCCGGCCGGCCCGGCATCGTTGCCGATGTGATCGTTGCCGCCGGGTCGAGCGAGGGCATGCCGGTCGCGGACGGGCCGGGCGCGGCTGCCGGGCGCGCCGTGGACGCCGGTCCCGACGCCGACGCCGACGCCGATGCCGACGTCGGGACCGGGCTCGGGACCTGCCAGGACAGCAGGCCGGTGCAGAGCACCAGCTCGAGCGCGTCGCCCTCCTGCGCCAGGCGCTGGGCCACCGTGTGCAGGACGTTGTGCAGGGCCCGCCGGTCGGCGTCCGCGCGGGCCCTGGCCGCCCAGATCCGCCAGGCCGGCAGCCACTGCGCGTAGGCAGCCCGGATCTCGGGCGCGTCCGCGAGCCGGATGGTTTCGGTGATCTCGCGCTGGATGCCGTCCGGCCGTAGTTCGACGCGGGTCCGTGGGCCGATCTCGCGCAGCGGCGGGAACTCCTCGACCGGCTCGCCCGGCTCGGCCATGACGACCCAGTCGGTGAGCGGGCCGGGCAGCGCCGGCGGTGGTGGCAGTGCCGCCGCGGCGGGTGCGGCGAGCAGCACCTCGCCGGGGCCGGCCTGCTCGAACAGGGACAGCCCGTCCGGGAGGTCGTCGAGCCACACCACGGCGGGATGCTCGTCGACCGTGGTGACCCGCGGCGCCTGGGCCAGGGCGATCTCCCGCAGGAACCGGACCAGCCGGTGGCACCGGTCGGTCAGCGTGGCCCGGCGCCGGTCGTCGAGGTGGTACTCCGCGCGGAGCGGCCCGGCACCGCTTTCCGCACCGGGCTGTTCCCCGCCGGGCTGTTCCTCGCCGGGCTGTTCCTCGCCCTGCCGCCCCGCTCGCCCCGCGCGACGCTGCCCGCCGCCGAGCCGCTCGTCGCCCCGGCGCTCGCTGTCACGGCGCTCGTCGGGGCGATCAGCGTGATGGTGCCCGTCGTGATGGCGCGGCTGGCGAACCGCCGTCTGATCGGTCATAGTCCCCTCCGGATGCGACCGCCCCCGAGGGCTTCCTCCGATGGCCGGATGCGCACACCGGCGGACACATCCCGTTGCGGCAGTGCCCATAATGACGCGTCCCACTGGGATGCGGTCATGCCGGGTGGCGTCGCGGGCGGGCACGGGCGGCGGGAGCCGGCCGGGGGGAACCTGTCGAAGGGGGGCCGATGGCCCGGCCCGGCGGGCCGCCGCGTGTGCGAGCGCGCGGGTGCGACAACATACCCAGCTGTGAGCTCACGGTTTCTTGCGGACCTGCACATCCACTCCAAGTACTCACGGGCCTGCAGCCGCGACTGCGACCTGGAGCATCTTGCCTGGTGGGCGGCGCGCAAGGGGATCCAGGTGATCGGCACTGGAGACTTCACCCACCCGGCCTGGACGCAGGAGATCGTCACCAAGCTCGTGCCGGCCGAGCCCGGCCTGTTCCGGCTGCGCCCCGACCTTGAGGCGGACGTGCTGCGGGCCCTGCCCGCGTCCTGCCGGGTGGCGACCCGGTTCATGCTCTCCACGGAGATCTCCACGATCTACAAGCGGGGGGAGCGGACCCGCAAGGTCCACCACCTTCTTTACGCCCCGAGCACCGACGCCGCGGCCCGGATCACCACGAGCCTGGCGAAGATCGGCAATCTCACCGCGGACGGGCGTCCCATCCTGGGACTGGACTCGCGCGACCTGCTGGAGATCACCCTTGGCGCGGGCGACGGCTGCTACCTGATACCGGCCCACGTGTGGACGCCGTGGTTCGCTGTGCTGGGCTCCAAGTCCGGTTTCGACGCGGTCGAGGACTGCTACGTCGACCTGGCCGACCACATCTTCGCGCTGGAGACCGGCCTGTCCGCGGACCCGCCGATGTTCTGGCGGCTGTCCGGGCTCGACCGGTTCCGCCTGGTCAGCAACTCCGACGCGCACTCCCCGCCCATGCTCGGCCGGGAGGCGACCGCGTTCACCTGCGACGTCGACTACTTCGCCATGCTCGCGGCGCTGCGCACCGGGGACGGGTTCGCCGGCACGATCGAGTTCTTCCCCGAGGAGGGCAAGTACCACCTCGACGGCCACCGCAAGTGCAACGTCCGCTACGAACCGAGCCAGACCCGGCAGGCGGACGGGCGCTGCCCGCAGTGCGGACGGGCGCTGACCGTCGGCGTCCTGCACCGGGTGGACACGCTCGCCGACCGCGCCGAGGGGGTCCGCCCGCCGACCGCGGGCGAGGTGCGCTCACTGGTGGCGCTGCCCGAGGTCGTGGGGGAGATCCTCGGGGTCGGGCCGAAGAGCAAGGCGGTGGCCGCGCAGGTCACGGCGCTGGCCACCCGGCTCGGCCCGGAGCTGGGGATTCTCGCCGAGGTGCCGCTGGACGCGATCGCCGAGGTCGGCTCGTCCGCGCTGGTGGAGGCGATCCGCCGGCTGCGGAACGAGGAGGTGATCCGCGAGGCCGGGTACGACGGCGAGTACGGCGTCATCCGCCTCTTCCGTCCGGAAGAGCTCAGCTCGGACGCGGGCACGCTGTTCGACCTCGCCGCCGGCACGGCAGCACCGCCCGCCGACGCAGCGGCATCGTCCGCCGGTGTAACGGCTCCGCCTGCCGGCACAACGGTGCCGGGCGCCACCGCAACGGCACCGGGCCGCGCAGAGCCGGGCCGCGCAGAGCCGGGCGGCACAGCGGAGAAGGCGGCGGGGGAACGGGCAGCGGGGGAGAAGGCAGCGGCCGCGGGCGGCTCCCGAGCTCGCTCCGCCCGTCGGGCAGGCCGCGCCGTCCGTACCGCGCTGGCGCCGTCCGTGCCGGCGCCAGCAGGCCGGCCGGCATCCTTATCCGCGGCCCCGTCCGCGGTGGGCAGCACCGCGGTGGACAGCACCGTGGATTCATCGGGCACGCCGGATCCGGCGTGCCCGGCTCCTCGGCTGCGTGTCCCGGCCGCCGACACGCCCCCCTCCGGCCCGCCCGCCGCCGGCCCACCATCCTTCGACGCGCCCGCCGCCGGTTCCGTGACGGGCGTGCCCCTCCAGAGCGCGCCGCTTCCGAGCGCGCCGCCCGAGATGCCCGGCTCGTCCGTCCTGGCCGCTCTCGACGCCGAGCAGCGTGCCGCGGCGGCCGTCACGAACGGCCCGTTGCTGATCGTCGCCGGGCCGGGGACCGGCAAGACCCGCACCCTCGTCCACGCGATCGCGTACCGGGTGCGGGAGTGCGCGGTGCCGGCCGAGCGGTGCCTGGCGGTGACCTTCACCCGGCGGGCCGCGGCCGAGCTGCGTGAACGGCTCGACGCGCTCATCCCCCAGCAGGCGTCGCGCGTCTTCGCGACCACCTTCCACGGCCTGGGGCTGCGGATGGTCCAGGAGCAGCACGCCCGGCTCGGCCTGGGGCCCGGCGTCACGGTCGCGGACGAGGCGGTGCGCGCGCAGGTCCTGCGGGAGGCGCTGGCCGGCACGGCGTCGGGGGCGCGCAACCTGGAGCGGCTGCGGCGCGCGCTGGCCGGGCTGCGCCGTGCCCGCGCGCTCGGGGAGCCCACCGACGGGCACGAGCTGGCCGTGCTGGCGCGGGAGTACGACCGCGGGCTGCGCGCGCGCAACCTGGTCGACCTCGACGACCTCGTCCAGCTGCCCGTGCTGGCGATGCGGGAGCATCCCGAGGTCGCCGACGAGTACCGGGCGCGCTGGCAGCACGTCTGGGTCGACGAGTACCAGGACGTCGACGAGCTGCAGTACGTCCTGCTGACCATGCTGGCCGGGCGCTTCCGCGACGCCTCGCCCGCCCGGTCGGCGCGGTCGGTGCCGTGGCAGGCCGCGTCACCGGAAGCACCGGAAGCACCGGAGCCATCGGAAGCACCGGGGGCGTCGGAGCCATCGGAGGACGTCGCTGGCGGGGATTCCGCCGCCGACGGCGCGACCGGCGCGTGGCCGGCGGCGAACCTGTGCGCGATCGGCGACCCGGACCAGGCCATCTACTCCTTCCGCGGCTCCGACGTGGGCTTCTTCCTGCGTTTCCGGGACGATTTCCGGGACGCGGAGGTGGTGTCGCTGACCCGCAACTACCGTTCCACACCCATGATCGTCGATGCCGCCGTCCGCCTGATCGAACCGGCCACCCTGGTGCCCGGCCGGACCCTGCGCGCCGTCGGGCACCATCCGCGCAGCGCCCCGGTGCTGCTGCGCCGTACCGCCGACGAGGCCGACGAGGCATCGGTCGTCGTGGGCCTCATCGATGAGGCCCTGGGCGGCACGTCCTTCCACGCGCTGGACACCGGCGTGGACGGGACGGAGCAGGCCCGGCTGTCCTTCTCCGACATCGCGGTGCTCTACCGCACGGCCCGCCAGGCCCGGCCGGTGATGGACGCCCTCGACCGGCAGGGGTTCCCCTTCCAGCGCCGGTCCCACAACCGGTTCGCGGACACCCCGGGCGTCGCGTACCTGCTGGAGCTCATCGGCGACGACACGCCGGCCGGCGGGATTCCCGCGCCTTCCCCGCTCCCGGCAGGCACCGCGATCCCGGCGGGGACGGCACCGGCCGGCCCTCCGGTAGGTCCGACGCCCACCGGGCCTCTCGTGGGCGCGGTGCCGGCGCGGGGCCGCGGCGTTCTCGCGCGGCTGCGGACGGCGGCCCAGACCGCGCTCGAG
>NZ_CAKKTM010000427.1 GCF_920888515.1 Protofrankia sp. CiP1_Cm_nod1 | reverse complement strand
GTCCGGGACAGCGCCGGGCACCCGGGGCGGGCCGGTGCCGCCGGGCGGGTCCGCGCCGCAGCCTCCGGCCGGACCGCCGAGCGAGGCCGAGGTCCGGTACGCGCTGGACGTCCTGACCCCGCTGGCCACCGAGTGCGGCGACGACCTGGAGCGTTTCCGCTCGGAGATCGCGCTCGGTGCGGAGGTCGACACCTTCGACCCCCGGGCGGACCGGATCTCCCTGCTGACGCTGCACGCCGCCAAGGGGCTGGAGTTCGGGTTCGTCGTCATCATCGGCTGCGAGGACGGCCTGCTGCCGCTGCGCTGGGCGGGCACGTCCCCGTCCGGCGTGGTCGCCGGTACGAGCGGGGCCGGCGGACTCACCAGGAGTGACAGCGACGACAGTGACGAGGAGGAGCGGCGGCTGCTGTTCGTGGGCATGACCCGGGCCCGGGAGCAGCTTGTGCTCACCCACGCGGCCCGCCGTGGCCGGCAGGTGTCCGAGGTGCGGCCGTCGCCTTTCCTGGATGGCCTGGGCGCGCCGCTGCTCGAGCGCCGTTCCGGCCCGCTACGGCCCCGCCGGGCCCGCCCGGACCAGGGACGCCAGCTCCGGCTGATCTGACCACGGCCGGGTCGGATCATGGCTGGTCCGGCCGGCGGCCCCGGCCCCCCGAAAACGCCGGCCGAGCAACACGGATGTGTCCTGAAATCGCGTGACCGAACACTGTCGAATCGTGAAAGCGAGGGGACGGCCGGCCGGCTGTCGAGCCTGTCGCGGAACCGTGCCGGTCAGGGGCGGCAATCAGCCAGAAGCGGCAATCAGCCAGAAGCGGCAATCAGCCAGGGGCGGCAATCAGCCAGGGGCGGCAATCAGCTGGACTCCGCCGGGACGGTCACCGGCCGCTGGCGGGTGAACGCGGCCCGCCGGGCCCGGGTCCGGCGCTCTTCGGTCTTCTTCACCGGGCCCTTTTCGGCAGGCTCTTGTCGCCGCGCACTGTCGCAGCTGTTTTCGTGGCTACTTTCCCTTGTTTACTTTCCCTGGTTCGTGCCAGGCGTGGAAGTGGCGCCCGGCACGAAAAGGGCAGGGGCGTCTCGCTCGTGACGGCTGGTCGGCCGGTGGCCCGGGTGCCCGGGCCACCGACGGCCCGGTCCGGTAGTGGTTGCCGCCGGGCGTGAGCCGCCGGGTAGCGCCGGTGCCCGGGCCGTCAGTCGTCCGCGGACACGGCCGCGGCGCCGTCGGCCGGTCAGCGCCGGCGGAAGACCATGGCCAGGTTCCAGGTGGCGACCTCCCGCAGGCCCGGGACCCGCAGGATCGGCCTGGTCCAGGCCGGCAGGTAGCGCGGCATGGCGGTTACGACGTCGATCCCGTGATGGTTGTAAGGCCCACTCCAGGGCATCGGCCACCGCCACCGGGAACAGGCTGCTGCCGTAGCGGTTCTTCGGTGGGGTCCCGGTGCGGCGCTCGTAGCGCCGGGCCGCGCGGTGGCCGCCGAGGTAGTGCCAGGGCGCGGTCTCGTGCCCGCCCCAGGGCGAGAGCCAGTTGGTGAAGCTCAGGAAGATCACCCCGCCGGGCCGGGTGACCCGCACCATCTCCTCGCACATCCGCCACGGGTCCGGCACGTGCTCCAGGACGTTCGACGAGTAGCAGATGTCCACCGAGGCGGTGGCGAACGGCATGTCCAACGCGCTGCCGAGCACCCGCCCCGGCTCCACGATGCCACCGGCGCTCAGCTCGGAGATGTCCGGCTCGACCCAGAGGTAGTGGGCGCCGGCCTGCCGGAAGGCGGTGCGGAAGTAGCCGGGGCCGCCGCCGACGTCCAGGACGAGCGAGCCGGCCAGCGTGGTGAAGTGGCTGAGCTGGTGCACGGAGTCGGCGGCCAGCAGCGAGTAGAAGCCGGCCGGCTCGACCGGCTCGCGTCGGGCGGCGCGGAAGAGCCGGACGGAGCGTCCGATCGAGGTGCTGGCAATCGGCGCCGGCGCACGGCCCGTGGGCGCCGGTTCGGGATGTGCTGCCTGTGTCGCCGCTGCCCGTACCGGGGCGGCCGGAGCGGACGGGGCTGCCGGCGTACAGACCGCCGACGCCGGTTCCGGGGTTTCCGGCGGCCTGCCGCCGGCGGTGGGATGTGTATCTGGAGCGGGATGTGTATCTGGAATGGATGAGGATCCGCGAGGGGCGGACACCGTCTCGGCCATGCCAGGGACACTAACACCCCTGGCCGCGGCCAGAATGTGACTTGTCGGACGCTTTTGTCCGAATCAAGGGAATTCTTTGGTCGCAGCCCGGGACAATACGTGATACTTATTCGTCTTTATAAGAGAAATCGAAGGCATGCTGGCGGACCGACGGCCCGGTTTCCGGCCGCCGTGATTCACTCGCTGAGATTCACCGGTCACGGATGACGACAGCCACCTACTCGGAGTGATCATGATTGAGCTGGTCGCCGGTGCCAACCGGCCGTTGCCGGATGGCACCCTGTCCGTTCACGTGGCCGGGCCGTTCGACCTGTCGCTTCTTATCACCAGTGGTAACGGGAAGGTCGCCGGGGACGGCGACTTCGTCTTCTACAACCAGCCGTCCGCGCCCGGGGCCCGGCTGGCCGGCGACGGCGCCAGCATCGACCCGGCCCGGCTGCGTCCCGCGGCAACCAGGGTGGTCATCGCCGTGAGCCCGGCCGACACCGGCGTGACGCTCGGACAGCTGCCGCTGCCGGTCCTGGACGTCCGTGGCCGGGGCGGCGCCCCCGTCGCGCGCTTCGCCCCGCCGCGGCCACGGCAGGAGACCGTTCTGCTGCTCGCGGAGATCTACCAGCGTGAGGCCGGGTGGAAGATCCGGGCGCTCGGTCAGGGCTATTCCGACGGCCTCGCCGGGCTGGTCCGCGACTTCGGCGTCCAGGTCGACGACGACGGTGCCGCGCCGGCGGGCCCACCGGTGATCCCGCCGCCTGCACCGGCACGGCCGGCCGCCTCACCCGCCGCCGGTGGGGACATCAGCGGGGGCATGGTCCCGCAGGTCGTGGCACTGGTGAACGCCGAACGCGGCAGGGCGGGCCAGCGCCCGCTCACCGCGGACGCCTGCCTGGCCCTGGCGGCGCAGCGGCACAGCGAGGACATGGCGGCGAACAGCTACATGGACCATGTCAGCCTGGACGGCCGGACAATGACCGACCGTGCGGCCGCGGCCGGTTACCGCTACCGGATGCTGGGCGAGAACGTGGCGGCCGGCCAGAACAGCCCGGCGGAGGTGATGACCGGCTGGATGAACAGCCCCGGGCACCGCCGGAACATACTCAACGGGGATTTCACCCAGATCGGCGTCGGCTGCGCGCGCGGCGGTGATTACGGCATCTACTGGGCCCAGGTTTTCGGCACGCCCGCCTGCTGAGAAATCCAAGGTGACAGGAAATCAGAAGTGACAGGAAATCGGAAGGGAGGGCAGGCCGCCGGATCGGCCGGCCGAGTCCGCCGGCTGCGTCACCGCCCTGTGACCGGCGCGGATCGACCGGTCGCGGTGACGCGGCCGATCCGGCGGGCCCATACCGGCCCCGGTGGCGCCGCGGCCCTGTCGGCGGTTACGGGGCCTGCTGGTAGATGTGGACGTAGTCGATGTCGACGCTGCTGGGGAACCGGGTGGCGCTGTTGGGCGCACCACCCCAGCTGGAGGGGCCGCCCACGTCCAGGTTCACCATCAGGTACATCTTCTCCGAAGGAACCAGGTTTGTCAGGCGGCCGGTCTGCACGCCGTCGATGTAGAAGGTCAGCGCACCCGGCTCCCACCTGGCGGCGAAGTTGTGATAGTCGGCGCTCCAGTCCGCATGCCTGGTCTTGAACTGGTTCTCACCGCCGTGCTTGGTGTGCAGCGTCTGGAAGATGGTTGTCTGGTCCTCACCGATGAATTCCATGATGTCGATCTCATCGAGTGTGTAGGCCGGGTTGTACAGCCAGATCGCGGGCCAGAACCCCTTGCCCTTCGGCAGCCTGGCGCGGACGTCCACATAACCGTAGGTGAAGAAGTACTGCTGGTCGCTGTTGATGATGCCGCTGGTGTACGGGAATATCCTGCCGTTGAAGTTGTAGGGGGTCTGGCTGGCGGTCAGGTGCGCATTGCCATCGCTCTGCGTCACCGCGGACGGCGAGTAGCAGTTCTGCGACCCGTGGTTGCCGGAGTTGGCCCCGCACTGGGCGCCCTGCCAGACGTTGGTGACCCACTTGGCGGGGTCCAGCACGGATGCGTTGAACTCGTCGCCGAACACCAGGCGCCAGCTGTCGTCGAGTCCCGGCGGCCGGCTGGCGGGGGCGGACGCGAGCGGCGGGCGGGCCGGGTTCGCCACCAACGGAGCGACCAGGGCCTGCGCGGGCGCTGCCTGCTGCGTCGGCCCCTCCGCGGGCGCCGACGGCTGAGCCGGCTGGCCGGCCGGGGCGGCGGACGCGTCATGCGACGGACGCGCCGCCAGGTAGGCCCTGGCAGCCTGCTGCGCTATGGACGAGGTGGGGGGCGCGGAGGACTCCGGTGACGTGGACGTACGAGGGGCCTGGCAGGCCGCGAGAGCAACACCCAACGGCAGTGCCAACGCCGCCGCCAGGAGCCGCCGCCGGGTCCTGAACCTGGATCTGATCGGTGCGGAGGACAGAAGTCTGGGCAACATGAGTCCTTACATGTCCGGTCCCCTCCGGCGGAGGGGAGCGTAACACGCCCCTGTGCGCACACCTAGCGCCGACAAGCAACGTTCCAGCATGCTAACAACAATCGATCTGTTTTTAGGATGAAATACCACGATAGATCTTCTTTTCCGTCACCGTCCGTCGTCGTTTCTGCCAGGATCCGTCGTCCAGTAGCGGATGTCAGCCATGGGGCCCTCAGCCATGGGGCCCTCAGCCACGAGGGGCGTAGCGCACAACGCCGTCCTCGGCGGTGGCCGCCACCAGCTGGCCGTGTTCCACCAGCAGGTCGAGGTGCGCCTCGATCTCGAGAACGGCCAGCGTCTGGCTGGTCGTGTCGAGTTCGTCCAGCCGCCGTTCCCGGCGGGTCCAGCGCATCGCCGACGCGACCTGGAACGCCGTCTCGGCGCCCGCGCGGACATTGCGGGCGGCGCTGTCCAGACGTGCCTCGTGGTGGGCCAGCAGTTCCTCGACCCGCCGGTGCACGCTGGTGGTGACCGGGCCGTGCGCGGGCAGCAGCAGCGTGTCGGGCAGGCCGCCCATCAGCCGCAGCGACTGCAGGAAGCTGCGCAGCGGCGACGGTTCGGGCGCCCACTCGAACCCCAGTGATGGGGTGATGTGCGGTAACACGTGGTCGCCGGCGAACAGCAGGCCGTTGGCATTGTCACGAAGCACCACGTGGCCGCGGGTGTGCCCGGGGGTGGCGAGGACGTCGAGCCTGCGCTTCGCCAGGCCGACGACGTCGCCGTCGTCGAGCCAGCTGTCGGGGGTGCCCCACGGCGCGTCCTGCGAGTGGTCCGTCTCGTGCAGCAGGTATCGGGCGTAGCGTTCGGCCAGCTCGGGGGCGCCGCAGCGCAGCAGCATCGCGATCTGTGGACGGGCGAGGACCTCGGTTTCCCCGCCGGCGTGTATCGAGTGGCGCTCCTCCCGGCCGATGCTGACCTTTGTCCCGAACCGCGCGCGCAGGGCGAGGGCCTGGGTGTAGTGGTCGTGGTGCGCATGGGTCACCACCACGCGGGAGACGTCGTCGAGCTGGTAGCCGAGCGTGCCCAGGGCGGTGACCAGCGCGGATTCGGTGGACGGCATGGCCCAGCCGGAGTCCACCACGACCAGGCCGTCGTCGTCCGGCACGACGTAGACGTTCACGGCGCGCAGACCGCTGTACGGCAGTGGGAGCGGGATGCGGTAGACCCCGGCCGCCACGGGATGCGCGCCGGGCTCCGTCCAGTCGTCGGGCTGTTCGTTCGGCGGCGGTGGCACGCACGTCTCCTCGATCGGTTCTTCGGCCGGCGGCCGCGACGCTCTCGGCCTATCCAGCGTCATCCATCTAAATATAATTAGAATTAATATATTTTACTGTGCCGACCGGCCGCCCGTCTCCCGCCGCGCCAGTTCCCCCCGGCGGGACGCGAACGGCCCGAGACGCAAGTGATCATTGTCTTCCGTCCGCTGCCCGGTCCGTTGTCGACGACGGGCATCCCCGCCCCGGGGCCGATGTTCCGCCGGCCCGGCCGGCCACGCTCATCACCTCCCTGGCCGGTCGGCCTGCCCGGGCCGGGAGGTTCTGTTGGACGTCGAGTCGCGCAGGCTGGAGGCCGAGCAGCACTGGTCCGCGATCGAGGAGGCCTACGCCCGGATCCAGCGGGAGGATCCGGCGGGCTGGCAGGGATACCTCGATGAGCCGGGCAGCTGGGAGTCCGGTACCAGCGGCACCGACGAGCCGGCCTCGCTGGAATGGCCGGAGTTCAACCGTTGAGGGTCCGCCGTGGCGATGCATGAGCTTCGCCGGTTGGGCATGATCAGAGCGCGATGACGGTGACCGCTTCGTCCAGCCCGTGGAAGCCGTCGGCGTTGCGGGTGTACAGGGCCGAAGCTGGAGCCAGTGGAAGGTAGCGAATCTATGTCCTGAAGTAGCTATTATGAGCAGGAAAAATGCAGCTCTTGCTACTGTAAGTCACAACGTGTGCCCCCGGCAGGATTCGAACCTGCGCACCTGCCTCCGGAGGGCAGTGCTCTATCCCCTGAGCTACGGGGGCTCCGGGGCTGCGGCTCTTACCGTACCAGGCCCGTGGGGGTGGTCATCCGGCCGGGTAGCCGTAAGCTCCGGATGTGTACTGCGAAGCCCCGCGCGTCCTCGTCGTGGATGACGACGCCGTGATCCGCCAGCTTGTGGTGGTCAACCTCGAGCTGGAGGGCTTCGAGGTGTACACCGCGGTCGACGGTTTCGACTGTCTGGAGCGGGTCCGGTCCGTCGCGCCGCATGTGATCACATTGGACGTCATGATGCCGCACCTGGACGGCTGGGACGTGGTTGCCCGCCTGCGCGAGGATCCCGCCACGGCGGACATCGCGGTGGTCCTGCTGTCCGCGCGCGCCCAGGCCGCGGACCTCAGGCGTGGGGAACGGCTCGGGGTGGACTACTACCTCACCAAGCCCTTCGACCCGGACGAGCTGATCGGGGTCGTGCGCCGGCTCGCCGCCGGCCGCGGCCAGCCCGTCTGAGGTCACGACCGGCCCGTCCGGGGTTCGGCGGCCGGCCGGGGCCGGTGCGCGCCGATAGCATCACGCCATGACTCCGGCCGATCTCGCGGAAACCCTGCGGGCCATCGTTCGCGATCTTGTCGCGGACGACGAGCTCGACGTGGAGGTACCCGCGACGGTGCCGGTCGCACGTCCCAGGGCCGCGGGGCATGGTGACTACGCCACCCCGCTCGCCCTCCGGCTCGCCCGGCCGGCGCGTCGGCCGCCGCGGGAGATCGCGGAGGCGGTCGCGGCCCGGCTGCGTCTGGACCGGGCGGTGTCCGCTGTCGATGTCGCCGCCGGCGGCTTCCTCAACATCCGGCTGGCGAGTGACGCCCTCGGCGAGATCGCCCGGACGGTCGTGCGCGCGGGCGACGGCTATGTCCGCGACATCGCGGCCCGGGACGTCGCGGCCCAAGACGCCGCGGTCCGTGGTGCCGCGGGCGACGGTGTCGTGCCCGGTTTCCGGCGGCCGGACAGCGACGACGATCAGGCGGGCCGCCGTGACGGCGGCGATCACGTCGGCGGCGGGCGCACCGCCACTGGTTCGATCGCCGGCCCCGCCGACCTGGCTGGCCTCGCCGACCTGGCTGGTCTGGCCGGCTTGGTGAACGCGGTCGGGGCGGACGCGGCCCGTTATTCGCTCGCCCGCCTCCCACCGGGCAGCGTCGGTGTGCGCGACATCGACCTCGACGTCATTGCCAGGCGGGCCAACGACAGCCCGGTTTTCCGCGTCCAGTATGCTCATGCACGTATTTGTCTGCTGCTGCGCAATGCCGGGCAGTTGGGGCTGGGGGTGGATGTCGAGGGCGCGGACGTGTCCCTGCTGACCCATCCGCGCGAGGGCGATCTGCTGCGGGCGCTGGGTGATCTGCCGAGGGCCGTCGCGGCGGTGGCTGAGCCGTGGGCACCGTACCGGGTCGCGCGTTACCTCGAAGAGCTCGCCGATACCTACCATTGTTTCCAGGGGGCATGCGAGGTGCTGCCCCGGGGCGACGACGCGGCAGGGGCGCTCACCGGGGCGCGGCTGCTGCTCGCCGACGCGACCAGGATCGTGCTTGCCGGTGGCCTCCACCTGCTGGGCGTGTCGGCTCCGACGAGGATGTGACTGTCGTGCGTGACCAGGCCCGTTCGCCCGTCCACCAGCCGGTACCCGCCGGTGGCTGTGCCGGCACGTCCACGATCGGCAGGGCCAGGCCCACGGCCGGCAGGGGCACGTCCACGATCGGCAGGGGCATGCTGGGGCAGGCCACGGGGAGAAGCTCCGGTGAGGAATCCGCGATGAGGAACCGGCGATGATGAGGATTGCGCTGCTGGGGTGTGGTGTGGTCGGCAGTGACGTCGTTCGGCTGCTGCACACCCATGCCGAAGATCTCGCCGCCCGGGTGGGCACGCCCCTGGAGCTGGCCGGCGTGGCCGTCCGCCGCCCGTCCATCGCGCGCGACCTCCCGGTCGATCCGGCGGTTTTCACCGGGGACGCGGCGGCGCTGGCGACCCGGGACGACATCGACATCGTCGTGGAGGTGGTCGGCGGCATCGAACCGGCCCGCGGCTGGCTGCTCGCCGCGCTGCGCGCGGGCAAGTCGGTGGTGACGGCGAACAAGGCGCTGCTGGCCACCCACGGCGCGGCGCTGTACGACGCCGCCGCCGCGCACGGCGTGGACCTCTACTACGAGGCGGCGGTCGCCGGCGCGATCCCGCTGCTGCGCCCGCTGCGGGAGAGCCTCGCCGGTGACCGGGTCCGCCGGGTGCTCGGCATCGTCAACGGCACCACCAACTACATCCTCACCCGGATGGACGAGACCGGTGCCGGCTTCGCCGAGGCCCTTGAGGAGGCGGCCGCGCTCGGGTACGCCGAGGCCGACCCGAGCGCGGACATCGACGGCTTCGACGCCGCCGCGAAGGCGGCGATCATCGCGCAGCTGGCGTTCCACACCCGGGTGACCCTGGACGACGTCCACCGGGAGGGCATCGGTGACGTCACCGCCGCGGACATCGCCAGCGCCCGCGCCATGGGCTGCACGGTGAAGGCGCTCGCCATCGCCGAACGGTCGGTGGAGGCACCCGGAGTGAGTGTGCGCGTGCACCCGGCGATGATCCCGCGGACGCATCCGCTGGCGGCGGTCCGGGAGGCGTTCAACGCCGTGTTCGTCGAGGCGGAGGCGGCCGGTCAGCTGATGTTCTACGGCCGTGGGGCCGGTGGCTCGCCCACGGCGTCCGCGGTGCTCGGCGACCTGGTCGCGGTGGCGCGCAACCGGCTGGCCGGCCGGCGTGGCCCGGGGGAGTCCGCCTACGCGGCCCTGCCCGTCCTGCCGATGGGCGCGACCGTGACGCGCTACCACATCAACCTGGACGTGACGGACAAGACCGGGGTGCTCGCCTCGGTCGCCGCCGCGTTCGCGCGCCAGGACGTGTCCATCCAGAGCGTCCGCCAGGACGGTCACGGCGACGACGCGAGTCTGGTCCTGATCACGCATGCGGCCACCGACGCGGCCCTGTCCGCGACCGTCGAGGAGCTGCGGGAACTGGACGTCGTCCGCGCCGTCGCGAGCGTGATGCGGGTCGAGGGAGGTGAGCTGTGACGACAACATCGCGTGCCGCGACGGTGCCGGTGGGGTCGCCTGCGGCGACGGTGCCGGTGGGGTCGCCTGCGGCACGGGCAGCCGTGCCGCAGGCGGTCGCGGGCCCCGCCGCCGAGGCGGCGCGGGCCGCCAGGACGCGCCGGGTGTGGCGGGGAGTGATCGAGGAGTACCGGGACCGGCTCCCGGTCTCCGCGGACACGCCGGTGGTCTCTCTCCGGGAGGGCGGGACCCCGCTGCTGCCCGCGGCTCACCTGTCCGAGCTGACCGGCTGCGAGGTCCATCTCAAGGTCGAGGGTGCCAACCCGACCGGTTCGTTCAAGGACCGTGGGATGACGATGGCCATCAGCCGTGCGGTCGAGGCGGGTTCCCAGGCGGTGATCTGCGCGTCCACCGGCAACACCAGTGCCAGCGCCGCCGCGTACGCCGCTCGTGCCGGGCTGACCTGCGCCGTGCTGGTGCCGGACGGCAAGATCGCGATGGGGAAGCTGGCGCAGGCCCTTGTCCACGGGGCCCGTCTGCTGCAGCTCGACGGCTCCTTCGACGACTGCCTGCGGGTCGCCCGCGAGCTCGCGGACACCTTCCCGGTCACCCTCGTCAACTCGGTGAACCCGTTCCGCCTGGAGGGGCAGAAGACCGCTTCCTTCGAGATCGTCGAAGATCTGGGCTCGGCTCCCGACGTCCACTGCCTGCCGGTCGGAAATGCGGGGAATATCACAGCTTACTGGCGCGGCTACGTCGAGGAGGACGCGCGCAGCGGCGCCGGCCGGCCCCGCATGCACGGTTTCCAGGCGGCCGGTGCCGCCCCCATCGTGCGCGGCAGCGTGGTGGACCGGCCGCAGACGATCGCCACCGCGATCCGGATCGGCAACCCCGCGTCGTGGGACCTTGCCGTGCGGGCCCGGGACGACTCCGGCGGCGGGATCGACGCGGTGACCGACCGGCAGATCCTCGCGGCCTACCGGCTCCTCGCGCATCGCGAGGGCGTCTTCGTCGAGCCCTCCAGCGCGGCGAGCGTCGCCGGGCTGCTGCAGGCCCGGGCCGCGGGCCGGGTCGAGGCCGGCGAGCGGGTGGTGTGCACCGTGACGGGCAACGGGCTGAAGGACCCCGAGTGGGCGATCAGCGGGGCGGCCAGGCCGGTGACCATACCGGCGACGGTGGCGGCCGCGGCCACGGCGCTCGACCTGCACGGGTCGTGAACCACCCGGCGGCGTCACCGCTGCTGACCGTGCCCCGGACGGGCCAGACGGCCCGGGTGCGGGTACCGGCGACCAGCGCCAACCTCGGCCCGGGCTTCGACGCCTGTGGTCTCGCCCTCGGCCTGTACGACGAGCTCACCGTCACCGTCACCGGCGCCGGTCTGTCGATCGAGGTGGCCGGTGAGGACGACGGCGCCCGCGACGAGACCCATCTGGTCGTCCGCGCCCTGCGGGCCGGTTTCGCCGCGGCCGGTACCACTCCGGCCGGGCTCCGGCTGGCCTGCGTCAACCGCATCCCGCACGGCCGGGGCCTGGGCTCGTCGGCCGCGGCGATCGTGGGCGGCCTGCTGGCGGCGAGCGCGCTGGGCGGCGGCCGGCCGGGCATCCCGGAGGCCTTCGCGCTCGCCTGTCGGCTCGAGGGGCATCCGGACAACGTCGCCGCCGCCCTCTACGGCGGTTTCACCATCGCCTGGCACGACGGCGACGGCCCGCCGCGGGTGGCCCGTACCGACCCGCCCGAGGACCTGCGGCCGGTCGTGTTCGTGCCCGCCCGCCGCCAGTCGACGGCACAGTCACGGGTGGCGCTGCCGGCGAGGGTGCCCCACGCGGACGCGGCGATGAGCGCCGGGCGGGCCGCGCTGCTGGCGATGGCGATGTCGGGAAACCCGTGGGCGATGCCGGGAAACCCGCGGCCCCGCCCCGGTGGGGCCGGTAGCGCCGCGGAGGCCTCCCCGCAAACGCCCGGGCCGGAAAACGGCGGCCGCGTCGCTGCCGGCCCGAGGGACGGCCAGCCGCGTGGCGACGGGCGGAACGGGTGTCCCGGCCTCGCCGGTGACCGGCCGGCCGGCTTTCCCGCCGGAACGCCGGCCGGGAGCCAGACCGGGAGTCAACAACGCGTCCGGCCGGGCGCTGTGTCCTGGCGGGACGCGCTGCTGGCGGCCGTCGACGACCGGCTGCACCAGCCCTACCGGCTGCCGTCCATGCCCGAGACCAGCGGTCTGCTCGCCCGGCTGCGGGCGGCGGGGCTGGCGGCCGTCCTGTCGGGTTCCGGACCGACGGTGCTGGCGCTGGCCGTCGACGAGGACCAGGCCGCCCTCGCGCGGGCCTGTGCCGGCGGGGATTTCAGCGTGTTCGACCTGCCCGTCGACCGGGACGGGGCGCAGGCCAGGCTCGTCGTCGGCTGACGGCCCGGCCGCTGCCGCCGCTGCCGCGGCCGGTGGGGAATCCTCCACAGCTTCCCGAGCGACAGGCGCCGATGTGTCCGTTCCGCGCGTGGCACGTCTGTCCGGCATGCTCCGTAAGTCCGGTGGACGCTCCTCACGAGTACGGCACATCGGCTGAAATGGCCCCGGCCCGGGCGGGAAACGGATGACTCCGAAGCAATACGCCGGCAAGGATGTTGCCCAGGTGACTGCGTCTGGATAGTCTGGTGGCTGCACCCGCTGCTGCCGCGGCGCGTGCTCGCCCGCCGGTGCCACCGGCTCCTCGTAGCCGGAACCTGGTACCGGACTTGGTGCCTCAGCCTCGTCATCGAAGCCTCGGCCAGCACCGGTCAAGTCCTCAGCGGGACAGACGAGTTCGCACGCGGTACTCAGCCGTTGGCGCCGTCATGGGCGCTCTGCCTGCCCACCGGTGCTGAATATCGTTTCCATGTGGGATGCCCAGGCGAAGAAGGTCAACAAGTATCACCCGGCTTCCGTAAGCCGGTCCCTTCAGGGAAGGAACATCTTGAGCGACACCACCGACGTGCTGCCTGACAGCGCACGTGAGTCTGCGGGGTCACAGACACCGACGTCGTCCGTGGACACCGGCTCCACGCGACGCCGGCGCTCAGGCACCGGCCTTTCGGCCATGCTGCTACCGGAGTTGCAGGCCATGGCGGCTTCGTTGGGTATCCAGGGCGTGGGACGTCTGCGAAAGGGGCAGCTCATCGCGGCGATCCAGAACGTGCAGGCTCCCAGCGGCCAGGCCGACGACGCCCCGGCCGGGACGCCGGGCGCCGCGGCCGTCCCCGCCGCGCAGCCGGAGCCC
>NZ_CAKKTM010000426.1:6125-30299 GCF_920888515.1 Protofrankia sp. CiP1_Cm_nod1 | reverse complement strand
AGCCTGACCGACGTCCTGCCTGGCCCCGGGCAGGCTCAGCCCGCCGCCGCGGCCGCCCCCGAGGCGACGAGCGGTGCCGGCCGCACGCGGGCCGCCGGCACGCCGGAAGCCGTTGTGGCACCGGCCGCGGCCGAGCCCGTCGCCGTGGCGGAGAGCACTCCCCCCCCTTCGATACCCAGCGTGACGGACGCGCCGGTGGTCGCCGTGCCGGCCGAGACGGCCAGCCTTCCCCGCCCGTCGGAGAACGGCAACGCCCGGGCCCGCGAGGACAGGCGTGACCGTCAGCAGTCGGATAGCGACCGTTCGCCGACCGAGCGTCCCGCGTCCGGTGAACGCCAGGGGCGCCAGCAGGGCGACCGCCCGAGCGGCGACCGCCAGGGACGTGGCTCTTCCGACCGTGCCTCTTCCGACCGTGGCCAGTCCGACCGTGGCTCTTCCGACCGTGGCCAGGCCGAGCGTGGCCAGGCCGAGCGTGGCTCTTCCGACCGTGGCCAGGCCGACCGTGGCCAGGCCGAGCGGGCCCAGCCCGACCGGGGCGAGACGAGCCGCGACGACGACTTCGCTGGAGGGAACCGGCGCAACCGCGGCCGCTTCCGGGAGCGTGGCCGTAACCGTGGCCGCCAGGGCGGCTTCACCGAGTCGGAGCCGGTGGTCCGCGAGGACGACGTGCTTGTGCCGGTCGCCGGCATCCTCGACGTCCTCGACAACTACGCGTTCGTGCGTACCAGCGGCTACCTGACCGGCCCGACCGACGTCTACGTGAGCCTGGCCCAGGTCCGCCGGCACGGTCTGCGCCGCGGTGACGCGATCACCGGGGTGGTCCGGGCGCCGCAGGAGGGCGAGCAGCGGCGGGACAAGTACAACGCGCTGGTCCGGCTGGACACGGTCAACGGCCTGGAGCCGGAGGAGGCGCGCGGCCGTCCCGAGTTCACCAAGCTCACCCCGCTCTACCCGCAGGAGCGGCTGCGCCTGGAGACCGAGCCGCAGCTGCTGACGACCCGGGTCATCGACCTGGTGATGCCGCTCGGCAAGGGCCAGCGCGCGCTGATCGTCAGCCCGCCCAAGGCGGGCAAGACGATGGTGCTCCAGGCCATCGCGAACGCGATCACCACGAACAACCCGGAATGCCACCTGATGGTCGTCCTCGTCGACGAGCGTCCCGAAGAGGTGACCGACATGCAGCGGTCGGTCAAGGGCGAGGTGATCGCCTCGACGTTCGACCGGCCGCCGTCCGACCACACCAGCGTCGCCGAACTGTCCATCGAGCGGGCCAAGCGGCTGGTGGAACTGGGTGAGGACGTCGTCGTCCTGCTCGACTCGATCACCCGTCTCGGCCGGGCGTACAACCTGGCCGCGCCGGCATCCGGCCGGATTCTCTCCGGTGGTGTGGACTCCACCGCGCTCTACCCGCCGAAGCGCTTCCTCGGCGCCGCCCGGAACATCGAGAACGGCGGCTCGTTGACCATCATCGCCACGGCGCTGGTGGAGACGGGCTCGACGATGGACACAGTGATCTTCGAGGAGTTCAAGGGCACTGGCAACGCCGAGCTCAAGCTCGACCGTAAGATCGCTGACAAGCGGGTCTTCCCCGCGATCGACGTCAACCCCTCCGGAACCCGTCGGGAGGAGATCCTCCTCGCACCCGACGAGTTGGTGATCATGCACAAGCTGCGTCGGGTCCTGCACACCCTGGAGTCCCAGCAGGCGCTGGACCTTCTGCTGGACAGGCTGAAGCAGACGCGGACGAACTACGAGTTCCTGATGCAGATCGCGAAGACCACCCCGGGCCAGGACTGAGCCGGGCCAGGACCTGAGCCGAGGCGGACCGTCCAGGGTCCCTGTGACACCCCCGCGGGATGCCCGCCCCGAGGGCGCGCCCGGCTCTGGCAGACTGGAGTGTCGACACCCGGCACCGGTTCACGCCCTCGTTCAGGGGACAGGGCGACCCGGCGGCCATTTCGGGAAGAAGGATCATGAGGGCTGACATTCACCCGACGTACCACGAGACCACGGTCATCTGTACCTGTGGCTCCACGTTCACGACCCGTAGCACCAAGTCGGACGGTGTGATCCACGCGGAGGTCTGCTCCCAGTGCCACCCGTTCTACACCGGCAAGCAGAAGATTCTCGATGTCGGTGGCCGGGTCGAGAAGTTCGAACGGCGTTTCGGCCGCCGCCGTCCCGGTGACAAGCCGGGCACGACGGCCAAATAGCACTCCGCGGCCAGGCGGGCGGCCAGACGGCACGCCGCGGAGGCCGGACAGCGCGCGCCCGTGCCATACCGGTGATGGCACGGGCGCGTTCCGTCCCGGCTGCGGCTCGGCCCAGCCACGCTTACAGTTCGACGTTGAGAGCACCCGGGAACAGCGCTGTCCGGCCCGTGACGCCCGGCGCCGCTCGCCGATCGAACGCCCCAGAACCAGGAGACGCCCGAAATGACCACTCCGCTCGACGCTCTGCTCACCGAGCACGCCGAGCTGGAGAGCCGGCTCGCCGACCCGTCGGTACACGCCGACCCGGCGCTGGCCCGCAGCCTCGGCCGCCGATACGCGGAACTGACCCCGGCGGTGGAGACCGCCCGCGAGCTGGACCGGGTGGCCGCGGATCTGGCGACGGCCCGCGAGCTCGCCGCCGAGGACGCCTCGTTCCGCGCGGAGGTCGCGGAACTGGAGGCCGAGCAGGAGACACTGCGTAACAGACTGCGCGCCCATCTGGTGCCCACCGACCCGGACGACGCCCGGGACGCGATCCTGGAGATCAAGGCGGGCGCCGGCGGTGAGGAGTCGGCCCTGTTCGCCGGCGACCTGCTGCGGATGTACCTGCGCTACGCCGAACGCCGCGGCTGGCGGACCGAGATCCTTGACGCGAACCCCAGCGACCTCGGCGGCTACCGGGACGTGAGCGTGGCGGTGAAGGCCGGCCGGGGGGGCTCCGAGGGAGTCTTCGGGCGGCTGCGCTTCGAAGGCGGGGTCCACCGGGTGCAGCGGGTGCCGGTCACCGAGTCGGCCGGGCGCGTCCACACCTCGGCGGCCGGCGTCCTGGTGCTGCCCGAGGCGGCGGAGGTCGAGGTCGACATCGACCCCAACGACCTGCGGATCGACGTGTACCGCTCCTCCGGCCCCGGTGGGCAGAGCGTCAACACGACGGACTCGGCGGTGCGGATCACCCACCTGCCCAGCGGGCTGGTGGTGTCCTGCCAGAACGAGAAGAGCCAGCTGCAGAACAAGGAGTCGGCCCTGCGCATCCTGCGGGCCCGGCTGCTGTCGGCGGCCCGTGAGCGGGCGCAGGCCGAGGCGTCGGCGGCGCGGGCGAGCCAGGTCCGCACGGTGGACCGCTCCGAGCGCGTCCGTACCTACAACTTCGCCGAGAACCGGATCAGCGACCACCGGGTCGGTTACAAGGCGTACAACCTCGACCAGGTGCTCGACGGTGAGCTCGACGACGTCCTCAACGCGCTGGTCGCGGCGGACCTCCAGGCCAGGCTGTCGGTCGGGGTGGCGACGTGACCTCCGCCGCGCCCGGCCCGGCCCGGCCCGGTGCTCGGGCACAGACACCTTCGGCGCACCCTCCGCACGCCCCGTACACCTCACGCACCTCGCGCGCCTCGTACCCGCCGGGCCCGCACCCGGGCGCCGAGCCCGGCCCGGACCCACGGGCCGAGATCGACGCGGCGGCCACGGTACTGTCCGCGGCCGGGGTGGCCAGCCCCCGGGCGGACGCGGAGCAGCTTGCCGCCCACGTCACCGGCGAGCCCCGCTGGCGGCTGGCGCTGACGGCCACGATGACCCCGGCCGAGCGCGGCCTCTTCCACGACCTGGTGGCCCGCCGGGCCGCCAGGGTGCCGTTGCAGCACCTGGTGGGCACGGTCGGGTTCCGCTATCTGACCCTGGCCGTCGGCCCGGGTGTGTTCGTGCCCCGGCCGGAGACCGAGACGGTGGTCGGCCAGGCCATCGACACCGTCCGCGCGGCCGGCTGGGACAGGCCGGTCTGCGTGGACCTGTGCACCGGCTCCGGCGCGATCGCCCTCGCGCTCGCCGACGAGCTGCCGGGCGCGCGGGTGCACGCCGTCGACAGCGACCCGGACGCGCTGCTGTGGGCGAAGCGTAACGTCGTGCTCACCGGAAGAGTGCTGGCCGTGCACCACGCCGACGTGGGGATCGACCTGTCCGGCGGTGCCGCGTCCCGGCCCGGCCCGTCGGACGCCCCGGGCGTCCCGGGCGTCCGGAGAGTCCCGGCCGTCACCGACGTGCTGGCGGACCTGCTCGGCCGGGTCGACCTGGTGGTGAGCAACCCGCCGTACCTGGGCGACGACGAGCGGGGCACGCTCGAGCCGGAGGTCGACGATCACGACCCGCCGGCCGCCCTGTGGGCCGGGCCGGACGGCCTGGCCGGCGTGCGCGCCGTCGCGGCGGTGGCGGCCGAACTGCTCCGTGACGGTGGCCGGCTGGTGATCGAGCATGCCGACCGGCACGGCTCGGCGGCCCCTGCCCTGCTGCGGGCGCACGGTCACTGGGATGATGCCCACGACCATCAGGACCTGACCGGACGGGACCGGTTCGTCACGGCGACCCGCCGGGCCCGCAGTAAGCCGGGCCCGGCCCAGGGGACAGCAGGGGAGGAGCGGTGAGCAGACGCTACGACTGCACGGACCCCGAGACACGGGGGAGCGGCCTGGAGGCGGCCACCCGCGCGGTCCGGCACGGCGGCCTGGTGGTGTTACCCACCGACACGCTGTACGGCATCGGGGCCGACGCCTTCGACCAGGTCGCGGTCCAGGCCCTGCTCACGGCCAAGGGCCGCGGGCCGGAGATGCCCGTGCCCGTGCTGATCGGTTCGTGGCGCACCCTCGACGGCCTGGTGGAGCGGGTGACCCAGCAGGTCCGTGACCTGGTGCGGGCGTTCTGGCCGGGTGGGCTCACCCTGATCGTGCGGCACGCGCCGTCGCTGACCTGGGATCTCGGTGACGCCCGGGGCACGGTCGCGGTACGGATGCCGCTGCACCCGGTGGCGATCGAGCTGCTCGGCCGGACCGGCCCGATGGCGGTGTCCAGCGCCAACATCAGCGGCCGGCCGCCGGCGACCACGGCCGACGACGCGCTCGCCCAGCTCGGCGACTCCGTCGAGGTGTACCTGGACGGCGGGCCCTGCGCGCTCGGCGTCGCCTCGACGATCGTCGACTGCACCGATGACGTCCCGCGGGTTCTGCGGGTCGGCGCCGTCGGCCTGGCGGCGCTGCGCGCGATCGTCCCATCACTTCGGGTACCCGCCGCGGTGGACTGACGCAGCACAGTGAACCGACACAGCAGGAGAGGCAGCTTATGAGCACCCCGTTCTGGGGCCCGGACTTCGACCAGCTCCACGCCGAGGATCCCGAGATCGCCGGTGTCCTCCTGGACGAACTGGACCGGCTGCGAGGCGGGCTCCAGCTCATCGCCAGCGAGAACTTCACCTCGCCGGCGGTGCTGGCGGCCCTCGGGTCGACGTTGTCGAACAAGTACGCCGAGGGATACCCCGGCCGCCGCTACTACGGCGGATGCCAGGTCGTGGACCGCGCGGAGGAGATCGGTATCGCCCGGGCGAAGGAGCTCTTCGGCGCCGAGCACGCCAACCTGCAGCCGCATTCGGGGGCGCAGGCCAACTTCGCGGTGTACGCGGCGCTGCTGGTGCCTGGTGACACCGTGTTGGCGATGTCCCTTCCGCACGGCGGTCACCTCACCCACGGTAGCCGGGTCAACTTCAGCGGCAAGTGGTTCAACGTCGCCGCGTACGGGGTGCGCGAGGACACCGAGCTGATCGACTACGACGAGGTGCGCGACCTCGCCCGCCAGCACCAGCCCAAAATGATCATCTGTGGCGCCACCGCCTACCCGCGGCTGATCGACTTCGCCGCCTTCCGGTCGATCGCGGACGAGGTCGGGGCCTGGCTGATGGTGGACGCCGCCCACTTCATCGGCCTGGTCGCGGGCGGGGCCATCCCGAGCCCGGTGCCCTACGCCGACGTCGTCAGCTTCACCACCCACAAGGTGCTGCGCGGCCCGCGGGGCGGGATGATCCTCTGCCGGGAGGAGCTCGCCCAGCGCATCGACAAGGCGGTCTTCCCCTTCAGCCAGGGCGGCCCGCTCATGCATGCGGTCGCGGCCAAGGCGGTCGCCCTGCGGGAGGCCGCGACCCCCGCCTACCAGGACTACGCCCAGCAGGTGATCCGTAACGCCCAGGCGCTCGCGGACGCGCTCGCCGCCGAAGGGGTGCGCCCGGTCGCCGGCGGCACCGACACCCACCTCGCCCTGCTCGACCTGCGCGCGCTCGGGGTCACCGGCAAGGAGGCGGAGGCCCGCTGCGACGCCGCCCGCATCACGCTGAACAAGAACGCGATCCCGTACGACCCACAGCCCCCCGCGGTCTCCTCCGGGATCCGGGTGGGTACCCCGGCGGTGACCACCCAGGGCATGAAGGAGGGCGAGATGAAGGACATCGCCGCGCTCATCGCCCGTGTCATCGGCGACCCCGGCTCGGCCGCCGACGTGGCCGCCAGCGTCACCGCCCTGACGGCCCGGCACCCCGTCTACCCTCGGTAAGAAGCGGGTGCGTCAGAAGATTGCGGGAGTATCTGCTCGTCTTCGCCGTGTCGGCGGCGATCACATTTTTGTGCACGCCGGCCGCGCGGTGCTTCGCGGTCCGGATCGGCGCGGTCGCCGGTGTCCGGGACCGTGACGTCCATGCCGTGCCGACGCCACGGCTGGGCGGCCTGGCCATGCTCGCCGGGCTGGCCGCCGGGCTGCTCGTCGCCGACCAGCTCCCGTTCCTCTCCGCGGTCTCCGCGGACTGGGCCGAGCCGCACGCGGTGCTGGTCGCCGGCGCGCTGATCTGCCTGCTCGGCGTGGTGGACGACCGGTGGCCGCTGGATCCGGTGACGAAGCTCGCGGGCCAGGTCGTGGCTGCCGGGGTGATGGTGCTGCTGGGCATCCAGTGGTCCTTCGCGGTGAACCCGGACAGTGACACGACCTTCAGCCTCGGGCCGGAGACGGCCGTGCCGCTGTCGATCCTCGCCACGGTGATCCTGGTCAACGCCATGAACTTCATCGACGGGCTGGACGGTCTTGCCGCCGGGGTCGCGGCCATCGCGGCGGGCGCCACGTTCTACTTCGCCTACGAGGTCGCCGTTATCAACCACTTCTCCCGGGCCGCGCCGGCCGCGCTGCTGGCCGCCGTCACCGCCGGTGTGTGCGTCGGCTTCCTGCCGCACAACTTCAACCCGGCGCGGCTGTTCATGGGGGACTCCGGCTCGATGCTGGTCGGCCTGCTCTCCGCCGCCTCCATGATCTCGGTGACGGGCCAGGTGGCCTATGGCGGATATGCTGGGCCGTCCCGCTCCCTGCCGTCCCTGATCCCGTTGGCCATCCCGTTGGCGGTGCTCGCAGTGCCCTTCATCGACCTGGGGCTGGCGGTGGTCCGCCGGACCAGGGCCGGCCGGTCCCCGTTCGCCCCGGACAAGATGCATCTGCACCACCGGATGCTGGAAATCGGGAAATCCCACGTCCGGGCCGTGCTCATCATGTACTTCTGGGCGGCGCTGCTCGGTTTCGGCGGGGTCGCCGCGTCCTTTGCCCGGCAGCCGCTGCCGATCCTCGCCACCGTTGTGGGCCTTGGTCTCGCGGGGCTGCTGGTGCTGTTGCTGGCCGGTCAACGATCCGCGCGGCGCGCATGATCACCGCCGCTGGACGGACGATCAGAACCGGTCTGCTGGTGCTCGCCGCTGTCGCGGTCCCGGCGCTGCCGGTCGCCGGCTTCGCCCGTGGCGCGGACGGGCTCGCCGCCGTCGCCGCCGGTCTTGCTCTTGTCGGGTTGTTCTTCACGGCGAGCAAGGTCGCGATAAGCGTTGTCGCCCGCCGGATGCGGGCGATGGTGCTGCCCGCGGCGCTGGGCACCTATCTGCTAAAGGTCATTATTCTGGGTGTTCTGCTGGTGGCTCTGGAGGGCTCCGAGGACGTCGACCTGATCGCCTTCTCCTGGGCCGTCCTGGTGGGTGTTCTCGGCTGGGTCGGTGCCGAGCTGTGGGTGGCCACCCACACCCGGGTCCCGTTCTACGACCCGGACACCTTCCGCGGGCAGGGCGACTCCCCACGTGACACCCTGAATACGTGAGCGACGCCGAACACACCCCCGGGGACGCCGGAAACAGCTCCGGCGCGGGTGGTGGGCCGCGTCGTCCGTACCGGCCCGGCCTGATCTCCGGCGAGATGTGGAGCGCGTTCGGCACGCTGCTCGCCGGTACCGGCTTCTGGGGGCTGGTCGGCTACGGGATCGACCGTGTCACCGGTATCGGCACGGTCTTCCTGCCGGTGGGCGTTGTCGTCGGGATGGGGGCCTCGATCTATCTTGTGATCTATCGGGCGATGCGGCGCCAGTGACCCCGGGCCCGGCGGTGCGGATGCTTCCCGGGTGTACACCGGTCATGATCGATAGTCCTTTGGCCCGCCGGGCAGGCGCGGACTGCTGCGCTGTGTGATCACATGGATCCGTAGCGTCCATCCTGGGGCGCCGACAGGAAACGTTCGGGTGCCGTTTGTGTGAACGGGCGAGTGAGCAACCTCTGCTCGGCCCGGACTTGATGCCGATGGCGCCGGGGTGTGGATAGTATCGCCAGTGTCGAGTGTTGGCTTGCTGACATCCGGTGTGAGTCGTATCTCTTGGCGGTCCTGTCAGTTCATGATCATAGGGTATCGATAGATGGTCGTGCCTGGCGGCTGGCTGCGTCCGGTGATCGTCATGTCTGGTATGCCAGGTGCCCGAGTGGGATGCGACCCGCGCCGGGCATGGCTGTCCGCTTGGACCAGATAGGGTGAGCCCATACCGCCGCCGGTACGGCTGCGTCTCTTTTCCGCTGGTGAGAGTGTATTTCGATCTTGGAGGTGTACGTCGTGCCGGTCCCCCCGGTCCTCGCGGACGAGGGCTTCCACGGCCCGACCAAGGAGGTGTTCCAGACACCCCACTGGTTCGACGTCGATCTCGGGCCGGTCGACTTCTACCTGAACAAGGGGACCGCTCTGGGGATCTTCGCCGCGCTCGTCGTCGGTGTGGTCTTCTGGCTGGGTTTCCGGCGCGCGACGGTTGTGCCACGCGGGCTGCAGAACGTCTGTGAGTCCATCTACGACTTCATCGACATCTCGATCGCCCGGGACGTCATCGGGGAGAAGGGGCGGACATACACGCCCTACCTGGTGGTGCTGTTCAGCTTCGTGCTGATCTCCAATGTGCTTGCGATCATCCCCGGCGCCCAGTTCCCGCCGACCTCGCGGATAGCGGTTCCGATCGTTCTCTCCGCCATCACCTACGTGCTGTTCAACCACGCCGGTATCAGGACCGCCGGCGCCCGGGCGTATTTCGGCCACATGGTCAATCCGGCGCCGTCGGCACCCTTCCCGGTCAAGCTGCTGCTCGGGCCGATCGAGCTGCTGTCGACCTTGGTCGTACGCCCGTTCACGCTGGCGGTCCGGTTGTTCGCGAACATGTTCGCCGGCCACATCCTGTTGCTGGTGTTCTCGCTCGGCGCGGAGTACCTGCTGCCGAAGCCACCTTTCGTCTTCGGTGTCGCCTCGTTGCTCATGACGATCGTGCTGACCGGCTTCGAGCTCATCATTGACTTCCTGCAGGCGTACATCATCACGATTCTCACGGCCGCCTTCATCGGCGGCGCGCTTGAGGAGCACGGGGACGAGCACGACAGCTCGCACCCGGCCGACCAGGTGCCCGCCGTCAGCGGCGCGTCCGCCGCGGCACACGCATAAGGTTCGGACACCCCGATCAGCACCGCGGCAGGTCGCGGTGCCCGACTGGAAAAGGAATAATGACATGGCAGACACCACTGTGGTGCTTGCTGCTGCCGACCAGGTGAGCGGCTCTCTCGGCGCGGTGGCCTACGGCCTCGCGGCCATCGGGCCGGGCATCGGTATCGGCCTTATCTTCGGGCTGGGCGTACAGGCCATCGCCCGGCAGCCAGAAGCCGAGCAGGTCGCTTTCCGTTACATGATCATCGGATTCGCGCTTGCGGAAGCACTCGCCCTGATCGGTTTCGTCGTCCCGTTCGTCTTCCCCTAAGCCGGGGGAGACACCGTGGCTATCACGACACTGCTGCTCGCGGCCGAGGAGGGCGCCGGGCACTCGGACGAGAACGTCCTCGTCCCGCCGCTGAACGAGCTGCTCATCGGCACCCTGGCCTTCGGCCTGCTGGTGGCCTTCTTCTTCTGGAAGGTCTACCCGCAGATCAAGCGGACCTACGCCGAGCGCAGCGACCGTATCGAGGGCAGCCTGGCACGCGCCGAGCGCACCCAGCGGGATGCCGAGGACCTGCTGCTGTCCTACCGCCGGCAGCTCGCCGAGGCCCAGGACGAGGCGGGGCGCATCCGCCAGGACGCCCGTGAGCAGGGGCAGCAGATTCTCGACTCGCTGCGCGCGCAGGCCGGCGAGGAGGTCGCCGAGATCAAGGCCCGTGGCGAGGCACAGCTCGCCGCCGAGCGGGCCCAGGTCGTCGCCCAGATCCGGCGCGAGATCGGCGAGATCGCACTTGAGCTCGCCACCAAGATCGTCGGTCACGAGCTGCAGCGGGACGACCGTCAGCGGCAGCTCATCGACGACTTCATCGCCGGGCTGGAGCATCCGGCGGACGGCACGACGGTCCCGGCGCCGGCCGGCCCGGGAGGCTGAGCCGTGGACGGATCCAGCCGTCGTTCACTGGCGGTGGCGCGGGCTCGGCTCGACGAGCTGACCGCGCTCCCGCCGCCGGGTACCGCGACCGGCTCGCGGCCCGCCCCCAACCTCGCCCGGCTCGCGGACGACCTCGACGGGGTGGTGGACCTGCTCGACCGCGAGCTGGTCGTCCGCCGCGCGCTGACCGATCCGGGCATGCCCGGATCGGCCCGTTCCGAGCTCGCGGCCAGGCTGTTCGGCTCGAAGATCTCGCCAACGGCACTGGAGATCGTGCAGGTCGCGGCGGCCGGGCGCTGGGCTCGGCCGCTGGACCTCCAGCAGGCGTTGGCCGAGCTCGCCGTCGAGGTCCTGCTCGCGCAGGCGCAGCGCAACAACGTCCTGGACGACGTCGAGGACGAGCTGTTCCGCTTCGGCCGGCTGCTCAACCGGACGCCGGAGCTGTCGCTGGCGCTGAGCGCCCCGGCCGCCCCGGCATCGGCCAAGCAGGCGCTGGTGGCCAGGCTGCTGGACGGCAAGGCCCACCCCGTGACCGTCCGGCTCATCCAGCGTGCGGTTACCGAACGTTACCATGGCGACCTCGAGCGCAGGCTCGAGCAGCTCACCACGATCGCCGCGGCCCGGCGT
Source organism: Protofrankia sp. CiP1_Cm_nod1 (assembly GCF_920888515.1). Lineage (GTDB taxonomy): Bacteria > Actinomycetota > Actinomycetes > Frankiales > Frankiaceae > Protofrankia. The sequence continues at coordinate 18,971 of NZ_CAKKTM010000426.1, read as the reverse complement.
AACCGTCTGGTCGCGGTGGTGCTGAGCGCCGTCCCGCTCGCGGGCGACCAGATCTACCGGCTGCGGACGGCGATCAGCCGTTATTTTGGCCGTGACGTGCAGCTCCAGGTGGACATCGACCCCGCTGTTCTCGGGGGCGTCGTCGTGCGGGTCGGTGACGAGGTGGTCGATGGCAGTGTCCTGCGCCGCCTCACCGACGCACGCCGGCGACTGCTGAGGTAGGGCGCTCCCGTGGACATCCAGATCTCGCCGCCCGATCTGCGGGACGTGCCCGCACCATTTGTTGAAGGACCAAAGCGATGACTGAGCTCTCCATCCGACCGGAGGAAATCCGCGCCGCCCTCCGGGACTACGTCGACTCCTACCAGGCATCAGCCGGAGAGCGCGAGGAGGTCGGCCGGGTCGTCGTCGCGGGCGACGGCATCGCGCGGGTCGAGGGCCTGCCGCACGCCATGACCAACGAGCTGCTGGAGTTCCACGGCGGGGTGCTCGGCCTCGCGCTCAACCTGGACGTGGGCGAGATCGGCTGCGTTCTGCTGGGTGAGTCCGAGCACATCGAGGAGGGCCAGGAGGTCCGCCGCACCGGCGAGATCCTCTCCGTCCCGGTCGGGGACGGCTTCCTCGGCCGGGTCGTCGACCCCCTCGGCCGCCCGATCGACGGCCTCGGGGAGATCGTCTCGACCGAGACCCGGGCCCTTGAGCTGCAGGCGCCCACGGTCGTGCAGCGCCAGCCGGTCAAGGAGCCGTTGCAGACCGGCATCAAGGCCATCGACGCGATGACCGCCATCGGGCGTGGCCAGCGCCAGCTCATCATCGGCGACCGGCAGACCGGCAAGAGCTCGGTCGCCCTCGACACGATCATCAACCAGCGCGAGAACTGGGCGACCGGGGACCCGAAGCTCCAGGTCAAGTGCGTCTATGTGGCGATCGGCCAGAAGAAGTCGACGATCCGGGACGTTCTGAACACCCTGGAGGAGACCGGCGCGCTGGCCTACACGACCATTGTCGCCGCTCCCGCCGACCAGCCGGCCGGTTTCAAGTACCTCGCGCCCTACACCGGTTCCGCGATCGGCCAGCACTGGATGTACAACGGCCAGCATGGCCTGATCGTCTTCGACGACCTGTCCAAGCAGGCCGAGGCCTACCGGGCCATCTCGCTGCTGCTGCGCCGCCCGCCGGGCCGTGAGGCCTACCCCGGCGACGTCTTCTACCTGCACTCCCGGCTGCTCGAGCGCTGCGCGAAGCTCTCGAACGAGCTCGGCGGCGGGTCGCTGACCGGTCTGCCGATCATCGAGACCAAGGGCAACGACATCTCCGCCTACATCCCGACGAACGTCATCTCCATCACCGACGGGCAGATCTTCCTCGAGACCGACCTGTTCAACCAGGGTGTCCGGCCGGCCATCAACGTCGGCACCTCGGTCTCCCGGGTGGGTGGCAGCGCCCAGGTCAAGGCGATGAAGTCCGTCGCCGGCCGGCTGCGTCTCGACCTTGCCCAGTACCGTGAGCTGGAGGCGTTCTCGGCCTTCGGCTCCGACCTGGACAAGGCGTCACGCGCCCAGCTCGACCGGGGCGCGCGCCTGGTCGAGCTGCTCAAGCAGCCGCAGTTCCAGCCGTTCTCGGTCGAGCGCGAGGTCGTCTCGATCTGGGCGGGGACGACCGGCCACCTCGACGAGGTGCAGATCGCTGACATCCGCCGGTTCGAGAGCGAGTTCCTCGAGTTCATCGACCGGGCCCGGCCGGGGCTGTTCAAGACGATCCGCGAGACCGGCAAGCTCGACGACGACACCCTCGCCGCGCTCGAGCGTCTGATCGCGAAGTTCAAGACCGAGTTCGCGCTCTCCGGCGGTCAGCCTCTGATCAACGATCCGGTGCCGGACACCCTCGACCCCTCCGAGGTGGAGCAGGAGTCGATCAAGGTGCACCGGTCGCAGCCGCGGGACGAGGACTAAGCCATGGCCGGCCAGCTCCGTGAATACCGGCGCCGCATCCGGTCGGTGCAGTCGACCAAGAAGATCACTCGGGCGATGGAGCTCATCGCGGCGTCCCGGATCGTCAAGGCCAAGGCCAGGGTGGCCGCGTCCCGGCCGTACGCGGACGAGATCACCCGGGTGATCTCCGCGGTCGCGTCGCAGACCACGGTCCGCCACCCGCTGACGACCGAGCACGCCGAGGCTCGCCGCGCGGCGGTTCTCGTGATCACCAGTGACCGTGGCCTCGCCGGCGGCTACAACGCCAATGTGCTGCGTCGCACCGGTGAGCTGCTGGAGTTGCTGCGCGCCGAGGGCAAGGAAACGGTCCTGTACGCGGTCGGCCGCAAGGCCGTCACCTACTACCGGTTCCGTGGCAGGGAGCTGGCCGGGGAGTTCACCGGCTTCTCCGAGCAGCCCGGTTACGACAACGCCAAGGAAGTCGCCGACGCGCTCATCGCGCGGTTCGTCGCGTCGAGTGAGGCCGGTGGCGTGGACGAGATCCACCTGGTCTTCACCGAGTACGTGAACACGCTGACGCAACGGCCGGCTGCTCACCGCATCCTTCCGCTGGTGCTGGAGAAGACCACCGAGCCCCCGCCCGGTGGCCCGCTCCCGCAGTACGAGTTCGAGCCGTCCGCCGAAGGCGTCCTGGACGCGCTGCTGCCGCGATACGTCGAAAGCCGGCTGTACGCGTCCCTGCTGGAATCCGCGGCATCCGAGTCGGCGGCGCGGCAGCGGGCGATGAAGTCCGCGACCGACAACGCCGGCGAGCTGATCAAGACCTACACCCGGCGGGCCAACGCCGCCCGCCAGGACGCGATCACGCAGGAGATATCGGAGATCGTCGGAGGCGCCAACGCGCTCGCTCAGGCCTCATAGGCTGAAGGCGGTGCGACGCTCTGCTCGTCGCACCGCCTTCAGGCCAGGGGAGGAAGCCTGGCCGGGAGCGGCGCGATGACGTCTGCCGCGCGGCCGGAGGCACAACGGAACTTGAAGGCGGCGCGGCCATGCCTCTCGTGTGGACGGGTCCCGAGGGAAGCACCGGCACCGACGATCATCACAACCAAAAAGATCAACAAAACCTGATGTTGCGGGCATCCACACGGAGTGGCCGGTGACTTCGGGGCACAAGTGAAACCGCCCAAAGCTGCTGGCATCCTTCAGGTAACGGCCGGTAGCCGCAGGGCACAAGTGGAACTGAGGACGCCATGACCGTCACCACCACCTCGCCCGCCGCGGCGGAGGGCAAGGCCCCTGGGATCGGCCGGGTCGCCCGTGTAATCGGCCCGGTCGTCGATGTGGAGTTCGCACCCGAGGAGATCCCCGAGATCTACCGCGCGCTGCGCGTCGACCGCACCATCAACGGACAGACCGCGACCCTCACCCTTGAGGTCGCGCAGCACATCGGTGAGAACACCGTACGGACGATCTCCATGCAGCAGACCGACGGTCTGGTCCGTGGGGCGCCTGTCCGGGACACCGGTTCGCCGATCACCGTCCCTGTCGGCAACGCCACCCGAGGGCACGTGTTCAACGTGCTCGGCGAGCCGCTGGACGTCCCCAGCGTCGACACCGACGTACGCCGGTCGATCCACGCCACGGCGCCCGCCTTCGACCAGCTCGAGTCGAAGACGGAGATGTTCCCGACCGGGATCAAGGTCATCGACCTGCTGGCGCCCTACGTCCGCGGTGGGAAGATCGGCCTGTTCGGCGGCGCCGGTGTGGGCAAGACGGTCGTCATCCAGGAAATGATCAACCGGGTTGCCAAGCAGTTCAGCGGTGTCTCGGTGTTCGCCGGGGTGGGGGAGCGCACCCGTGAGGGCAACGACCTGTTCCTGGAGATGACCGAGGCCGGCGTCATCGACGACACGGCACTGGTCTTCGGCCAGATGGACGAGCCACCCGGCACCCGGCTGCGGATCGCGCTCGCGGCGCTGACCATGGCGGAGTACTTCCGCGACGTCCAGAAGCAGGACGTGCTGCTGTTCATCGACAACATCTTCCGGTTCACCCAGGCCGGCTCGGAGGTCTCCACCCTGCTCGGACGGATGCCGAGCGCGGTGGGCTACCAGCCGACGCTGGCTGACGAGATGGGCGTCCTGCAGGAGCGGATCACCTCGACGCGTGGCCACTCGATCACCTCGCTCCAGGCGATCTACGTCCCCGCGGACGACATCACCGACCCGGCGCCGCACACCACCTTCACCCACCTCGACGCCACCACGGTGCTCTCGCGGGCCATCTCCGACCTGGGGATCTACCCCGCCGTCGACCCGCTGGACTCCAGCTCCCGCATCCTCGACGCCCGCTACCTCGGGCAGGAGCACTACGACGTCGCCCGCGAGGTGCAGCGCATCCTGCAGCGCTACAAGGACCTGCAGGACATCATCGCCATTCTCGGTATCGACGAACTGTCCGAGGAGGACAAGATTCTCGTCAACCGGGCGCGGCGCATCCAGCGCTTCCTGTCGCAGCCGTTCTTCGTGGCCGAGCAGTTCACCGGTATCCCGGGCACCTTCGTCCCGCTCGAGGACACGATCAAATCCTTCAAGAAGCTGACCGAAGGCGACTACGACCACCTCCCCGAGCAGGCGTTCTTCATGTGCGGCGGTATCGAGGACGCCGAGAAGAAAGCCAAGGAACTCCTCTGACGTGAATGATGTGACGGCAGGAAGGACGGCAGCGCGATGCCGATACGGGTAGCGATCGTCTCGCCGGAGCGGGAGGTGTGGTCAGGGGATGCCGACATGGTCATCGCCCGGACCACGGAGGGTGAGATCGGGGTGCTGCCCAGGCACGTCCCGTTGCTCGGAGTTCTCGTCCAGGGCGGTGAGGTGCGGGTCAAAATCGGTAGCGAGACCCTGACCGTCGCCGTCGACGGCGGTTTTCTGTCCGTGACCGACCAGGGCGTGAGCATTCTCGCCGAGCACGCGACCCTGTCGGCCCCCACCACCTGACCCGGACCAGCGGCAGCGAGAAGGCCGGTGGCGACGCGGAGAACCACAACCACGTCACCACCGGCCTTTGTTGCGTTGTCGGCTGTTGGGTTGTCAGCGGCCCGCGCCGGGCTGCCAGAGGACGTCGCCGCCGGGGTTGGCGACCCGGGAAAGGATGAACAGCAGGTCGGAAAGGCGGTTGAGATAGCGGACGGGCAGGGGGCTGGTGCGGTCCGGGTCGTCCGCCAGCAGGGCCCAGGCCGAGCGTTCCGCACGGCGGGCCACCGTCCGCGCGACATGCAGCAGGGCCGCGCCGGGTGAGCCGCCCGGCAGGATGAACGAGTTCAGCTTGGGCAGGTTCTCGTTGTACCGGTCGCAGGCTTCCTCAAGGCGGTCGATGTAGGCCTGGCTCACCCGCAGCGGGGGGAACGACGGGTTGTCCGCGACCGGCGTGCACAGGTCGGCGCCGAGGTCGAACAGGTCGTTCTGCACCTGGGCCAGCACCGCCCGGACGTCCTCGGGCAGGGCGCCGAGGGCCAGCGCCACGCCGATGGCGGAGTTCGTCTCGTCCACGTCCGCGTACGCGGCCAGCCGCGGGTCGGTCTTGCGGACCCGGGAGGTGTCGCCGAGCGCGGTCGTGCCGTCGTCCCCGGTCCGCGTGTAGATCCGGGTCAGGTGGATGGCCATGTCGCCACACTGTAGGCGCTCCACCGCTGCGCAGGCGCGCGAGCGGCTGTGACCGCGGGTTTTCCGGGAGGGGCGCGGGGCGCGCCGAGTGGATTCCGCGCCGCCCTCCGAGCCGCTGACCAGCGGCATCCGATCATGCCGGGCTGGTGGTTCGTCCCCGCGCCGGGCGGGCATCCCGCGTCCTTTATCGGTATTTGAACGAATTTTTCCCCATGGCGAAAACGCCCGGTACGGGAATGGCGGTCACGGGATTTCCGCGGTGGGGCGCGGGCGGGCGGGGCTTTTCTCACGGGCCGGCGGGCTGGCCCCGGCGGGACGGGCAGGGTGGGCCGGCCGGGTGCCGAGTTGGCCTTGGCGTGCCGGTGGGCCGGCCCCGGACAGCGGCCGACAAGGCCCTACCATCGACTTCTGTGGAACGGTTCGTCGCCACGGGCGGCTGTCAACTGGTCGGCGAGGTGGATGTCCCGGGAGCGAAGAACTCCGTGCTCAAGCTGATGGCCGCGAGCCTGCTGGCATACGGCCGCACGACCCTTCGCTCGGTACCCGGCATTCTTGACGTGACCGTCATGGCCGACGTCCTGCGCGCGCTCGGGGCGACCGTCGAGCGGGACGTCGTCGGGGGCTCACTGTCGATCGACGTGCCGGAGCGGCCCGTCGCCGCGGCCGACAGCGATCTCGTCCGCCGGATCCGGGCGTCGGTGGTGGTGCTCGGGCCGTTGGTCGCCCGGTGCGGTGAGGCGCGGGTGGCGCTTCCCGGCGGGGACGCCATCGGCGCGCGCGCGCTCGACATGCACGTCAGCGGGCTGGCCAAGCTCGGTGCCATGGTGGACGTCGAGTCCGGGATCCTGGTGGCCCGTTCGTCCGGCCGGCTGCAGGGGGCGTCGATCTGGCTGGACTTCCCCAGCGTCGGCGCCACCGAGAACCTGCTGATGGCCGGGGTGCTCGCCAAGGGCACCACGGTGATCGACAACGCCGCCCGGGAGCCCGAGATCGCCGATCTGTGCGCGATGCTGGTCTCCATGGGCGCGCGTCTCGACGGCGCGGGCACGTCCACGCTGGTCATCGAGGGGGTCGACGAGCTGCGGCCGGCCACGCACGACACCGTCGCGGACCGGATCGTCGCCGGCACGTTCGCCATCGGCGCGCTGATGACCGGCGGCGACGTGATGATCCGGGGCGGCCGCGCCGACCATCTGGAGATCGTGCTCGACAAGCTGACGACGGCCGGCGCCACCGTGGACACCCGGCCGGACGGCTTCCGGGTCACCGCGGAGCGCCCGCCGCGTTCGATCGACGTGGTGACCCTGCCCTACCCGGGCTTCCCGACGGATCTCCTGCCGCAGACCATCGCCCTGGAGGCGGTCAGCGAGGGTGTCTCCCTGATCACCGAGAACGTCTTCGACAGCCGCTTCGTGTTCTGCCGCGAGCTGAGCAAGCTCGGCGCGCAACTGCGCACCGACGGCCACCATGTCGTGGTGCGCCGCGGCGGCCGCCTGGTCGGCACGCACGTGGTGGCCTCGGACGTGCGGGCGGGTGCCGGGCTCGTGCTGGCCGGCCTGGTGGCCGAGGGGACCACCAGCGTCAGCGAGGTCCACCACATCGACCGCGGCTACGCCGCCTTCGTCGAGCAGCTGCGCCTGCTCGGCGCGGACATCCGGCGGGAGCCGCGTGGCGAGCCGGCCGCACGGCGGGACGGCGGGACGGCCACTGAGCGGGACGGCCACTGAGCGGGACGGCCACTGAGCGGGACGGCCACTGAGCGGGGTGACCGCTGAGGGCCGTCTCGGTCCCGTCGGTCAGGCCCAGTCTCGTTCCGTGCCGGCCACCACCGCCCGGGCCCGCAGGGAGTCCTCGGGAAACACCATGACATGCCAGGCCGGGGTGTGGTGACGTCGCAGCTTCCCGTCGGTGTTCACCTGGACCGGGCCGAGCGCGGCCGCGCCCGAGGTCGACCGGATCCCGTGCTGGCGCAGGAGCTGGCGCAGCCGGTCCGCGTCCGACGGTGTGCGCAGCGTGGCCACGGGCACCAGCATGCCGAAGTCGGCGTGCTGGAAGGGGGTGTCCGGGTTGCCGCGCGTCCGGGTCGGTGTGAAGACCCATCTGCACACCGCCACGAGTACGGCGGTGGCGGCGACGGCGATGGCCGGACCGATCGTGTAGTGCAGGCTGTTCAGTGGCACCGTCACCTCCCGGCTGTCCGGGCCGGCGGGCCGGACGGTCTTCATCGTCTCAGTGCCGCCGGCCGTGCGCAGGCGTTCGCGCGTGGGTCGCGTCGCAGTCGTAAGCGTAATCTTGGCTAAACATAGCGTTATAGTTGTTCGTATCGCGTGTTTATCTTCCCGTCACGCTGTGGTGGCCCGGTGTGTGACAGGCCCGCCGCCGTGCACATCAGCCCATCTGAACGGCCACTCTGCGACCATGGATACTGGCATTACGGACGAGGCGTCACACGCTTCGCCGCTGGTGCGCCACGGATCGGAACGGAGGGCATGGAAACCGTCGGCCGGCTACGCGGCCGGCCACGTCCGACAGCCTCTGATCGCCAGGCATGCCCTGACCACCCTCCGGGTGCCTGCGGATGCCCGAGCGGTCAGGGCGTGGATCAGGGGGGACGGGGGGACGGGAGGCCTGATGGGCAAGAACGTGACGTTTCGCAACGACAGTGGCAGGGAGCTGCAGACCGTGCGCCTGCACGGCCGGGTCGACGTGCGGACGGTCGGTGATCTGCGGATGCGCCTGCACACCGCGATCGACTGCGGCCGGGGGCGGCTGCGGGTGAACGTGGCCGGTCTGGAGCTCGCCGATCAGGCGGCGCTCGGCGTGCTGCTCGGCGGGGTACGGCGGGCCCGGCGTTCCGGGCGGTCGATGGTGCTCGTGGACGTACCCGACGATCTGGGCCGGCTGCTGTCGGCGAACCGCCTCGGACGTTTCCTCCAGGTCGAGGACGCCGACCTGTTCCATGTTGGTCATGCCTGATCCCACGTCGGTCATGCCTGATCCGCGGTGACCGGCCGCTACGCGGCGACCGGCCGGCACGCCGGGCCGGCCGGTGTGGTGGGCTGTGGCCGACCAGCGTGGACGGCGCGGAGCCCCGGTTCCGGGGCGTGGCCGTGCACCATGGGATGATGGAGCCGGCCGGGGAGGAACATGCTCGACGTCGATGCGCAGCGGCTGAACCCAGCGGATGGTCCCGCGTACCGCGCGGGCGGTGGCCGGCCCACTGACCCGCGCCGCCCGCTGGTCATCGCGGGCGCGTTCGCCGCCGCGGTCGGTCTGGGGGTGGCCATCGGCCTGGCCACGGCACCGGCGAAGACACCCGCCCCCCGGCCGGCGCCCACCGCCGCGCCCCCGGCCGAGGTGCGGCCGCCGCTGGAGCCGTCCGCCTGGGAGGGCGGCCGGCAGCCGGGCACGGCCCACCAGATGCGGGTGCGGCCGGTGGACAGACGGGCCTTCAGCGCGAGCCTCGCGTACGCCCTGCGGGAGGGCGGCGTCGCGGGGGTGGCCACCGACGACGTCGTCATACCGCAGGGAAAGCTCTTCTACGGGGCCGTCGAGGGCGTCGACAGCGCCGCCGACGAGTACTGGGCCGTGGGCCTGGCGCAGGTCGCGGGCGTCACCCCGGCCCCGCCGAACCCGCAGGTGTGGAAGCGGACGAGCGACGGCCCGTGGAAGCGGGTCGCGCAGGGCCCCAGCGCCTGCGACGGCCTGCCCACCGGCCTGTTCACCGTGTGGCAGGGGCGCCCGCCGCTCTGTTCGGGCGGCTGACGGCCCGCGCCGGTACGCTGCTGGACGTCCGACAATCCCTTCGGGAACGGGTGCGGCGATGGCGGATGCGGCACGGCAGGACCTCTCCGAGCAGGCTCGTCCCCAGCGGGACCGGCCATGGATCATCCGGACCTACGCGGGGCACTCCAGCCCGGCCGAGACCAACGCCCTCTACCGCCGGAACCTGGCCAAGGGGCAGACCGGCCTTTCGGTCGCCTTCGATCTGCCGACCCAGACCGGCTACGACCCCGACCACGAGCTCGCCCGCGGCGAGGTGGGCAAGGTCGGCGTGCCGATCGCCCACATCGGCGACATGCGCGCGCTGTTCCACGACATCCCGCTGGGCCGGATGAACACCTCGATGACGATCAACGCGACGGCCATGTGGCTGCTCGCGCTCTACCAGGTCGTCGCGCAGGAGCAGGGCGCGGACGTCGCCGCGCTCGCCGGCACCACCCAGAACGACATCATCAAGGAGTACCTCTCCCGCGGGACGTACGTGTTCCCGCCCGCGCCGTCGCTGCGGCTGATCACGGACATGATCGCCTACTCGGTGACCGAGATCCCCCGATGGAACCCGATCAACATCTGCAGCTACCACCTGCAGGAGGCGGGCGCCACCCCCGTCCAGGAGATCGCCTACTCGATGTGCACGGCCATCGCCGTGCTCGACGCCGTGGCCGCCTCCGGGCAGGTGCCGGCGGAACGCACCGGTGAGGTGTGCGCCCGGATCTCCTTCTTCGTCAACGCCGGCGTCCGCTTCGTCGAGGAGCTGTGCAAGATGCGGGCGTTCACGCGGCTGTGGGACACCCTGCTGCGGACCCGCTACGGCGTCGAGGACCCGCGGCACCGGCGGTTCCGCTACGGCGTCCAGGTCAACTCCCTCGGCCTGACCGAGGCGCAGCCGGAGAACAACGTCATCCGGATCGTGCTGGAAGCCCTCGGCGTGACACTGTCGAAGGACGCCCGCTGCCGGGCGCTGCAGCTGCCGGCCTGGAACGAGGCGCTCGGCCTGCCCCGGCCCTGGGACCAGCAGTGGTCCCTGCGCATCCAGCAGATCCTCGCCCACGAGACCGACCTGCTGGAGTACCCCGACCTGTTCGAGGGCTCCGTCGTCGTGGAGCGCCGGGTGGCCGAGCTCGCCGAGGCCGCCCAGGCCGAGATCGACCGGGTGCAGGCCATGGGCGGCGCGGTCGCCGCGGTCGAGAGCGGCTACATGAAGTCCGAGCTCGTCCGTTCGCACGCGGCCCGCCGGGTGCGCATCGAGTCGGGCGAGGACGTGGTGGTGGGCGTCAACGCCTTCACCACCACCGAGCCGAACCCGCTGCTCGCCGACCTGACCACGGCCATCCAGACGGTGGACCCGGCCGTGGAGGAGGCCGCCCGCGCCGACATCGCGGCCTGGCGGGCCGGCCGCGACGCGCGTGCCGTCGACGAGGCCCTGCAGAACCTGCGGGACACGGCGAAGACCGACGCGAACCTGATGCCGGCCACCCTCGCCTGCGCCCGCGTCGGCGTCACCACCGGTGAGTGGGCTGGTGCCCTGCGGGAGGTGTTCGGCGAGTACCGGGCCCCCACCGGGGTGTCCGCCGCGTCCTCGGTGCACGCGGGCGGCCAGCAGCTCACCGACGTGCGGGAACGGGTCGTCGCGACCGGGAAGGAGCTCGGGCGCCGGCTGAAGTTCCTCGTCGGCAAACCCGGCCTCGACGGGCACTCCAACGGCGCCGAACAGATCGCCGTGCGCGCCCGGGACGCCGGTTTCGAAGTGGTCTACCAGGGCATCCGGCTCACACCCGCGCAGATCGTCGCCGCCGCCGTGGAGGAGGACGTCCATGTCGTGGGCCTGTCGGTGCTCTCCGGCTCGCACATGGAGCTGGTGCCGGTGGTGCTCGACGGGCTGCGCGAGGCCGGCGTCGGGGAGGTGCCAGTGGTCGTCGGCGGCATCATCCCGCCGGCGGACGCCGAGCGGCTGAAGGCCCTCGGCGTCGCCGCGGTGTACACGCCGAAGGACTACGGCCTCACCGAGATCATGGACAGCGTGGTCGACGTCATCCGGGCCGCTGGCGGCCTGGGCCGACCACAGCCCACCATCTAACCCGGTTGGACTCCGAGACGCCGATTTCGCGGAGAGTAGTCGTCGCGGAAAGTAGCTGATGCCTGGTGAGAGCATCAAAGGCCTGGTGAGAGATGTTTCGCCGGCCCGGGACCGATGTGCGAGGTGGCCGGCGGGCGCGTAGCGTGCCCAGAATGGTCCCCGACACTCCGTCCCTGGACGACGCGGTGGCCCTGGCCACCCGAGCCCATACCGGCCAGCTTGACAAGATCGGCGAGGAGTACATCGGCCATCCGCTGCGGGTCATGCGGGCGGTTGCCGCCATCGCGGACGGCGCCGGGGCCGACCACGAGCACGCGCAGATGACGGCGGTGCTCCACGACGTCGTCGAGGACTCCGCGATCACCCTGGACGATCTCGCTGCGCTCGGTTACCCGCCCGCGGTCGTGGCGGCGGTCGACGCGCTCAGCCACCGCCCGGGGGAGCCGGTGGAGGACTACCTTGCCCGGGTCGCCGCCGACGATCTCGCCGTCGCCGTGAAGCGGGCGGACATGGCCGACAACAGCGACCCGACGCGGCTGATCAGGCTGCCCGCGGAGCAGGCGGACCGTTACCGGCGGCGTTACGCCGACCGGACGCGCCTGCTCGACGGCCTTGTCGCCGCCCGGCGGGCCGCCGAGACGAAGGCCGCCGCCGACGGCAGTGGCGGGAAGAGCAGCGATAAGGCCGCCGGGGGCGCCGCCGCGGAAACAGCCGGGCGGACCGGCGGAAGGGCCGCCGCCCGGGGGAGCGGCCCGCCAGCCGCGTCCTCCCCCTGACCTAGACGGCCGGCGATGCCCCCTCGCCCGGACCCTCCACAAGACAGCGCCCCGCCGGGCGCCGCCCCGCGGAACAGTGCCCCGCGGAACGGTGCCCCGCGGAACAGTGCGCCATGGGAGGACGTCCCGCTGGAGGATGCTCCGGAGCCGCGGGCCAGGCGGCTGGACCGGAACTGGAGCGAACTGCTTCAGGAGATCCGGGTGGCGCAGACCGGTGTGCAGATCCTCTTCGCCTTCCTGCTGACCCTCCCCTTCACCCAGCGCTGGGACCAGGTCACCGACTTCCAGCGGGCGCTCTACCTGGCCACGCTGCTGGTGGTCGCCGCCGCGTCCGCACTGCTGATCGGCCCGGTGGCCTACCACCGGATCATGTTCCGCCGGGGCGCCCGCGCCCGGCTGGTCGCCGCGGCCAACACCATGGCGCTGGCCGGGCTGGCCATGCTGGGCGCGGGGATCAACGGCGCCGTCCTGCTCGTCGTCGACGTGCTGATGGGCCCGCTCGCCACCGTCCTGATCTGCTCGGCGACCGCGGCGTTCTTCGTCGCGCTGTGGTGGGCGCTGCCACAGCTGACCCGCTGGGAGCTGACAGCCGCCCACGAGAACGCCCGGGATAC
>NZ_CAKKTM010000426.1:0-5583 GCF_920888515.1 Protofrankia sp. CiP1_Cm_nod1 | reverse complement strand
GACGGGCGGGCCTACAAGCCGCTGAACTGGATGAGCCCGCCCTGCGTGATAGCCGAGGCGGACGGCGTCTGGCGGGTGACCAACCGCGCGGACGAACAGCTCGTCATCACCATCGAGGAGATCCTGCACGATTCCTCGCACGAGCTCGGTGTGGACCCCGGCCTGCGGAAGGACGGTGTCGAGGCGCACCTGCAGGTCCTGCTCGCCGACCGCCCGGACGCGATCCAGGAGGGCCTCACCCTGGTGCGCCGCGAGTACGAGACCGGCATCGGCCCGGTCGACCTGCTCTGCCGGGACCCCGACGGCGCCAGCGTCGCGGTCGAGGTGAAACGCAAGGGTGAGATCGACGGCGTCGAACAGCTCACCCGCTACCTCGCCCGCCTCCAGGACGATCCCTTCCTGCCGCACCCGGTCCGCGGCATCCTGGTGGCCCAGTCGATCACCCCACAGGCCCGCCTGCTCGCCGCGGACCGCGGCCTGACCTGCGTCACCGTCGACTACGACGCCCTGCGCGGCCTGGCCCCCGCCATCCCCACCCTGTTCTGACAATGGCTGGTGGCCGCGAGTCGGACGTCGGGCAGGGCACAGCGGCGGAAATGTCCCGCGGTGAACGGACCGGTCTCCCGGTGGTACGTCTCGGCACCGTCATCACGAGCGAGGACGTCCGCGCCACGGACGACGACGGCCCGGCCGAATCCGAATATGGTCACCTGGCCGCCCGATTTCAGGAACGAAATCCGTAGAAGTAGGCTCCTCGTTCGCCGCCCACGGCCAGGCCGTGACCGTCGGGAGCCCAGGCGCAGGCGTACAGGCGCCCATCGGCCCGCATCATGGTGACGGCCTCTCCGGAGGCTCCGTCCCAGATCAGTATGTTTCCGTCGTGGCCGGCGGTGGCGAGCCAGGCGCTGTCCGGGGAGATCGCCAGTGCGGTCACCTGACCGGTATGGCCGGTGGCGGTGGTGATGACGCGGCCGGTGGTCCGGTTCCAGATCCGCACCGTCCCGTCGTCACTGCTGGTGGCAAGCCAGGTGCTGTCCGGGGCGATCGTCATTGCGGTCATGTGGCCGGTGAGGCCGGTGAGGGTGGTGATGACGCGGCTGGTGGCTGGATCCCAGATCCGGATGACCCTGTCGTGGCTGCCGGTGGCGAGCCAGGCCCCGTCTGGCGCGATTGCCAGCATGGTCGTCCAGCGGGTGCGGCCGGTACGGCTGGTACGGGGGGCGCGGCTGGCACGGGTGGGGACGGGGCTGCCGGTGGCCAGGTTCCAGATCAACACCCTCCCGTCATCACCGCTAGTAGCGATCAAGCTGTTGTCCGGTGCGATCGCCAGCATGCTCACCCGCCCGGTATGGCCGACGAGGGTGGTGGTGCACAGGCCGGTGATCCGGTCCCAGAGCTGCACCTCCCCGTCGAGGCTGCCGGTGGCGAGCCAGGTGCTGTCCGGGGCGATCGCTACCGCGGTCACCCAGCGGGCGACGTCCATGAGGACAGCGGTGGGATAGCCGGTGGCCCGGTCCAGGAGTGCTACTGTTCCAAGGCTGCTGCCCACGACGAGCCAGGTGCCATCCGGGGCGATCGTCGCCACCTGCGTACCCGCGGAGGCGAGGGTGGCGGTGAGGCTGCCGGTGGCCGGGTCCCACAGCCGCACCCCCCCGTTGTAGTGGGTGGTGGCAAGCCAGGTGCCGTCGGGCGCGATCGTCACCCCGGTTACCTCACGGACCTGACTGGTGCGGCTGGCGAGGGTGGCGGCGGTCGGGTCCCAGATCCGTACCGTCCCCTCGTCGTAGCTTCCGGTGGTGGCGAGCCAGGTGCCGTCCGGTGCGATGGCTATCCTGGTCGCCGCGGTGCTGTGGCCGGTGAGGATGGCGGTGGCGCGGCCGGTGGCCGGGTCCCAAATCCGTACCGTCCCCTCGTCGTAGCTTCCGGTGGTGGCGAGCCAGGTGCCGTCCGGTGCGATGGCCAGCGCGGTCACCTCGCGGGTATGGCCGGTCAGGGTGCGCAGCGGGGCGGAGGATTCCGGGTCCCAGATCCGGACTGTCGTGTCATCGCTGCCACTGGCGAGCCAGGTGCCGTCCGGCGCGATGGCCAGCGTGATTACCCAGGCGGTGTGGCCGGTGAGGGTGGCGGTGGCGCGGCCGGTGGCCCGGTCCCAGATGCGTATGGTCCCGTCGTGACTGCTGGTGGCGAGCCAGGTGCCGTCCGGTGCGATGGCCAGGGCGGTTATCCAGGCGGTGTGGCCGGTGATGGTGTGCAGGAGGGTGGCGGTGGCCGAGTCCCAGATGCGTATGGTCCCATCCCGACTGCCGGTGGCGAGCCAGCTGCTGTCCGGTGCGATGGCCAGCGCGGTCGCCGCGTCGGTCTGGTCGGTGATGGTGTGCAGGAGGGTGGCGGTGGCCGGGTCCCAGATACATATGGTCCTGTCATTACCGACGGTGGCGAGCCAGGTGCCGTCCGGTGCGATGGCCAGCTCGAGCACTGAATCGGTGCGGCTGGCGAGAGTGCTGGTGAGAATCCCGGTGGTCGGATTCCAGATGTGTACGGTCCCATCCCGGCTGCCGGTGGCGAGCCAGCTGCTGTCCGGTGCGATGGCCAGCGCGGTCACCTGACTGGTGAGGGTGGTTGTGATGCGGCCGGTACTCCGGTCCCAGATACGTACCGTTTCGTCTTCATAGCTGCCGGTGGCGAGCCAGGTGCCGTCCGGTGCGATGGCCAGCGCGGTCACCCGGTCGGTGTGGCCGGCGAGAGGGCGCAGAAGGGCGGGATCGGGGATGTCCGGCGGCGTCCAGCGGTTGAGCAGGGCTGGCTGGCTGGACCGGCCTTGTCGAACGGTGACCTGGTCATGCCAGTGGGCGAGTGGTTCGAGGCGGCTGTACAGGATTGCGGACAGTGCGTGGGCGGGCTGCGTCGGTCCGAGGAGGTGTGTGGTGCGGGCGAGGTCGCGGGCCCGCTCCGCCGCGGTCGGGGTGGGGATGTGGGAGAGGTCCCGCCAGGGGGCGGTGGGCCCGCGTTGGCGCAGCCGGGTTTCGACCCAGCGGAGGTCGCTGGCGAGGGCTTCGGCCTGGTCGGTGCGGCCCGCGGCGAGCAGGTGGTCGATGGCATGGTCCAGCAGGTATCCGTCGGTCAGCTCCCACCACGCGGCCGGCGGTCGCGGTGCCGAGGGCGCGAGCGGGTCGGCTGCCGGCAGACCGGCCTCGACCGCGTCCACCAGCGCCTCGTTGAGAGCGGTCAGGCGGGCGGGGCCGAGTTCGCCGCGCAGATAGTCGCGGATGACGTCGTGCAGGGTCACACTGCCCCCTGCCTCGTGTTTCAGGGTGAGCAGGGACAGGCTGGCCAGCTTCAGGCACAGGGCCCGTGACTGTCTCTCGGTGTATGCGCCCGTCGCCTCCCACAGCCGGGCCACGAGGGTCACCGGGACGGTCTCGTTCGCGGCGAAGATCCCTAGTTCGACGAACCGGTCCCTGCCGTCCGCGAGCAGCAGCCGGGCCGCGGCCTCCACGGTCGCCCGCACGGCCTTGCCGCGCTCGTTGGGATCATTAAGTTTGTTGGCGTCATCAGGATCTGATGGTGTCAGCGGATCGTCCACCGCTGCTGGTCCCTGTGCCCGCAGTTGCCGTAGCGTCTCCTCGGCGACCGCGGTGGCATCGGCGCCCGTGTCCACCTGATTCTTGATTATTCCGTTGGCCAGGTGCAGCAGCAGGGGCCAGCGCCCGGTTGTCGCCAGCAGATCCCGGGTCAGGACCTCTGGCAGGCGCGGTAATCTCCACGTCAGTACCTGACGAGCCTCTGCGTGAGACATCCTGTCGACCAGAACCGGTGGCGCGCCGGAGCCGGTTGGGAGAATGGTGGGAACGCGTGTGGTGACCAGTCGCACGCACCGACTGCCGCCCCGTAGGAACGGGTCAAGCTGTTCCCGTTCCCAGATGTCGTCCAGAACAAGCAGAATACGGGGGCGCTGGTCCAGGAGCCCGCCCAGTCGGGCCCCTGCCAGTTCCGGGTCGTCAAAGGTGGTGGTGTCTCCTGTGATCAGATAAATGACCTGGTTGACCTTTGAGGCGATGCTGGCCCGGCTTCGCTCATCGCGGCCCATGGTGACGAAGTAGACCCGATTTTTGAAGTGCTTCCGCACCTTTTTGTCGGCGCACACGACTTTGGCCAGTGTCGTCTTCCCGAAGCCGCCCGCGCCGGTCAGCACCGTGGTGATTCCTACCGTGCCGCCCTGCCGCGAGCACACCGCGGCGACGACCGACGCGACTTCCGTACGCCTGATCACCCATTCGGGTACGCTCGGCGGTGCCGACGGTGAATCGTCCGCTCCCGCCGGCGGACGATTCTGTATCCGTTCCAGCAGCAGAGTCGCCGCCGCGCCCAGCACGGCCAGAACGAGAACCGACCACCAGGGGTGTCGGCGCAGGAGGTCCAGTGGGCCTGGAAAGCGGTCTCCCGATGAGGCTGGACCGGCAGCCAGCCCACCGAGAACGGCAGCGACGCCTGCCGTGACCGCCAGCGTGACGATTACGACCCGGCGTAGCGCCCCTGCCCTCACCCGCGGCCCCCGTCCCGCTCACAATCCATCGTTATTGGTGAAATTACGTCCGATTTGACTCGGTTGACGAGTTTTATATCAGATATCCGCTGTCTGCCGTACGCGGGTGGCGTGCCGCGTGGGTTGTTCGGCTCCAGCCCGATGGAAAAGGCTTGCCTTTCGAGTCGGGTTTGTGTGGGGAGCGGGTCCGGCCGGGTGCCAGCGGACGTCGATCAGGATCACTCGAGACAGTCCGCGTCGGTGGTGAACAGGCGCGCGGCGCCGAAGGATGTGCTGGTGGCCCGCGTTGTCTGTGGTCGGTGGTCTGCCCGTCGATGGTCGGTGTTGGCCGATCGGGGGCGTCTGATGACGGTGGGTTGTTCCGTACTGTCGATGCGGCTATGATCGATGACTGTAGGTACATGCTGTCGCCTGGTGGGCCGGCTTGTTCTCGTCCAGGTGCGGCGGTTGTGACTGCCTGTCGCACACTGTGGGCTCCATATTTTCATGATGAGTGCTGGAAGTTGTTTTCTGGGAAGGCCGGCGGGTGGGAAAGCACAGGGACGAGGCGCCGCAGTGCCCGATATACAACGGCCGGGGGACGGTCACGGTGCGGACCGATGGTGACGGGCCGGCGGGTGGGCAGCGGCAGACGCAGACGGTGCGGTGCACGACCTGCAACGGGACGGGAAAGGTGTGAAACGCGAGGATTTCATCCCCGACGTGGTCTGGGTGGGACGGGCGGACGGATGGCTGGTCCCGCTCGACCGGGCTGAGGATCCCGAAGGGTGGCTGGCGCTCGTCAGCAGCGGCGATTCGATCGTCACCCAAGCCGACGACGGAGAACGTGATGACGGCCTGGGCATCTTCCCGACCAGTTCGTCCAGCGCGCCGGTGGTCATGAGCAGGATGCTCGACCTGCTCGACGTGCGGGCGGGAATGAACGTGCTGGAGATCGGGGCGGGCACGGGATACAACGCCGCCCTGCTCGCCGGGAGGGCACGCGGTGGGCGTGTCACGACCGTGGAGGTGGATCCCGCGATCGCCGAACACGCCCGGCA
>NZ_CAKKTM010000425.1 GCF_920888515.1 Protofrankia sp. CiP1_Cm_nod1 | reverse complement strand
CGCGGCGTCCTTCATGCGGCTGCGCGGCCAGCGGGACGACGAGGTCCTGTGGCGGATCTGGGGCACCGAGGACGCCCGCGCCACCACGACCCGGAACTGTCCGCGTGAACCGTTCACGGATTTCGAGGCCGGCTTCGCCGTCGGTGCCCGGCTGCCCGGCTGGGTGACGGGAGAACGCGGGGAGGACGACGGCACCGCCGTTCTTCTGATGTCACACCGGGACTCGCGCTCCTGGGCCACGGTCACGTCCGGGGCGGCCGGCCAGCGGGTTCACCACGACGGGCCGCGGCGGCTGTGGGAGGAACTGGAGGCGGCCTACCGCTGGTGGATCGACGCCGGGCGGCCGGACCACAGCCGTTTCGGTCTGACGGTCACTCCCGATGGCCAGGCGTTCTGGCTGGACGATCCCGACCAGGTCATCTCCTGCCAGGAACACCGGTCCTGCCAGGAACACCGGCCGGAGGATTCCACCGGATAGGTTCGGTGGGTCATGTCGACCTTGTCCCGTCGGAGTTCGGTCGAGAATACGATGTTCGGTTGCGAAGGCGATTCCTGGTTGATGCCGGCTGCCCGATTGCCTGTTGGTTGTTCCTTTTTTGGCTGACGTGACGTGGCGTGGCCGGTTGTGGGGCCGTGGGTCGAAGACCTGGTGGAGCATCCGCGCGTCGCTGGTGGGCACAACGACGACAGCGACGACGAGAGGGGTGGTCCGGGATGGCTGGGGACTTCACGAGGGTTGGCGTGGTGGGGCTTGGCACCATGGGCGCGGGGATCGCCGAGGTGCTGGCGCGCGCCGGTATCGAGGTGGTGGGCGTCGAGCACGACGACAGGGCGCTGGCCCGGGGGCTCGGCCGGATCCGTCACTCGACCGACCGGGCGGTCGATGGCGGCAAGCTGACCGGGGCCGGCCGGGACGCGCTGTTCGCCCGGATCCACGCCGGCACCGACCTGTCGGCGGTGGCGGACTGCCGGCTGGTCATCGAGGCGGTGCCCGAGCGGCTCGAGGACAAGCGGGCGGTCCTCGCCGACCTGGACGCGCTGTGCCCGTCCGGGACCATCATCGCCACGAACACCAGCTCGCTGTCCGTCACCGAACTGGCCACCGGGACGTCCCGGTCGTCCCGGGTCATCGGCACCCACTGGTTCAACCCGGCGCCGGTCATGGGGCTGGTCGAGATCGTCCGCACGGTCGTCACCGACGCCACCGTGCTGGCGGACGTCGAGGCCCTCGTCACGAAGGTCGGCAAGACCGCGGTGATCGCCGCGGACCGGGCCGGCTTCATCGTCGACGCCCTGCTGTTCGGCTACCTCAACAGCGCCGTGCGGATGCTGGAGGCGCACTACGCCACCCGGGAGGACATCGACGCGGCCATGCGGCTGGGCTGCGGGCACCCGATCGGCCCGCTCGCGCTGCTCGACCTGATCGGGCTCGACTCGGCCTACGAGATCCTGGACTCGGTCCACCGCACCTCCCATGACCACCTGCACGCCCCGGCGCCGCTGCTGCGGCAGCTGGTCGCGGCCGGGATGCTCGGCCGCAAGACCGGGCGCGGCTTCTACACCTATGCCGCCCCGGACACGTCCGAGATCGTCGACACGGTGCCGGCGGCCGGGCCCGCGGCCGGCACCGGGAGCGGGCCCGGCCCGGTGACAGGGCCGGTGGCCCGGCCGGTGCGGGCGGTGGGCATCGTCGGCAGCGGGACGATGGCCGCCGGGATCGTCGAGGTCTGCGCCCGCCACGGCTACGACGTGGTGTTCCACGCCCGCGGCGAGGAGAAGATCGCCGCTGTCCGCAAGAAGCTGGAAGGCTCGCTCGAGCGGGGCGTCGAGAAGGGGAGGATCTCCCTGGACGACCGGGCCGCCGCCCTGTCCCGGGTGCGGGGCAGCACCGACCTGGCCGCCCTCGCCGGCTGCGACCTCGTCATCGAGGCGGTCGTGGAGGATCTCGCGGTCAAGCGGGCCCTGTTCGCCGCGCTCGACGCGGTGGCACGCCCGGGGGCGGTGCTGGCGACAACCACATCGTCCCTGCCGGTGGTCGAGTGCGCGGCCGCCACCGCCCGCCCGTCCGACGTGGTGGGGATGCACTGGTTCAACCCGGCGCAGGTGATGCGCCTGGTGGAGATCGTGCCCACCGTCCTGACCGCGGGCGACGTCACCGCCACGGCCTTCGAGGTGGCACGGGCGATGGGTAGGCATCCGGTGCGCTGCGGTGACCGGGCCGGTTTCATCGTCAACGCCCTGCTGTTCCCCTACCTCAACGACGCGGTGAAGATGCTGGCGGACCACTACGCGGACATCGACACCATCGACACGGCGATGACGGTCGGCTGCGGGCATCCGATGGGGCCGTTCGCGCTCGTCGACGTCGTCGGCCTGGATGTGACGCTTGCCATCCAGCGCGCTCTGTACCAGGAGTTCCGGGAGCCCGGCCACGCGCCGGCTCCGCTGCTCGAACACCTTGTCAGAGCGGGTTATCTCGGCCGCAAGACCCGGCGCGGGTTCCGGGTCCACTGATCGGGTGCACCGGTCGCGGGGCTGCTGTGGTGTCGGCCCTGTCGCCTACCATGGCGCCGTACGGCGTGATTCGTCACCAACACGCCGGCCCCTGCTGCCGCACCCGGAGGATGCCGCGATGATCCCGCTGGACAAGCTGGACAAGGACGCCGTCCGGGAGCTGGGCCGCGAGATCGTGACGTTCCTGCCCGACTTCGTGGTGATGCTCAGGAAGGTCCTGGCCGATCCGCGGGTCTCCCAGTCGGCCAAGCTGGAGGCGGCCGGGGCGCTGGCGTATCTGGTGTCCCCGAAGAACCGGCTGACGAACCTGATCCCGGTGGTGGGCCAGCTCGACGATGTCGCGATCGTGGCCTTCGCGTTCCGCCGGCTGGAGATCGGTGCCGGTGAGGCCGTGCTGCGGGAGCACTGGCGCGGCAGCGAGCGGGCCTTCCAGCTCCTGCTGGGCGCGTCCGCCGCCCTGTCGTCGCCGCGGGGGATGATCCGTAAGGCGAAGCTGGTGAAGACGATCGCCGCGTCGACCGCCAACCGGATCGGCGTTTCCCGGCGTCCCCCGGCGGGTGGCGCGGACCCGCATCGGATCATCGAGGGTGAGGTCGTCGACCGGACGTCGGCGACGCGCCCGCAATGACCCGGCGCCGGTCCCGACGGGCGCGGGCGCAGGCGCAGGGGCAGGCGCAGGCATCGCAGGCACCGCAGGCACCCGTGATCGTCGGATCCGAGACGACCGAACAGCACCCGGACGGCGACTGGGTCGTCCGCCGGGTCAGCGGCGCGGCCGCGTGGAAGTACTACCGCTGTCCCGGATGCGAGCAGGAGATAGTCCCGGCCACCCCGCACGTGGTGTGCTGGCTGGACGACCAGGTCGCCGACCGCAGGCACTGGCACACGATCTGCTGGGCCCATCGCGACCGCCGGAATCCGTCGGGCCGGTCGCGGCCGGGCGGCTGATCCGGCCCGGGATCCCGGCCCGCGATCCCGGCCCGCGATCCCGGCCCGAATACGGCCGCGGGCCCGTGCCCCGCGGACGGGGCCCGGGTCAGGAGTGGACGGCGGCGGGCTGTTCGGCGTCCACCGGTTCCGGATCCACGCCGGGATTCACGCTGAGATCCAGCGGGGCCATCGCCGCGGCCAGCCGGTCGCGCAACTGGCCGAGCTGAGTGGTCACCTGGTCGCGTTGCCGGCCGAGGTCGGCGAGCCGGCGCCGGGAGTCGTTCTCGGCCCTCTCGGCCGCTTCCCGGGCGCTGGTGACGATCTGCTCCGCCTGCGCCTCCGCCGTAGCGACGATCTCCTGAGCCTTTGTCTCGGCCTCCCGGATCGTCCGTTCGCGGGTACGCTGCGCGTCGGCGTGGGTCTGCCGGGCCTCCTCCAGCGCGACCTCGGCCTCCCGGGTCCGCTCGGCGCGGACGGCGGCGGCCTCTTCCTCGGCAAGCTGGAGGATCTTGGTGATCCGCCCGCCGAACTCCTCCCAGGCCGGCCGGTTGGCGGCCAGATCGTCACGCAGGGTGGCCGCCTCGATGGCGGCCTCCGAGGCGGCGGCCTCGGCCGCGGCCCGATGCGACTCAGCTTCCCGCAGCTGTTCGACGAGCCAGTTGACATGTGCCCTGACCTGATGCGGATCGTAGCCGCGACGAACCAGATCGAACTCCGGCGAGGCGTCCCCACCACCGGACATCGGGATGAGATCGGTTTGTTCGGTCATGGGACATCAGCGTGCCAGACCACTGCCATGGTTGACCTCCTCGGGGCCGGTGAACCGACGTACATCGAGTCTCCCGGAAAGTGCGCCGATCGCCAGGTTTGTGCTCGAGAAACCCGGCGTTGCGGGTACCCCGTATCCAATACCCCTACACCCCGCGGAAGCGGTTGATCTGGGTGAGGTGACGCTCGCGCGTCGCCTGGTCGCGGACGCCGAGGCCCTCGGCGGGGGCGAGGCAGAGCACCCCGACCTTGCCCTGGTGGAGGTTGCGGTGGACGTCGTGGGCGGCCTGCCCGGTCTCGGTCAGCGGGTACACCCGGGAGAGAGTCGGATGGATCAGGCCCTTGGCGATCAGCCGGTTGGCCTCCCACGCCTCGCGGTAGTTCGCGAAATGCGACCCGATCACGCGCTTGAGGTTCATCCACAGGTAGCGGTTGTCGTAGGAGTGCATGAAGCCGCTGGTGGAGGCGCAGGTCACGATCGTCCCGCCGCGCCGGGCGACGTAGACGGAGGCGCCGAAGGTCTCCCGCCCGGGATGCTCGAAGACGATGTCGGGGTCCTCACCGCCGGTGAGCTCCCGGATCTTCCGGCCGAACCGCTGCCATTCCTTCGGGTCCTGGTTGTGCTCGTCCTTCCAGAACCGGTAGTCCTCCTCGGTCCGGTCGATCACCAGCTCGGCGCCCATCCGGCGGACGATCTCCGCCTTCCGGGCGGAGGAGACGACGCAGACCGGGATCGCGCCACCGTTGAGTGCCATCTGCGTCGCGTAGGAGCCGAGCCCGCCGCTGGCACCCCAGATCAGCACCACGTCGCCCTGCTTCATGTTCGCGCCGTTGCGCGACACCAGCTGGCGGTAGGCGGTGGAGTTCACCAGCCCGGGGGCGGCGGCCTCCTCCCAGCTCAGATGCGCGGGTTTCGGCATGAGCTGGTTCGCCTTGACCAGGGCGAGCTCGGCCAGCCCCCCGAAGTTGGTCTCGAAGCCCCAGATGCGCTGCTCCGGGTCGAGCATCGTGTCGTCGTGGCCCTCGGGGCGCTCCAGCTCGACCGACAGGCAGTGGGCCACGACCTCGTCGCCGGGCGCCCAGGCGTGCACTCCGGGCCCGGCGCGCAGGACGACCCCGGCGAGGTCGGAGCCGACCACGTGGTACGGCAGGTCGTGGCGCTTGCCGAGCGGGGAGATCCGGCCGTAGCGCTCCAGGAAGCCGAACGTCGAGAGCGGCTCGAAGATCGACGTCCACACGGTGTTGTAGTTGATCGCGGATGCCATGACCGCGACCAGCGCCTCGCCCGGGCCGAGCTCGGGGGTGGCGACCTCCTCGACGTGCAGGGAACGTCGAGGGTCCTTCTCCTGGGAGGCGAGTCCGGCGAAGATGTTGACGTCCGCCTTGCGAACCACCGCAGCCCGGTACCGCTCGGGCACGCGAAGGTCCGCGAACTCCTTCCGGGGGGTGTCACCGGCAAGAATCGCCTCAGCAATTTCCTTCACGATCGACCTCCCATGCGTCATGTGTGACGTGGGCCAAGATGCTACCGGCGGGTATGCCCAGTAGTCGTCCAGTAGGGGGTGTACTTAGGGGCCGGAAGCGATACAACCTGAGGTGAGAGCAACCATTGGGGGTGGGAGCGCGTCTGATCCGGTGTGACCGCGCCCATGACAGTCGTGGAGGGGTGGCGGCCCGTGCCTGCGCGGAGCGACGCCGCCCGTAGCGAGGTCGCGCGGGACGCCGACGCCGCCCTCACCGTTTTGTACTCGGAACATTACCGGTCGCTTGTCCGTCTCGCCGCTCTCCTGCTTGACGATCTCGGCCTGTGCGAGGAGATCGTCCAGGACGCCTACATCCGTGTGCACGCGGCCTGGGGCCGCCTGCAGGACCGCGAGAAGGCACTCGCCTACCTGCGGCAGACCGTCGTCAACCTGGCACGTTCGACGCTGCGGCGCCGGCTCGTGGCCCTCAAGCACGCGCCCAAGCCGATGCCGCACGCGGCCAGCGCGGAGGAGGGGGCCTACGCCCTGGTCGAACGGGCCGCCGTCGTGCAGGCCCTGCGCGAGCTGCCGCGCCGCCAGCGGGAGGCCGTGGTCCTGCGCTACTACGCCGATCTTTCCGAGGCGGACACCGCGGCGGTCATGCGCTGCAGTGTCGGATCGGTGAAGGCGTACACGTCCCGCGGGCTCGCCGCACTGGGCAGCAAGCTGGAGGGCCTGCGGTGACCGGGCTCGAAGCCGACGAGCTACGCCGGCGTCTCGCCGAGGCGGTCGAACCGCTCCAGGCGTCGCCGGACGCGTACGCGCGCATCCGCGCCAGGGTGCTCCGCCGGCGCCGGATGCGGGTGCCGGCCGCCGCCTTCGGCGGGCTGGCGCTGGCGGGTGTGATCACTATCGCCTACGTGGTGAGTGAGCCCCGTGACTCCACCACCCTGGTCGAACCGGCCACGCCGCCGCTGGCGCAGACGGCCGGCGCGACAGCCGCGCGGGTCCCGACCTCGTCGGCCGCCCATGGCGGCGGCGTGGGCGGCCCGGTCCGCGGGACCATCACCGCGCAGCCCTCGTCGCTGTCCACCTCGCCGGTCACGGAGACCAGCCCGCTGCCGTCCCCGAGCGCGACGGCCGGGCGGCCCAGCGTCTCGCCCAGCAACGTCAACTCTCCGCCCCTGCCGCAGCCGGTGTCCCGGCCGGCGAAAAAGGGCGACGTCGACGGTGACGGCACGGACGACACGACGCAGCTGTCCGGCAACACCCTCGTGGTCACGCTCAGCCGGTTCGGGCCGGCCACGCTGGCGCTGTCGGAGGTGGTGTCGCCACTGACCATCTCGATCGTCGACATCGACGCCGACGGCTACGGCGAGCTGATCGTCCAGACCGGGGGCAACGCCGCCGACACCAGGACGTTCGGCGTGATCAAAATGATCGCGGCCAGGCAGCTGCGGCAGCTGAGCGGGCCGCCGCTGCCGCTGCCGGCCGGTCTTGCGGGCGCCCACGGCGACGGCTTCACCTGCGACGGCCCGACGCCCGGGACGGTGGTCGTCGCCGCCGGCAACGCCACCGGCGGCGCCGCCGGTGACCGGACGTACTCGGTGACGTACACGACCTGGCGGCTGACCGGCGAGAGCTTCCAGACGGTCGGCGCGCCCACATCCGCGACGGTGGACCTGAACACGACCGCGTCACCCTTCACCGCCGGCTGCGGCATCAGCTAGCCCCAGATTTTCGCCCTGCGAAAATCTGGGGACCCCGGCCCTCGAGAGCTGGTCGTCATCGGTGGTTTCTGGATCATCTGGTGATGATCCAGAAATATAAGGATCTTGAGGTGTGTTCGCCCTGCGAAAATCTGGGGACCCCGGCCCTCGAGAGCTGGTCGTCATCGGTGGTTTCTTGATCATCTGGTGATGATCCAGAAACATAAGGATCTTGAGGTGTGTTCGCCCTGCGAAAATCTGGGGACCCCGGCCCTCGAGAGCTGGTCGTCGTCGGTGGTTTCTTGATCATCTGGTGATGATCCAGAAATGTAAGGATCTTGAGGTGTGTTCGCCCTGCGAAAATCTGGGGATGGCGAAGATTGTCTGATGGCGATCTGGAAAGGTGGAGATCCTGAAGGCGGGGAGCCCGCGGTGTGATGGCCGCGGGAAAGAGTCACGGGAAAGACAGGAAAGAGCCGCGGGAAAGAAAAGCGTGGTGGTGGGATGAAAAAGGATGTGAATCCGGCGCTGTCCCGAACAGCGGCGGATTCACATCCTTCAGGTGTTTATGGGGAGGGGGGGTCGCCCCGCGACGGTTCGTCGGCGATGGTTCCTGGATCATTCGGTTGTCGTTTTCGGGATTTTTGGTCAGCTGATGACGGCCGGCACCGGTGATGGCCGACGATGGGGGCCGTGGCGCTGGCTGGCGGGAGGCTGCCGGGGGTGGCAGATCAGTGTTTGGCGGCCTGCACCAGCTCGGTCAGGACGCCGCCGGTGTCCTTCGGGTGCAGGAAGGCGATGCTCGCGCCCATGGAGCCGTGCCGGGGCCGTTTGTCGACCAGCCGGACCCCGGTGGCGCTGATCGAGGCCAGTGCGTTCTCCACGTCCTCGACGCCGTAGCCGATGTGATGAACTCCCTCGCCGTTGCGGGCGAGGAACTTGCCGACCGGCGAGTCCGCCCGGGTCGGCTCCAGCAGCTGCACATAGGAGCCGCCCGCGGGGCCGTCGGCGACGGACAGCATGGCTTCGTGGACCCCCTGCTCCTCGTTGACCTCCTGGGACGCTACCGTGAGGCCGAACGTCGTCTCGTACCAGGAGATGGACTTCTCCAGGTCGCGGACGGCGATGCCGACGTGGTCGATTCTGGTGAACATCGCGGTCTGTGCCCCTCTTCCGTGGTCGTCGTGGTCGTCGTGGCCGTCGCAATTGTCATGATCATTATGATTACCGTGATCGTCGCGGTGATGCGGATGAAGGAGGCGCGGGAAGTGCGGGCGGCTCGCCGTCCCGCCGTCCCGTCCTCACCGGGATCGTTCCGGGATGCTGCCACACCTGACCGCGAGCGGCGCGGATACGCGGGTCGCCCCTGCTCGCCCGGCATGTTGGTCATGATCACGTTATGGTTACCGAAGACGCTGTCGTACCTGCGGGAGGCCCACTCATGCCTGGTTCCGTCATCGTGGCCGGCGCCCGGACGCCGATCGGCAAACTGTCCGGTTCGCTGAAGAGCTTCTCCGCCGTCGAGCTGGGCGGGTTCGCGATCAGGGCCGCGCTGTCACGGGCCGGGATCAGCGGTGACCAGGTCGATTACGTGATCATCGGGCATGTGATCCAGGCGGGCCAGGGCCAGATCACCGCCCGGCAGGCGGCGGCCAGGGGCGGCATCCCGCTGAGCGTTCCCGCGCTCACCGTGAACAAGGTCTGCCTCTCCGGGCTGGACGCGATCGCGCTGGCCGACACCTACATCGCCAGCGGCGAGTTCGACATCGTCGTCGCCGGTGGGATGGAGTCGATGACACACGGCCCGCACCTGTTGCGGTCCCTGCGCGCGGGCGTCCGCTACGGCAACGCCGAACTTGTGGACGCGACCGCGTACGACGCCCTGACCTGCGCGTTCGACCAGGTGGCGATGGGGGATGGCACCGAGCGGGGCAACGCGACGCGGGGTATCGGCCGGGCCGAGCAGGACGAGTTCGCCGCCCGGTCGCACCAGCGGGCCGCCGCCGCGATCAAGAACGGCCTGTTCGACGAGGAGATCGTCCCGATCGAGGTGCCGCAGCGCCGCGGCGACCCGATACTGATCAGCCAAGACGAGGGCGTCCGCGGTGAGACCACCGCGGGCTCGCTGGCGAAGCTGCGCCCCGCCTTCGCCGCCGACGGCACGATCACGGCCGGTTCGGCGTCGCAGATCTCCGACGGCGCCGCGGCCGTCGTGGTCGCCAGCCGGGCCAAGGCGGCCGAGCTCGGCCTGCCCGTGCTCGCCGAGGTCGGCCATCACGGTTTCGTCGCCGGCCCGGACCCGTCCCTGCACTCCCAGCCGTCGAACGCGATCCTGGCGGCGCTGCGCAAGGAGGGGCTGACCCCGGCGGACGTGGACCTCTACGAGATCAACGAGGCGTTCGCCGCGGTGGGCATCCAGTCCATGCGCGACCTCGGTATCGGCCCGGACGTCACCAACGTCAACGGGGGCGCGATAGCGCTCGGGCACCCGGTCGGCATGTCCGGTACCCGCATCGCCCTCACGCTCGCCCACGAGCTGCGCCGCCGGGGCGGCGGTACCGGTGCCGCCGGCCTGTGCGGCGGCGGTGGCCAGGGCGACGCGCTCGTGCTGCGCGTCCCGGCGTGAGCTCGGCCCCGGTGGTCCTCCCGGCACCCGGGCCGGCTCTCGCGCGCTCCGCGGCCCCGGCCGACCTGGTGGACGCCGCCGTCGCCGGCTCCCCGCGGGCGCTCGCCCGGCTGATCTCCCTGGTGGAGGACGCCTCCCCGCAGCTGCGGGAGATCATGGCCCTGCTGGCGCCACGCACCGGCCGGGCGCAGGTGATCGGCCTCACCGGTTCCCCCGGGGTGGGCAAGTCGACCTCGACGTCCGCTCTCGTCGGCGCGTTCCGCGCCCGTGGCCTGCGGGTCGGTGTCCTGGCCATCGACCCGTCGTCCCCGTTCAGCGGCGGCGCGCTGCTCGGGGACCGGGTGCGCATGCAGCAGCACGCCACCGACCCCGGCGTCTACATCCGCTCGCTGGCCTCCCGCGGGCATCTCGGCGGGCTGTCCTGGGCGACCCCACAGGCACTGCGCGTGCTGGACGCGGCCGGCTTCGACGTGGTGCTCGTCGAGACGGTGGGGGTGGGCCAGGCCGAGGTCGACATCGCCTCGCTGGCCGACACCACGCTGGTGCTGCTGGCGCCGGGGATGGGCGACGGCGTCCAGGCGGCCAAGGCCGGCATCCTGGAGATCGCCGACGTGTTCGTGGTCAACAAGGCCGACCGGGACGGCGCGGAGCACACCTACCGGGAGCTCAAGCACATGATCGCCCTGACCGGGCCGGCCGGCGGCCAGCGGTGGCAGCCGCCGGTGGTCAAGACCGTCGCGTCCCGTTCGGAGGGCGTCGACGAGATCGTGGACGCGATCGTCGATCACCGTGCGTGGATGGTCGAGCGGGGCGTGCTGGACGCCCGCCGGCGCCGGCGGGCCGCCGACGAGATCGAACAGATCGCGCTCACCGAGCTGCGGGCCCGCATGGGCGGCCTGCGGGACGCCACCCTGCTGGACGCGCTCGCGGGCGAGGTCGTCGCGGGCGCGCTCGACCCCTACACGGCCGCCGAGCGCGTGATCGCCAGCATGACCGCCAGCGCGACCGGCGGTGGGACGATCATCGGGTGATCCGGCCGGTTCCCGCCGGCCGGCCGGGGCGCCGGGCCGGCGCTACTGGTGCGCGTGGCGCGCGTGGTGCGCGGCCTGCTGCCGCTCGCCGCGGCGCACTGCCAGATGGCCGGCCGCCGCGATCACCGCGTTGACGTCGAGGGGCGCTCCGGCGACATCCACCGCGCCCGCCTGCCGCAGCCTGGTCAGGTCCCGCGGGTCGTCGTCCGTGGTGAGGACGACAGCGGGGATCTGCCCGGCGGTGGCGTCCGCCGCGAGCGCCCGCAGCAGTTCCTCGACCGGGGCGTCGGGCAGGATCCGGTCCAGCAGCACCAGCGCCGGCCGGGCACGCCGTACGGCGTCCAGCGCGAGGGCGGCGCGCGGGACGCAGACCGTGTCCGCTCCCAGCGAGCTGCGCAGCACATGGGTGACCATCGCCCGGGTCGCCGGATCACCGCTGACGTGCACGACCCGCAGGCGGTTGTCGACCGTCCCCGTCGCTGGCCCTGGCCCTGGCCAGGGTCCTGGCCTCGCTCCTGCCGGCCGGCCCGTGACGGCCGGCGGCGGCCCGAACCCGTCATCGTCGTCCGGGTCGTCGTAGGCGTCGTAGGCGTCGTCGAAACGGACGTCGATGGTGTCCAGGACCACGGCGAACACGCTGCCCACCCGGTAGCGGCTGGCCGCCGTCAGAACGCCGCCCATGGCCGTGACCAGGGCGTGGGACAGCGCCAGCCCCAGCCCACTACCCTCGACGCCGCTCCGTTCGGCTCCGAGCCGTTCAAACGGCCGGAACAGCCTGCTCATGGCCTCGGGGGGCAGGCCGTTGCCGTCGTCCTCGACCTCGATCCGCACCCGGGCCCCGGTGACGGGCACGATCCCGACGCGGACGGTGCCGCCCTCCCGCCCGTACTTCAGGGCGTTGCCGACCAGGTTGAGCAGGACCTGCCACAGCCGCCGCCGGTCGGCGTCGGCGACCAGCGGCTCGGCCGGTGAGATGACCCGCCGGATCCCGCGCTGCGCGGCCAGCGGCTCGACCAGCTCGACGACACCCTGGACGATCTCCAGGACGTTGACGGGCCCCTTGTTGATGTCCCCGCGGCCGGCCCGCAGCCGGGCGAGGTCGAGCACGTCGTCGATGAGGGCCTGCATGTGCCGGCCACCGGTGATGATCCGTTCGATGTCGTCGTGCAGCTCCGGGGCCAGCGGCTCGAGCTCCAGCAGCTGGGCGAAGCCGAGGACCGCGTTGAGGGGGGTGCGCAGCTCGTGGCCGAGCCGGGCGATGAACTCGTCCTTCGCGCGGGACTCCCGTTCGGCCGCCTCCCGGGCCCGGATGTCCTCGGTGTCCTGGGCGGCGATCACGAAGCCGCCGTCGGGGTCGGCCCGCACCGACACCAGATAGGGCGCCGGGTTGCCCGCGGCGTCGACGAGGTCGACGGTTCCGCGCCACTGGCCGGTACGGCCGAGCGTCCGGGGCACGACATCGCGCAGCCGGACCCGCGAGGACGGCTCCACCACGTCGACCAGGTCCCGCAGATGGGTCGTCCCGGCCAGCCGTTCACCGAGAAAGGTCCTCGCGGCCGCGCCCGCGTCGAGCACGCGGCCGTCCGCGCCGACGAGTACGACCAGGCTTGTCAGCGCGTCGAGGAGGGTCCGTGGAACCACCTAGGCCTCGTCGTCCCGTGCCTTGTCATCCCGGTCATCGCGCATCGTCCACTCCACGGCGGGCAATAGTAGGGCGTGCCGTCGAAGAGCGTTGTCCCGGGTTTGGTCGAGTGTCCGTTTATGCCGTCCCAGGGATGGAACCTGCACAGAAGGTAGCATCCGGCGGCTGGTCGTCGCCAATGCTGGCACACTCACCAATCCCGGCAGGCTCACCGATACCGGCACGAAGGCGGTGGCAGCCATGGTAGATCTTGAACCATGCTCGTAGCGTTCAGCGTGACCCCGATCGGCACCGGCGAGGACGTCGGCGACCTGGTCGCCGAGGCGGTGCGGGTGGTCCGCGCCAGCGGCCTGCCCAACGAGACATCGGCGATGTTCACGACGGTCGAGGGGGAGTGGGACGAGGTCATCGACGTCGTGCGCCGGGCGGTCGAGGCCGTGGCCGCGCGGTCCGGACGGGTGAGCCTGGTACTCAAGGCCGACATCCGCCAGGGGGCCACCGACGCGATACACACCAAGGTCGCCTCGATCGAGCGGCGCCTGGCCCAGGAGTGACCCGGCGGCGTTCTGTCGCCCGGCCACGGGGCCGGGCGGGCCGGGCGGGCCGGCCAGGCTGGGCGGGTTGGGCTGATTCGTCGGGTCTGCGTGCCCTCCGAGCCGGCCGGATACGCGGTGCCGGCCGGCTGCTGGCACCCGGTCCGCCGAGGCGGTGTCCGGTTTCGCTGCCCGGATGCAACGATGGAGTCATGCCACGGAGGTCACCCATGTCGTCCGGGCCCCGGTCGTCAGGACCAGGGCCCGCCAGGTCGCGAAACGCCTCGCCCTCAGATCCACGGCTTTCCGGCGAACTCGCCGGCCTCCGCTTCGCCGGCGCGGTCCCGCTCGACCCCAAGCCCGCGCCCGCCCGGCCGGCGGCCACCGCCGCGGGTGCAGCCCGAGCCGCCCAGGCG
>NZ_CAKKTM010000424.1 GCF_920888515.1 Protofrankia sp. CiP1_Cm_nod1 | reverse complement strand
CCGCCGACCCGCACCACGCCGCCGCGCAGGAGGCGCTCGCCCGCGGTGACCTCGAGGCCGCCGCGGCGGCCTACCGGGCCGGGCTCACCGAAGCCCCCGGTGACCAGGACGCGGCGCTGGGGCTCGCCCGTGTCGAGCTCTTCCAGCGGGTGGCCACGATCGACGCGGCCGCGTTGCGTGCCCGGTTGTCGGCCGACCCCGACGACGTCGAGGCGGCCATCATGCTGGCCGACGTCCTGGTCGCCCGGGGCGAGGTCGAGACGGGCCTGACCCGGCTGGTCGGCGTCGTCCGGCGGACCACCGGTGACGAGCGGGAGCGTGTCCGGGCCCACCTGGTCGGCCTGTTCCAGGCGTTGGGGGACGCCGAGCCGGCGGTCGCCCCGGCCCGCCGCGCCCTCGCCGCCGCCCTGTTCTGAAAACGTCCCGGCATGCCGGGCGTTTTCCCGGCCGGCCGGGCGCACCGTGCCGGCCCGACGAGCCCCGCCGGGCCGGCACGGGCCGGCCGGTTCCCGGCTGGTCAGTTCTGGACGGAGCCCTCGTAGCACAGCCACAGGGTGCTCAGGGCGGGCAGGGTGAGTGTCGCCGACGCCGGCTGGTTGTGGCGGGTGGTGTCCACGGCGAGCACGGAGCCCAGGTTCCCCAGCCCGCTGCCGGCGTACTCGGTGGCGTCGGTGTTGATGAGCTCACGCCAGCGGCCGGCGAACGGCAGCCCGAGCTGGTAGCCGGTGTGCGGGACGCCGGAGAAGTTGGTGACGCAGGCGAGCACCCGCCCGCCCGCCGGGCCGCCGGCCGGAGCGCCGCCGGCCCGGCCACCGCCGGCCGGAGCGCCGCCGGCCCAGCGCAGGAACGAGAACACGTTGTTCTCGGCGTCGTTCGCGTCGATCCAGGAGAACCCCTCCGGGGAGGTGTCCCGTTCCCACAGGGCGGGGGCGGCCCGGTAGGCCCCGTTGAGGTCCTTCAGCAGCGTGGCCACGCCCCGGTGGCCCGGGTCGTCCAGGTGCCACCAGTCCAGCGAGCGGGCCTCGGACCACTCGGCCTCCTGGGCGAACTCCCCGCCCATGAACAGCAGCTGCTTGCCCGGGTGCGCCCACATGTAGCCGTAGAGCGCGCGCAGGTTGGCCAGCTGCTGCCGGCGGTCACCGGGCATCTTGCGCAGCAGCGAGCCCTTCCCGTGCACCACCTCGTCGTGGCTGAGCGGGAGGACGAAGTTCTCCGAGTACGCGTACATCATGGAGAAGGTCATCTGGTGGTGGTGGTACACGCGGAACACCGGCGCCCGGGAGAGGTAGTCGAGCGTGTCGTGCATCCAGCCCATGTTCCACTTGAAGCCGAAGCCCAGGCCGCCCAGGTGCGTCGGGCGGGTCACCCCCGGCCAGGCCGTCGACTCCTCGGCGATCATCAGTACGCCCGGGACGCGCCGGTAGACCGTGGCGTTGGTCTCCTGCAGGAACGACACCGCGTCCAGGTTCTCCCGGCCGCCGTGGACGTTGGGGACCCACTCGCCCTCGGCCCTGGAGTAGTCCAGGTAGAGCATGGAGGCGACGGCGTCCACCCGCAGCCCGTCGACGTGGAACTCCTCGAACCAGTACACCGCGTTCGCGACCAGGAAGTTGCGCACCTCGGGACGCCCGAAGTCGAACACGTACGTCCCCCAGTCGGGCTGCTCGCCGCGGCGGGGGTCGGGGTGCTCGTAGAGCGGGGTGCCGTCGAAGCGGCCCAGCGCCCAGACGTCCCGGGGGAAGTGCGCCGGCACCCAGTCGACGATCACACCGATGCCGGCCTGGTGGAGCTGGTCGACGAGGTAGCGGAAGCCGTCGGGGTCGCCGAAGCGTGACGTCGGCGCGTAGTAGGCCGACACCTGGTAGCCCCAGGAGCCACCGAAGGGATGCTCGGCCACGGGCAGCAGCTCGACGTGGGTGAAGCCCATCTCCCGCACGTGGGCGACGAGCTCGGTGGCGAGCTGCCGGTACGACAGCCCGCGGCGCCAGGAGCCCAGGTGCACCTCGTAGACCGAGACCGGCCTGGTGTGCCACGCGGTGCGCCTGCGCCGCGCCAGCCATGCCTCGTCGTTCCAGGTGTAGCCGGACTCGAAGACGACGCTCGCCGTGGCCGGCGGGTTCTCGGTGTGCAGCGCGAGCGGGTCGGCCTTCTGCCGCCAGACGCCGTCGAAGCCGAGGATCTCGTACTTGTACCGGCAGCCGGCGCCGATGCCGGGCACGAACAGCTCCCAGACGCCGGTCGAGCCCAGGGAGCGCATCGGGTAGGCCCGGCCGTCCCAGAAGTCGAAGTCGCCGACCACCCGCACACCGCGGGCGTTCGGCGCCCACACGGCGAAACCGACCCCGCTGACCTCGGTTGTGCCGGTGCTGTCCGGGTAGCGGCGCACCCGCGCGCCGAGCGCCTTCCACAGCTGTTCGTGGCGGCCCTCGCCGATGAGGTGCAGATCCATCTCCCCGAGGGTGGGCAGGTGGCGGTAGGGGTCGTCGACGACGTGCGTGGCGTCGCAGTACCGGACCTCCAGCCGGTAGCCGGAGACGGCGCTGGTCGGCAGCGCCACGGCGAACACCCCGGCCGTGTGCAGCCGGGTGCATGCGAACCGCTCCTCTTCGGTGATGACGACCACGCTCACCGCGTCCGGCCGCAGGGCCCGCACGATCGTCCACTCCCCGTGGGGATGGGCACCGAGGATGTGGTGCGGGTCGTGGTGCGAGCCGTTCACCAGCCGTTCGAGCTCGGCGGCGGCGACGAGCAGGGGCGGGGGAGGCGACGTCGGGGTGTCCTGGCCGCCGGCGCCCCGCTTCGTCCCGCTCCGCTGCGCCGTGTCCCCCTCCGCTGCGCCGTGCTCCGCTCCGCTGTGCTCCGCGCTGCCGTGCTGGACCGCGGTGTGCTCGCCGCGGCCGGGCCCGCCGTCCCGGTACGCCGCTTCGGGATAGCCGCCGTCTTCGGGATACCCGGTGCCGTAGCCGGTGTCGCCGTGGCCGCTGCCCCGGCGGCCGGTGCCGCCGTGCCCGGCCATGGCCATGGCCGGCAGCGGGGAACGGGCGAGCCCGGAGCTGACGTCGCTCGGAAGACCGCTGGCGTCGCGGCGGCAACCGCCCGGGTGCCCCTCGTCGGCTCCACCTGCCGCGCTGTCAGGACCGATCATGGACAACACGCCATCCTTAGAACGTAGTCATCCGTCCGTGGAGGTCAGCCGTTCGACCGAACCGAGCGGGATCGGCAGCCACGATGGGCGGTGACGGGCCTCGTAGACGACTTCGTACACAGCCTTGTCGAGCTCGAACGCTCGCAACAGGGCAGCTTCCTCGCGTGGGTCGTGCCCGCGGACGCCGGCGTACCCGGTGCAGAAGGCGTCACGGTTGCGAGCCGCCCATTCCTGCGCGCGATATCTGAGTCCGGACTCGTCCTCCCGTTCCACCAACAGCGACCGTTCCAACAACAACGACTGGGCCGCGTAGTCGAATGATCGGAGCATGCCGGCGACATCACGATGGACGGACTGCAGCGCTGTGCGTTCTGCCAGCGGACGTGCCGGTTCACCCTCGAAGTCGAAGAGTACCCACCCCGAGTCCACCCGTAGCACCTGCCCCAGATGGTAGTCGCCGTGTACCCGCTGCAGGGCGACCGGTGACGTCTGGCGGGCGAGTGCGTCGTAGGCGGCGCGCAGCCCCGGCTCGAAGGCCCGCAGCCGCTCGACGGCCCTGATCGCGGCGTCCAGCCGCCCGTGCATCCCGGTGGCCTGCGCCTGCAGGGTCCCGGCGTCGCCGACAGCCGTGGGGAGCGTCTCGGCGATGATGCGGTGCACGTCCGCGGTGGCCGCGCCCAGCCGCTCGGACTCGGCCGCGAAGTCGCCGCCGACCTCGTCGGCGTGCAGGTCCGCCTCCGCGTAGAGGTCCCGGACGCTGGCGAGGGCGAGCCGCCAGCCCTCGGTGCCGCTGCGGAGGAACTCCTGCATGAACGCGAACGTGGCGCGCTGGCCGTCGAGAACACCGTCCAGCCAGGCCAGCGGCCGGGCCACGCTGGGGCTGCCCGCGTCGGCGAGCGCGCGGGTCATCTCCAGGTCCGGGTTCGTCCCTGGCCACAGCCGCCGGAAGACCTTCAGGATGTAGGCGTCGCCGTACACGACCGAGGTGTTGGACTGCTCCGCGCCGATCACGTGGGCGGGGAAGAGCTCGAGCTCCTCCAGCGTGTGCGGCACGAGCCCGTCGCGGGCCGTCCGGTCGCGGACGAACGCCAGCAGGGCGGCGCTGCCCTCCGGATCGTGCAGCCCGTCGTAGACCAGCCCGTCGGCGCACTTGCCGACGAAGAAGCCCTCGTGCCCGTAGGGCGCGTCCGGCCGCACCACCAGCGGTACCTGGTAGTGGTCGGCCGGACCACCATCGGTATAGCGGACCTCGACGACGAAGTGGCGCAGCAGGTCGGACAGGCGCACGTCGCGGACGACACGCAGGCCGGCCCAGGGCCGGCCCTTGCCGGCGAACCAGCGCTGCCGCGGCAGCCAGGGGGGCAGGAGGGCGACCAGATCAGAGTTGCCGCCCACCATCGTCGACCTCCTCGCGCCGTCACCACCTGGCGACCATCCTCGTGACGTGTACGCCCATCGTGACGTGTACGCCCTACCCTGCCGTATGTCTGGCCGGCCGGTACGTCCCGGCCCGTCAGGAGCCCAGTTCCCCCGCCCGGGTGAGCGCGAACCAGTAGTGCCCGTGCCCGGCCAGGGTCAACAGGTACGGCAGTTCCCCGATCGGCGGGAAGCGCACCCCGCCGAGCAGTTCGACCGGCACCATTCCGGTGAACCTGCGGAGATCGAGCTCCACCGGCTGGGCGAAACGTGACAGGTTGGCCACGCAGAGCACTCGGTCGTCGCCGAACTCCCGGACAAAGGCGAAAACAGACGGATTGGACGCCGGGAACTCCTCGAAACTGCCGAGGCCGAAGACCGGGTGCCGCTTGCGCACCTCGATCATCCGCCGGGTCCAGGACAGGAAGGACGTCGGCATCCGCTGCTCGGCCTCGACGTTGAGCGCCTGGTATCCGTACACCGGATCCATGATGGGCGGCAGGTAGAGCCGGGCCGGGTCGCTGGTGGAGAAACCGGCGTTGCGGTCCGGGGACCACTGCATCGGCGTCCGCACACCGTCCCGGTCGCCCAGGTAGATGTTGTCACCCATGCCGATCTCGTCGCCGTAGTAGATCACCGGTGAACCGGGCAGCGAGAGCAGCAGCGCGGTGAAGAGCTCCATCTGGTCGCGGCTGTTCTCCAGCAGCGGGGCGAGCCGGCGGCGTATCCCGATGTTCGCCTTCATACGCGGGTCCTTCGCGTACTCGGCGTACATGTAGTCGCGTTCCTCGTCGGTGACCATTTCCAGGGTCAGCTCGTCGTGGTTGCGCAGGAAGATGCCCCACTGGCAGTTCGGCGGGATCGCCGGTGTCTGCGCCAGGATCTCCGAGATGGGGTAGCGGGACTCCCGGCGGACCGCCATGAAGATCCGCGGCATCAGCGGGAAATGGAACGCCATGTGGCACTCGTCGTCGTCGCCGAAATACTGGACGACGTCGGACGGCCACTGGTTCGCCTCGGCCAGCAGCACCCGGTCGGCGTATTTGGCGTCGATCTCCTTGCGGAGCCGCCGCATGTACTCGTGGGTCTCCGGCAGGTTCTCGCCGTTGGTTTCCTCCCGTACGTAGAGGTACGGGACGGCGTCCAGCCGGAATCCGTCGATGCCGAGGTCCAGCCAGAAGCGCAGCACCTCGAGCATGGCCTCCTGGACGTCCGGGTTGTCATAGTTGAGGTCGGGCTGGTGGGAGAAGAAACGGTGCCAGTAGTACTGGCCGCGCACCGGGTCCCAGGTCCAGTTCGACTTCTCCGTGTCGACGAAGATGATCCGGGCGTCGAGGAACTTCTGGTCCGTGTCCGACCACACGTAGAAGTCGCCGTACGGGCCGTCCGGGTCGCTGCGGGAGGCCAGGAACCACGGGTGCTGGTCGGAGGTGTGGTTCATGACCAGGTCCGCGATGATCCGGATGCCCCGGCGGTGGGCCTCGTCCACCAGGTTGACGAAGTCCCCGAGGTCGCCGAACTCGGGCAGGATCCGGAAGTAGTCGGAGATGTCGTAGCCACCGTCCCGCAGCGGTGACTCGTAGATCGGCAGCAGCCACAGGCAGTCGACCCCGAGCCAGCTCAGGTAGTCGAGCTTGCTGGTGACCCCGCGCAGGTCGCCCGTGCCGTCACCGTTGGAGTCGGCGAAGCCCCGGATGAGGACCTCGTAGAAGACCGCCCGCTTGAACCACAGCGGGTCGCGGGATGGTTCGTCGGCCGGGGGCGGGACGGCACCCCCGGCCGACGTCCCGCCCCCGGCCTCTCCGGTGCCCTCGGTGCCCTCGGTGCCCTCGGTGTCCTCGGTGCTCCTGGCGCTCATGCCCGGCGCCGGACGTCGAGGATGTGGGCTGGTTCCGTCGCCGGGTCCAGCCGGACGTAATTCTCTTGCCCCCACGTGTAGTCAGCCCCGCTGATCTCGTCGTGAACATGGAAGGTCTCCCGCCACTCGAGGCCGAGGGCGGGCATGTCGAGACGGACGGTCGTCTCCCGGGCGTTGCGCGGATCCAGGTTGACGACGACCAGGACGCAGTCGTCGCCCGCCGCCCCCCCGGAGCGCTTGGAGAAGACGAGGAAATCGTCGCCATCGGCATGGTGGAAACGAAGGTTACGCAGCCAGTGCAGCGCCGGATGCTCCCTGCGTATCCGGTTCAGCCTGGCAAGATATGGTGCGAGTGAGCGTCCGTCCTGTTCGGCACCGGCCCAGTCCCGCGGCCGGTACTGGTATTTCTCGGAGTCCAGGTACTCCTCGCCGCCGGCCCGTACGGGAGCGTTCTCGAACAGCTCGTAGCCCGCGTAGACCCCCCACGACGGCGACATCATCGACGCCAGTACCGCGCGGATCCTGAATGCCGCCTCACCGCCCTCCTGCAGGTAGCCGGGCAGAATGTCGGGAGTGTTGACGAAGAAGTTCGGACGCATGTAGTGCGCGGTCTCCAGCAGCTCCCGGCCGTATGTCTCCAGCTCCGACCTCGTGTTGCGCCAGGTGAAGTAGGTGTACGACTGGGTGAAACCGACCCGCGCCAGCGCCCGCATCATGGACGGCCGGGTGAACGCCTCGGAGAGGAAGAGCACGTCCGGCTCGACCGACTTCACCTCGGCGATGAGCCACTCCCAGAACTGGACCGGCTTGGTGTGCGGATTGTCGACCCGGAATATCCGCACCCCGTGCGAGGTCCAGTACCGGACCACCCGCAGCACCTCGTGGTAGAGCCCGACCGGGTCGTTGTCGAAGTTGAGCGGGTAGATGTCCTGGTACTTCTTCGGCGGGTTCTCCGCGTACGCGATGGAGCCGTCGCTGCGCACGGTGAACCACTCCGGGTGCACCTTGGCCCACGGGTGGTCGGGCGCGCACTGCAGGGCCAGGTCGAGGGCGATCTCCATGCCCAGGGCGCGGGCCCTGGCGACGAAGTCGTCGAAGTCGTCGATCGTCCCCAGGCCCGGGTGGACGGCGTCGTGGCCACCGGCGTCACTGCCGATCGCCCACGGCGAGCCCGGGTCGTCAGGGCCCACGACCAGGGTGTTGTTCGGGCCCTTGCGGTTGACCTCGCCGATGGGGTGGATCGGCGGCAGGTAGACCACGTCGAAACCCATCGCGGCGACGGCGGGCAGCCGCTCGGCGGCCGTCGCGAACGTTCCGGAACGCGGCGGGTCCAGGCTCGCACCCTCGGAACGGGGAAAGAACTCGTACCAGCTGCCGAACAGGGCCCGGGGCCGGTCCACCCAGATCCGGTACAGGGGCGAGCGGGTGATGAGCTCCCGCAGCGGGCACCGGGTGAGCAGGTCGACCAGCGCCGGGTCGCACGCCGGCGCGATCCGCCCGTGCGGATCCGTCAGCGTGTCGTCGCGCAGGACGTCGACGGCGTGCCGGACCGCCGCCCGCCGGCTTTCGGGAATCCCGGGCAGGGCGCGCAGCAGGAGCCGGGCGCCGTCCTCGAAGTCCACCGACAGCTCGTCCGTGCTCTGGCCGGCGGCTGTCTTGACCTCGACAGCGTGCCGCCAGGTGGCCACCGGATCGGCCCAGGCCTCGATGCGGAAGCCCCACAGGCCCTCCGAGTCGACCCGGACCTCGGCTTCGTAACGATCAGTGCCCGCTGTGGCCTGCCGCATCCGGGTGAACGGGTTCCCGCGGCCGTCCGGGCCTGACAGCGCCACGTTGGCGCCGATCAGGTCGTGTCCGTCGCGGAACATCGTCGCGGCGACGGTGAGGGTCTCACCCTCGACGGCCCGCGACGGCCACTGCCCACAGGAGACGGCGGGGCTGACGTCAGAGATGACAACCCGGCCTATGGAACGTCCGATCATCGCCGCGACCTTATCCAGGTGGACCACCCCTTGATAGTCGGCCTCTCCTGTACCAGTTGGTGGCACCCCAACGTGAACAGCGTGGGGCCACCAGATGGGGGGGTGTTGGGGGTGCGGAGGTGCTCCGCCGGGGGAGGAGGATGTCGGCATCGGATCGAAGTCTCCACGTTGATACGCGTTCGCGGCCGGGACCGGTGCCGGGCGCGTACCGGTCCGCCGCCATCGGTCCCGCTCCGGGATACCCGGGCCCGCCGGGTCCACGCGGGTGGGGCACCACCTGCCCGGCGCGCCTGCCACGCCGGCGGCCGCCCGCTCGCGC
>NZ_CAKKTM010000423.1 GCF_920888515.1 Protofrankia sp. CiP1_Cm_nod1 | reverse complement strand
CCGGCGGGCTGGACGGGGCGAGGCCCGGCGGGCTGGACGGGGCGAGGCCCGGCGGGCTGTGGGCGGCGGGCGGACGCCGTGCTGACGGCCCGTGCCCGCGTGCGGGGCGCCGGTGGTCCCGGTTTGGCCGGTTACCCGGCGGTGCCGGCTCGGCCGGTTACGATGCCCGGGATCGCGGTCAACGGCCAGGCGGCCCCGTGACTGTGCGGGGCACCCGTGGCGGGGTACCCGTAACTGTGCGGGGTAACTGTGCGGTCATGGTCAGGACATGGCCATGACCCGCGCCGCGCCCGGCCCGGGCCGACGCGCGGCTGACGTGATGCCTCGATGCTCCGGACCGGGGTCGAGGCGCGGTGGGTGGTGCTCCCGGTACCGCGCCAGACCCGGTCCGGAGGAAGGGTGCCTGTCCTCGTGCATGCCCTGCGAATCTTTGGTTGGTCGCTGGCGGTCACCGTGGTCGGTGTCGCGTTGGCCGGAGTGCTCGGCGGCCCGGAGACGGCCGCGATCGTCGCCATCCTGGCCGTGCTGGAGATAAGCCTGTCGTTCGACAACGCGGTCATCAACGCCACGATCCTGCGCCGGATGAACGAGTTCTGGCAGCGGATATTCCTCACCGTCGGCATCCTGATCGCCGTATTCGGGATGCGCCTGCTGTTCCCGATCGTCATCGTCGCGCTCACCGCGCATCTCGGCCCCATCGAGGTCTTCGACCTCGCGTTGAACAACCCGGACGAGTACGCGGCCCGGCTGCACGACGCGCATCCGGCCATCGCCGCCTTCGGTGGCATCTTCCTCTTCATGATCTTCCTGGATTTCATGTTCGACCCCGAACGTGACGTCCAGTGGCTCCGCTGGATCGAGGAGCCGCTGCGCAGGGCGGGGCACCTCGATGTGCTGTCGGTCGTGGTCGGGCTCGTCGCGCTCCTCATCGTCGCCGAGGCGTTCTCCGGTGACGCGATCCAGCAGGTGCTCACGGCCGGTGTCGCCGGTATCGCCACCTATCTGGGCGTGCGTGGTCTCGGTGAGTTCTTCGAGGCGCGCGGCCTGGGAGCCGACGACGATGACGCGCAGGACGCCGGGCAGGACGCCGACGACGCCACCGCGGTGGCTCCCGTGGGGACCGCGCCCGCGGCGGGGCCGGCCGGCGGCAAAGGCGGTCCCAACACGCTGGTCCTCGCGTCGGGGAAGGCCGCGTTCTTCCTGTTCCTGTACCTGGAGGTCCTGGACGCGTCGTTCTCCTTCGACGGCGTGGTGGGCGCTTTCGCGATCACTCAGAAGATCTTCGTCATCGCGGCCGGGCTCGGTATCGGCGCCATGTACATCCGGTCGATCACCGTCTACCTCGTCCGCAAGGGCACCCTGCAGGAGTATGTCTACCTGGAGCACGGCGCCCACTACGCCATCGGCGCGCTCGCGGTGATCCTCGCTGTCAGCATCGAGACCGAGGTCCCGGAGATCATCACCGGTCTCGTCGGTGTCGGGTTCATCGGAGTCGCCCTGATCTCCTCTCTGCTGCGCCGGAACAAGGAGCGGCGTGCCGGCGCGGACGAGGGCGACGGCCCGGACGAACGGCAGCGTGAGATCGTTACTGCCGGTTCATGACAGTCGTGCGTCCATGACAGCGCCGCCCATGGACGGCGGCGCCCATGACAGCGAAGATTCTTGATCGTGTATGTGCCACCACGGGGGTCACGGCGAGCCGGCGGCAGGGCCGGGACGACCACCACAAGGGAGCGGAACATGCCCATCGACTACAGCAAGCGCTCCACCGACTCATCCGCCGGTTCGTCCCCCGGCACGCCCGGGGTATCGCTGAACAAGGTGACTCTCACCAAGGGTGCACCTTCGGTCTCCCTGAGCAAGCAGGGCGGCGGCGGGCGGCTGCACGTCAACCTCAACTGGAACGCCCAGGGCGCGGCGGGCGCCGGCGGCAAGGGCGGCTTCCTCAAGCGGGTGCTGAGCGTCGGGCAGGGCGGGATCGACCTCGACCTGGCCAGCCTGTACGAGCTCACCGACGGCCGTAAGGGGGTCGTGCAGGCGCTCGGTAACGCGTTCGGCTCCCTCGACGCGCACCCGTACGTCCAGCTCGACGCCGATGACCGCACCGGTGCCTCCGCCGGTGGGGAGAACCTGTTCGTCAACCTGGCCCACGTCGCGGAGATCCGCCGTCTGCTGATCTTCGCTTTCATCTACTCCGGCGTCCCGAACTTCGACCAGGCCGGCGCGGTGGTGACCCTCACCCCGGCGCGGGGCGCGCCCATCGAGGTCCGGCTGGACGAGCGGGCCGGCAGCGCCCGGATGTGCGCGATCGCGCTGCTGACCAACCAGGGCGGCAACGACCTCATCGTGAGCAGGGAGGTGCGCTACGTCGGCAGCCACCAGGAACTCGACCAGGCCTTCGGCTGGGGACTGAACTGGACTCCGGGGCGCAAGTAGGCGCATGCGGACGAGTAGGAGAATATTGGGCGAATAGGCGTGTAAGGAAGGCGAACGGGCAACAGGGCCGGGAGCCAGGAGCATGATCAGGGGGACGACGAGATGTGGCTGCGCGCAGCCGGGGAGTGGAAGCGGACGTGAGCCGGCCGGTGCCGGTACCGCCCACGGGCGGTGGGCCCGTTTCGACATCCCGGCCACGGCACGGGCTGGTGGCCGGTACGCCACGTCCGGTGCCACCGGGTGACAACAGCGACGGGACGGGCCCGGCGGAACCGGGAGAGATCGTGGCCGGCACCGGGGATGCCGGGGATGACGGGCGTGACGGGCGTGACGCCCCGCCGGCCGTGCGGCCGGGGGACGCGACCGGCCCCGCGCCGGCCGATCATCCGCAGGCCGGCCTCCCGCCGGCCGGCCTCCCGCCGGCGGAGCCGGCCG
>NZ_CAKKTM010000422.1 GCF_920888515.1 Protofrankia sp. CiP1_Cm_nod1 | reverse complement strand
GCCGTGACCATTGCCGCCGAGCCCGAGCAGCCCGCGGCACGGCCCCCCGCGGTTGGCGCGGCCGGCGGGATCGCTGACGGGCAGGAGGCCGCCGCCGGGGCCGCGGCTGAGGGCAGGGCCAAGGGCAAGAAGGGCAAGACCGGGACCGAGGGCAGGGCCGCGGACAAGACCGAGGACAGGGCCGAGGGCAGGGCCGCGGACGGGGCTGCCGCCGGGAACGCCGTCGGCGACGGCGACGCCGAGGGCCCCGCGGCCACCGCCGTCGCCGGCCGCCTGGACGAGCTGGCCCGGCGTCTCGAGGAGCTGGCCAGGCTCCGGCGTCACGACGCCGACCTGGTGGACCGCCTGCACGCCGAGAACACCCGGCTGCGGGCGGGTGAGCTGACCGAGGCG
The DNA here is from genome assembly GCF_920888515.1 of Protofrankia sp. CiP1_Cm_nod1. Classification (GTDB taxonomy): domain Bacteria; phylum Actinomycetota; class Actinomycetes; order Frankiales; family Frankiaceae; genus Protofrankia. Next base: position 3,708 of record NZ_CAKKTM010000422.1, on the reverse strand, counting down.
ATGTCACCGTTGCTGCGGGGCCTGATGCGGCTGCACGACCAGATGACGAGCCTGGGCGCGGACGACGGCCAGAGCGTCGCCGGTATCCTGCGTACGCAGCTGTTGCAGATCATGGACGTCGCCGTGGACGTCCGTCCGTACACCGCGGTCGTGGGCATGCCCTTCGACCCGGCCCGGCACGTCGGCGTGCGCCGTATCGGTACGGACGACGCCAAGCGTGACCGGACGATCGCCCGGACCGTCAGACCCGGCTTCGTCCGCGGTGAGTCGATCGTGGTGCGCCCAGCCGAGGTGGAGGTCTTTCGGGCACACTAGGGGGCCGACAACAGCAGAAGGCCGACAAAGAGGGCCAACAACGGCGCGGCCATGGTTCTCGTGCGCCCGGTTCCCGGCCGGATCCGGGTGCCGGGGACCGGCCCGGTGGGCCCGGGGGCCTGGCGCCCCTGACCGTGGGCCGCGGCAGCGCGATGCTTTTCTTCGTGCGCCCGGGCCCTGGGCGGTGGCCGCGGTTTGGCGGAGGGAAGCTACATGACGCGGACGAAGGTGTTCGGGATCGACCTGGGAACGACGTACTCGTGTATCGCCCAGGTGGACGAGTACGGGCGCCCGGACGTCATCCGTAACATCGAGTCGCAGCCGACCACGCCGTCGGTGGTGCTCTTTGACGAGTCGCCCGGCGGCGAGGTCAGCTTCGTCGTCGGCACGCAGGCCAAGCGGCAGGCCCGGATCCGTCCGGACGACGTGGCGAGCCTGGTCAAGCGGCACATGGGCGAGGCGGACTGGCGGTTCGTCGTCCACGGCGAGGAGTACAGCGCTCCCGCGGTGTCCAGCCTCGTGCTCAAGGCCCTGGCCGCCGACGCGCAGCGGGTGACCGGGACCCCGGTGACCGATGTGGTCATCACCGTGCCCGCCTACTTCGGTGACGAGGAGCGCAAGGCGACGAAGCTCGCCGGGACGCTCGCCGGGCTGAACGTCGTCGACATCATCAACGAGCCGACCGCGGCGGCCTTCGCCTACGGGTTCGCGCGGGGCGGCGCGGCGGAGTCCACCGTGCTGGTCTACGACCTCGGCGGCGGCACCTTCGACACCACGGTCATCCGGCTGTCGGAGAACGAGATCACGGTGGTTGCCACCGACGGCGACCACGAGCTGGGCGGCGCCGACTGGGACGCCGAGCTGGTGCGTTTCCTCGCGCAGAAGTTCATCGAGGCGCAGCCCGGCGCCGGCGACCCGCTCGACGACGTCTACGACGAGCAGGAGCTGCTGACCGCGGCGGAGGAGGCGAAGCTGGCGCTCTCGGGCCGGGAGAGCGTGGACGTGCTGGTGGTCCATGCCGGCCGGCGCACGAGCGTGACCGTCACCCGCGCCGACCTCGAGGAGATCACGGCGTCGTTGCTGCAGCGCACGCTCGACCTGACCGGCTCGGTGCTCGACCGGGCGAAGGAGCGCGGGGTCGACCACGTCGACGTCTGCCTGCTCGTCGGGGGGATGAGCAAGACCCCTGTCATCGCCCGGAAGCTGACCGAGAAGTTCGGCCTGGCTCCCCGGCTCGTCGATCCTGATCTCGCGGTGGCCAAGGGCGCGGCGGTGTTCGGGCAGAAGAAGGAGCTGGAACGCCAGGTCATCGACGATCTGGTCGCGAAGGGCAGGCTTGCCGAGGGGGAGGGCCTGGAGGCGGCCGAGGCGACCGACGTGCGGCAGGCGGCGTCCGGGGCGGCCGACAGCCTCGGGCTGGACATCACCGCCGTGGTGGACCTGGTGAAAACGAAGATCGTAAATGTGACCTCGCGCGGTTTCGGGATCCTCGCCGAGGACAGGGGCAAGACGGTCGCCGCCTTCCTAGCGCACCGCAACGACCCGTTGCCGATCGAGGTGACGCGGACCTTCTACACGGTCTCCGACAACCAGGCCGAGGTCGACATCCGCGTGTTCGAGCAGGGCACGAGCGCCGAGTCGCCCCTGCCGGAGGACAACAAGGTGATCGTCGAGGGCGCCATCGCCGGCATCCCGGGCGGCCATCCCCGCGGCACGCCCGTCGAGGTCACCTTCTTCATGCGCCCGGACCAGACCATCCGGGTCACCGCCACCCATCCCGGCGCGAAGGACCCCCTGCTCCTGCAGGTGAAGGCCGGGGTCGGCAGCGAGGCGATGCGGGACGAGGAGGGCAGGAAGGTCACCCTGCTCAAGCAGCGCGACTGACGGCCTGGAGGGTCTGCGGTGGATGCCGGCCGGCGCGGGCGCTGATCCGGACGGCCGGCATCCACCGCAGACATACCCACGGGGACACCCGTACCCACGCGGACACCCGCACCCACGCGGACACCCGCCGGGCCGTGTCTGTGTGAGGTGTCACCAGGAGCGGGCAGGTGCAGTTCTGGCCGGTGCATTGCCTCGTCCAGTACATATGGTGAACGTTCCAGGCCGCGCCCAGGACGGGCACGGGCTGTACAGACACGGGTTTCACCTGCCCCGCGGCAGGGACGGGACGAAGGTGGGACGGTGAGCGCGGCGTTCGACGGCAGCGGTTACCGCCAGCGTGTGCTGGCGGAGCTGCACCGCCGCTCCACGTTGGATCTCGATGACCCTTTTTTCGTCGCGGCCCTCGATCCGGATGCCGTCCACACCGACGCGCAGGTACGCGAGCAGCTGGCCGCCGTCATGGCCTTCCTGCAACGGCAGCGGGACGCGACCCGGTACGCGTCGCTCGCGGCGACGCTGGTGCGGCGGCGGGCGGAGTGGGAGGCGCCGCTGCTGGACGCCGCCACCCGCGACCAGCTCCGGGCCCGGGTGCTGGCGGCCCGCCAGGCCGGGCAGGCCGAACGGCTGGCGAAAGTGGCCCGCAATCTCGCTACCGTACGTGAGCGTTTCGGCGGGGTGCCGCGTTCCCGGGTGGCCGGGCTGCGCCGGCTGGCGGCGGCCGACGGGGTGACCACCGAGCAGTTCGACGCGGTTCTCGCCGGCGAGCAGGTGATCGAGGACGGCTGGGGGGACGGGGCCGAGCCCCTCGCCGCGGGGGTGCGCCGCCAGATCCGGGACCGTCTGACCGAGCTGCGGCAGCTGCGGGTGGGCAGCAGGGCCGCCACCGCCTCCCTCTGGGCCTTCCTGGGGGTCCCGGCCGGCTCGCCGCCGGAACGGATCAGGGCGGCCTACGAGATCGCGCTGGAACGCAACCAGCGGCGCCCGCACGACCACGAGAAGACGGTGATCGCGGATCTGCTCGCGCAGGTGCGCACCAGGCTGCTGGACGGGGATCCGGCCGCCTACACCGCCGGCCTGGCCGCGGACGCCCGGGAGGAGATCCGGGGGCGGGTCGAGGAGCACATCGTTCTCGACGGCGAACTGGGACCGGCCGCGTTCGAGGGGCTGGTGCGGGAGATCCTCTCGAGCGGGTCGGGCCTGTCCACGGCGCAGGCCAAGACCCTGCTGCTCGGCGTCGCCCGGGAGCTGGGCGCGGCCGTGACGACCGGGGTCTTCCTCGACTATGTGGTGTGCGCGCAGTGCTGCCGCCCGGAGCCGGTGGACGGCTCGCGGATCTGCCGTTACTGCGACACCGAGCTGTACACCGCGTGCCCCTCGTGCGGACGGGAGACCGAGGCCGCCGCGGTGGCCTGCCGTTCCTGCGGGCAGAGCGTGCGCCAGGCACGGGAGGCCGCCCAGGCCGTGTCCGCCATCCGCCGGGCGCTGGGCGCCGGCCGGGCCCGCCAGGCC
>NZ_CAKKTM010000421.1 GCF_920888515.1 Protofrankia sp. CiP1_Cm_nod1 | reverse complement strand
GGCCGGCGAGCTGCTGGCCGCCGTCCGCCCGGTGCTGGCGCTGCTCGACGGTGCCGCCGCGCGGGAGGCCGAAGAGCTCGACGCACGGGTGCAGGCGGCGCTGGCCGCCGCCGACGCCGGCTGGCGGGCGCTGGTGGACAACCGTGAGGCCCGGCGCGCGGACGCCGCCACCGACGGGGCGCGGTGGCTGGTCTCCCACGCCCGCGACGTGCCCGGCCCGGACGGGCGCACCCCCGAGGAGGTGCTCGCCGAACTCGCCGCCCATCAGGACGTCATCCACCGCCGGGTCGCCGCGGCCCGGGTGCTGCCCGCCCCCGACCAGGAGAGTGCCCTGGCCGCGGTGCTCGCCACGGCGGCGGACAGCCGCGAGGCACTGGCGGCGCTGGCCGCGCTGCCCCTCGACCCGCCCCGGGAGCTGACCGCGGCCGAGCAGGACGGCGGGGTGGTCCTGCGGTGGCGCGCCTGCCTGTCCAGCGCCGCTCCGGTGTCCTACCGGGTGGTCCGCCTGCTCGGGGACGCGAGCGGCCCGGAGCGGATGGTCGCGTCGGAACACAGCCTGGGCACCACCGGGTCCACGGAGCTCGTCGACGCCGGGGTACCGGTGGGGCTGATGGTCCGCTACGAGGTGACCGCGATCGCCGGCAGCCGGCGGTCGGTACCGGTACGCACACCCGGGCTCGTGGTCATGCGGGATGTCACCGAGCTGCGCGCGGAGCAGATCGGTGACGCGGTGAAGCTGTCCTGGCGCCTGGACGGCCCGGTGGACGCGGTCACGATCGAGCGGGCCGTGGACGAGTCGTCGCCGGTGCGGCTCCCGACGCGGCGGATCAGGGCGAACGCCGGCCAGTACGTCGACTCCACCGTCCAGGCAGGTGTCACCTACCGCTATCAGGTCTACGTCGAGTTCCACGACGCGGGCGGTGTTCCCGCGCGCACGGGCGGGGCGTCGACCATGGCGACGGTGATCCCGCGTCCACCGGCGATCCGTGATCTGCAGATCACCGCCGCCGCGGGCCGCACCATGCTGCGCTGGAACGCGCCGGTGGGCAGCGAGGTGCGGATCTACGCGGTGCCCTCGAGCGGAGGGCAGCCGAGCTCGCGGTCGGGTCTGTCGAGCTCGCCGCCGGGCCTGCCGCCGGGGCATCCGCTCGCGGCCGAGGACGCCGAGGTGGATCTGGCGCGGATCGTCGATCCGGCCCGGCTGGTCGGGTCCAGCGACAGCGGCCACCTGGTCGACCTGTCGGCGGCCGGCGAGCTGGAGTACGTCCCGGTGACCGTGCTGGCCGGCCGGGCCGTGGTCGGCAGGGCGGTCCGGCACCTGGTCGTCGGGGAGATCACGGAGCTGCGTGCCGACGACCGCGGCGAGGAGATCGTGCTGTCCTTCCGGATGCCGCCGGGGATCACCGAGGCCCGGGTCCTGTGGCGCCGGGACCAGCCGCCGACCGGGCCCGGCGATCCCGAGGCCGAACAGGCGAAGGTCACCAGCGCGAGCCTGGAGATGAAAGGCGGCTGGCACCTGGCCGCGCCGCCGGACGGCTCGGCGTATTTCATCGTCTGCTATCCGCTGGTACGCATCGGCGGGACGCTGGCCGCGGTACCGCCCGGAACGGGCATCCTGGCCCGGCTGGCGGTCCGGGCGGAGCGGGATGCCCGTCCGGATCCGCCGCTCCATGTGGGCCTCCCGGCCCCGGCGGCCGGTGACCAGGAGGAATGGGCGTCCGCGCATCCCCCGGCCCTCGCGGATCCCCCGGCCCTCGCGGATCCCCCGGCCCTCGCGGATCCGGTGGCTTCCGGTGGCCAACGGGCCGCCGGGAGCGCGGGAGCCGCCACGGGCCCGCCGGCCGGGACCGGCTCGCCGGCCCAGCCGGACCAGCAGCCACCGCAGGAGCGGCCACACCAGGAGCAGCCGCGGCAGGAACAGCGGGAGCAGCCGCAGCAGCAACAGATACAACAGGATGCGGCGACGGTCAGTTATATGGTGGCTCGGGTGGGCTGGCGTCGTCGTACGTTGCGCGTACAGGTGCGCGCGGACGGGCTGCTGCCCGAGTTGCTGCTGGTCGCCCGGTCCGGAACGATCCCGCCGCAGACCCGGGAGGACGGGCAGGTGCTCGCCCGGGTGCCCGCCCACGAGGCGGCACATACACCCGGTGAGCACACCGTGGAGGTCCCGCTGGACGGCGCGCGGCTGCCGTGGGGCATCCGGCTGCTTCCGGGCCCGCAGGCCGCGCAGGTCGTGCTGCGGCATCCTCCGGACGACGCCCTGGTGCTGCGGTGAACCCGTCCGCCCGGCCGTCACGGGCAAGCGTCCCGCTATTGCGCGTCGCGAATAACGCGCAATAGCGAACGGATCAGCGGTGAATGTATTGGGCGGCGGGTAATCGGATAATGCGCGCCCGGCATGACACGCCGCGCCCACGGTCACCGGCCGGCGGCGTGGTGTGCGCGGATACCCGGGCGCGGGTGGCCCGGCGGCCGCCTGATTCGTCATGGTGATCCGCCGGGCTGGCCGACCTGCCCTGATACCTTGCCGCGGGCAGTCGGCGGCCCGGCCAGCGGTCGGTGGCGATCTCGTTCGCCACGGTCGTGGTCATGTGAAAACAGGTTGTCCAGCCGATGACAACAGCGTGCGGGATTTCGGCGCCGGTGGCGGTGGCTGTAGGTTCTGGCCAGTCCGGCGCCCCGCAAATGACGATGTGCGGCCGCCCCGATCAGTGAACGGTCCGACGACAGGGGGTTCGACCGGTGCGTCACTTCGGTTTCCTGGCCGCGGACCGGGCGGATGCGCTGTTTCACCGCCTGCCCGAGGAGATTCCGCCGGCCGCGGACCGCCTGTTGGTGGCAACGGCGCTCGGGGCGACTCTTTACGCCCCGGGCACCCGCCCGACGCTGGCCGCGGACGTCCGCCGCCAGGTGTCCGCCGGGGTGACGTCGATGGTGCTCTGCCTGGAGGACGCCATCGCCGACCACGAGGTCCCCGCGGCCGAGGCGAACATCATCACCGCGCTGCGCGACCTGGGTGGGAATCCGCCGGCCACCGCGGGCGGGCCGCCGTTGCTGTTCGTCCGCGTGCGTGACACCGACCAGATATCGCGCGTCGTCGCCCAGCTCGACGCCGACGCGTCGGGGATGCTCGGCGGTTTCGTGCTGCCCAAGTTCGATCCCGAGGGCGGCGTGGCGGCGCTGGCCGCGGTCGTGCGGGCCTCCGACCGGCTCGCCCGGCCGCTGTGGGCGATGCCCGTGCTGGAAAGCCCTCAGATCATCTTTCGCGAGACCCGGGAGCGGACGCTGCTGGGCGTGCGCGACCTCGTCGACAAGCACGCCGACATCGTTCTTGCCGTGCGTATCGGCGCGACCGATCTCTGTGGCCTGTTCGGGCTGCGCCGGGACCGTGATCTGACCATCTACGACATCGCGGTGGTGCGGGACTGCATCGCCGACATCGTCAACGTGTGCGGCCGCGGTGGGGAGCACGTGGTGAGCGGGCCGGTCTGGGAGTACTTCGCGCAGCCGGAACGGCTCTTCGTCAGCGCGCTGCGGGTCACGCCGTTCGAGGAGGCCGACCTCGTCGGCGACAGCGCGGACGGCGCGCGGATGCGTTCCCGGCTCGTCTCCGCCGATCTCGACCGGCTCATCCGCGAGGTCGTGCTCGACAAGGCCAACGGGCTGCTCGGCAAAACAGTGATCCATCCCAGCCATGTGCCCGCCGTACACGCCCTGCACGTGGCCACCCACGAGGAGTACACGGACGCGATGGCGATTCTCGCGGACGACAGCGGTGGCGTGCGTCCGAGCCGCTACGCGAACAAGATGAACGAGCTGCGGCCCCACCGGGCCTGGGCCGAGGGGGTGCTGCGGCGGGCCCGGGCCTTCGGCGTCCTGCGCGAGGGGCACACGTTCGTCGACGTGCTGGCGGCGACCAGCGCACTGTGACCGGCAGTGCGCGGGCGAGCGCCCGGCGGGCGGGTGGCCGCCACCGGACGGGTGGCCGCAACTACCGGAACTGGTGAAGACCCCGCTGGCGATGCCGGCCGGGGTGCTGCTGAGGACGGAGGTCGTGTGAGTCTGGCGGATGGTGCCGCGGTGCCGTCGAACGGTTCGGGATGGCTGTGGGACGAGCTGGGGCTCGATGTCCGGCTGCGGGCCGACGTGGTCGGCGGGGGGCTGGACGCAATGGTGGGCCTTGCGCTGCGGCGCAACCCCAGACGGGCCCATCTGCTGGTCAGCCGGGTGCTCGGCAAGCATCTGCCGGTACGCCCGGCGCGGTCGGTCGCGGCCGGCCATCTGCTGGCCGCGCGGGTCCGCGCCGACCAGCGGGCGGCCGGGGGCGATGCCGCGGCGGTGGCGCCGCTGGTGCTCGGCTACTGCGAGACCGCCACCTCGCTCGGGCACACCGTGGCCGACGGCCTCGCCGGCTGCGACTACCTGCACACCACGCGCCGGGTCGTTCCTGGTGCCACCACGCTGCTGGACTTCGACGAGGCGCATTCGCATGCCACCTTCCACTGGTTGATGCCGAGCGATCCCGAGCTGGTGCGGGCGCCCCGGCCGCTGGTGCTCGTCGACGACGAGCTGTCCACCGGCCGGACCGCCCTGGGCACGATCCGCGCGCTGCACGCGTTCGCGCCCCGGCCGTCGTACACGGTGGCCACGCTTTTCGACGCCCGGCCGGCGCCGGCCCGCCGCGCCTTCGACGAGCTCGCGGAGCGTCTCGGCGTGTCCGTACGGGTGGTGTCGCTGCTGGCCGGGGAGGTGACCGTCCCGGACGACGTGACCGCGCGCGCCGAGCGGATACGAGCCCGGTACGGCGCCGGCGCCGGCGCCGGCGCCGACGCCGACGGCAGCCGGCCATGGTCCTGCGGGGAGCCCGCTCCGGTGCGCCGTGTGACACCCGACTGGCCTGACGATCTTCCCGACGGCGCCCGCCATGGCTGGTCACGGCCGGACCGGGCGCTGCTCGCCGAGGTGGCGCCGCTGGTCGCCAAGGACGTGGCCGAGGCGCTGAACAGGCCCTCGGGCCGCGTTCTCGTGCTCGGCACCGAGGAGCTCATGTACACACCGCTACTTATCGGTGACGCGCTCGACCGGATCGTCCCTGGCGAGGTCGTCTACCACTCGACGACCCGCTCACCGGTCCACCCGATCGACGCCGACGGCTACGCGATCCGCTGCGCGCGGACCTTTCCGGCGCCTGACGACCCGGGCCGGGCCAGCCATGTGTACAACGTCCGGCCCGGCCTGTACGACGACATCGTCGTGGTGGTCGACTCGGCCGCGAACGGGCGGGCCGCCAGCGGGACGGCCGGGGCGAGCGTGTCAGGGGCGGCCGACGTGTCGGGGATGGCCGGGGTGCTGCGCCGGTGCGCGCCGGTCACCGTGGTCACGATCCCGACGCGGGGGCCGGCCGGCCGGCCGCTGGCCCTGTCGGCCGACAGCGCCGGGGGTGCGCGTTGACCGGGAGCGCCGGGAGCGCCGGGAGTGCCGGGAGCCCCGCAGACGCGTCCGGGAGCGCGGTGCGGCCGGTCATCCCGGGAACGGTGGGCTCGGGCTCCTACGACCCGGCGGACGTCACCTTCCTGTTGAAGGACCTCAGCGACATCCCGCTGGAACGCCCCACCGAGGACCGCGAGGAGGACTTCTCCAAGGGCCGCCACTACTCCGAGGACCTGCCGGTCGAATACGAACCGTCGCAGGCCTACCTTGCCCTGTTCGAGGATGCCCTGGCCCGCTCGGCGGTACGGGTCGCCACCGCGGTCGGCATCGCCACCGAACTCGTGCTCGCGGGCAGAGGAGAGCCGGTCATCGTGTCGCTGGCGCGGGCCGGCACGCCCGCCGGCATCCTGATGCGGCGCTGGGCCCGCTGGCGGCACGGGCTCGACCTGTCGCACTATTCGGTCTCCATCATCAAGGACCGGGGGCTCGACGAGAACGCGATGCGCTGGATCCTCGCTCGGCACGACCGGCGCAGCCTCCAGTTCGTCGACGGCTGGACGGGCAAGGGCGCCATTCTCCGGGTGCTCGAGACCGCCGCCCGCGGCCTCGGGCTGGACGCGTCCATGGCGGTCATCTCCGACCCCGGCCACTGCACATCCCTGTACGGGACGCGGGACGACTTCCTGATCCCGCACAGCTGCCTGAACTCCACGGTCAGCGGCCTGGTGAGCCGGACGGTGCTGAACCGGTCGCTGATCGGCCCGGCCGACTTCCACGGGGCGAAGTACTACCGGCACCTCGCCGACCGGGACTACTCCCGCCGTTACGTCGAGACCGTTGCCGAGGCGTTCCCCGCCGCGTCGGCCGCGGTCGCGGACGGCGTCTCGCGGCCGGCGGAGCGCACCCCGACCTGGGCCGGCTGGCAGGCGGTCGAGACGCTGGCGAAGGAGTACGGGATCGACAACATCGGCCTGGTCAAGCCCGGGGTCGGCGAGACCACCAGGGTGCTGTTGCGCCGGGTGCCCTGGAAGGTCGTCGTCACCCCCGAGCGGCTGGCGGAGCTGCCTCATGTCCTGTCCCTGTGCGAGGCCAAGGGCGTGCCCGTCGAGGAGAGGGCCGACCTGCCGTACTCGTGTGTCGGGATCATCAAGCCGCCCGACGGCACGCCCGACCGCGCGCTGTTCACCAGGCCGTCGTGACAGGGTGTTTCGTCGCCATGAGATGTTCCATCGCGCAGGCTGTCCAGCACCTGAAGGATCAGGGTTTTCCGGGGGATCGGCCCGCGTGCCCTGATGGTGGCACGCAGCTCGCTGACCGTCACCAGGTGTTGCTGGACGGCGGACGCGATGATGTCGTACACGGCTTCCGGCCGCTGCGCCCAGTTGGCCATGTCCACGACGGAGCGGGCCAGCCTGGTCCGTCGTGGACGCAGGTGGGGGTGCACGGCGTCGGGGCCCAGCCGGGCGCTGTGGTGAACGACGACGCCCGGCCGCGGGGCGGGATGCCGCCCGGCCGGCACGACGATGGTGATGTGCTCGTCGTCGAAGCCGCGCAGGCCGCCCATGGCGGCCGCGGAGGCGCCGCCGACGACGGCGTGCGGCCCGATGGACTCGACCGCGCACCACAGCAGCTGCATCCGGGTGGGCGGCTGCGGGCGGGTCACGAGCACACCCGGCATGGGGCGCTGCCAGCGTCCGGTCCGCACCTGCCAGTGAATCGTCGAGCGGCTCGTGCCGGCGGCGACGACGGCGCGGACGGCGATGACGCCGCACTGGCTGTCGGCGGCCTGCTGCCAGGGATACCGCCGCCAGGAATCCTGCTGCCGGGGATGCTGCCGCCAGGGATCCTGGTGCCAGGAATCCTGCTGCCAGGGATGCTGCTGCCAGGGATGCTGGCCGGGGTCCGGGGCCATGTCTGTCAGGCTCGCAGCCGTGCCGGCCGGATGGAACAGCGCGCGGCGGCCTGTGGACAACTGCCACCCACCCGAGCGGGCTGTGGACAGGCCCCGGCCCGTCCGGTTCCCGTGTCCGGACGGTTCCCGTGTCCGGACAATGCGTGTGATTGCGCGGCATGTCGGCCGGCCCGTGGCGTAGAGTCGGGCCATCAGCACATGGACGCCCGCGCCGTCCCCGGCCGCGGCCCTGCCGGGCGCGCGCTGGGTCGTCGCCTGTGATCTCGACCAGACGCTGATCTACAGCAGGCGTTCCTTCCGGCTCCCGTCCGGTGCGGTCGAACCCGAGCTGGTCACTGTGGAGCACATCGACGGCGAGCCCGCCGCGTTCTGCACCGCCGCGTCCGCCGAACTGATCGCCAGGCTGCACGCCGCGGCGACCCTCGTTCCGGTCACCACCCGTACCCGGGCACAGTACGAACGGGTCGATCTCGGTGTCCGCCCCCGGTACGCGATCACGACCAACGGCGGCCACCTGCTGGTGGACGGCCGTCCGGACGAGGCCTGGGCGGCCCGGATCCGGGAGCGGATCGCCACCCGTGCCCGCCCGCTCGCCGAGGTGTGGGCCATCGCGCAGCGGCTCGCCGCCGACGGCTGGGTCCGGGTGAGCCGGGTCGCCGACGGCCTGTTCGTCTACCTCGTCGCCTACGAGCGTGACGGCATCCCCGACCTGTCCGGCCTCGCGGCGGGCCTGGCGGCCGATGGCTGGGGCCTGTCCGTCCAGGGACGCAAGGTCTACCTGGTACCGGCCGGGCTGACCAAGCAGGCGGCCCTCGCCGAGGTGATGCGCCGGGCCGCGCCGGCAAGGCTCGCCGCCGCGGGGGACTCACTGCTGGACGCGGGCATGCTCGCCGCCGCGGACCTCGCCGTCCGCCCCGCCCACGGCGAGCTGGACGAGCACCGGTGGACGCACCCGAACCTGCGGGTCACCACCGTCTCGGGCCTGCGCGGGGGGCAGGAACTGCTCGAGATCCTCGAAGCCGGGCTCGCCGCCGCGGGACCGGCACCTGCGCCTGGGCCTGCGCCTGGGCCTGCGGCTGGGCCTGGCCCCGGCCGCTGAGCCGGCCGCGCGCCAGGCCGGAGACGTCACGATCACGCTTGTCGCGCACGGCGGCGCTTTTCGTGCGTCCGCGGGCTGTCAGGCCCGCGCCGCCCAGGCGTCCGTTGCTATCTGTAATCATCTGTTACGTTAATCCTAATTCAGGAACAGTACGGTACTGTTTTGGAACGTGGTCGGCGGCGGGAGGGGGTCACGACCATGGCGGTGTCGGCACGCCTGGGTGGCGCCGTACGTGGGCGTCCCCGCGACGAAGCCCGTGAGCAGGCCATTCTGCACGCCGCGCTCGAGCTGCTCACCGAGGTCGGCTACGAGCGCATGAGCATGGTCGCCGTCGCGGCCCGGGCTCGGGCGAGCAAGGCGACGATCTACCGGCGCTGGGCGGGCAAGGACGAGCTCGTCGTCGAGGCGATCCGTCGCCAGGCGGTCGACGACGTCGTCATCGCGGACACCGGCAGCCTGCGCGGCGACATGATCGATATCATCCGTCAGAAGGTCAGGCGCCTGGCCGACGGCGGTGCCGCCCTGATGGCCGGTGTCGTGCTGGCCATGCGCGACTCCGCGGCCCTGGCGGCGGCGCTGCGGGCCCAGATGCTCGGGGACGGGCGTGGTCTGGCCGCCCTCATCGTGCAGCGGGCCGTCGACCGGGGTGAGCCGTGTTCGCCGACAGCCGTCGGCGTCTTCAACGAGCTGGTTCCCGCTGCGATCTTCTTCCGCCTCCTGATCACCGGTGAGGCCCTGGACGATGCGTTCATTCATCATCTGGTCGACGACATCCTGTTGCCGCTGATGACAGTGGGCCGCTGAATGTTCCCGGGCATGCACGGCACGCCGGCGCCGCGGCGGAAACATGATCGAACCTTTTTCACCGTATTGACGCACAGGCGGCACCGGCCGTCGGCGGCGTGCGGGAAACCACGCGCGCAACCGTGCGGGAGGCGAAGAGGACATCATCCCGCCGCCGGTTCCGGCCGGAGCGGGGCGGCGTTCGGCCCGGCCGCCCAGGCCGAGGCCCTGATCGCGGGATACACGACCGCGTTCATGTGGAGCGCGGTAATATTTTTCGCCGCGTTCCTCGTGATCCTCTTCCTGCTGCGCGCCGGCCGGGGCGAACTGCCGGCCGACGGGGTGCCGGTTCACACCGTGTAACGGGCGGCGCGACTGTTGGAAAGCGCCGGGGTACTGACCGCTGTATACGGCCGGCACTTCGTGGTACACCCAATGCGGGCGAGACGACAACGAGACGACATCGCTTCCGGAGATCCAAAGGTAGCGTGATCGTGTTCTTTTCCGCGCTGCCGGCGGCACCATCCCCGGATCATCAGGGTCCCCGGACCATCAGGAGGGCATGTGACCAGCACGGCGGACGGTACCGGTCTGGACGCTGTCGGTACTGACAGCGTCGGTACCGACGAGCTCAGCCTGGAGCGCGAACTCGACCAGTTGCTGGCGGTGGAGCGTTTCGACCCACCGCCCGGTTTCGTCTCCCGCTGGTACCAGGCTTCCGACGCCGCCGCGGCCGCCGCCGATCCGGTGGCCTTCTGGGCGGAGCGGGCCCGCACCCTGCTGGACTGGGACACGCCGTTCACAACCACGCTGGACGACAGCAACCCGCCCTTCTACCGCTGGTTCAGCGATGGCCGGCTCAACGTCTCGGCGAACTGCCTGGACCGGCACGTGGCCGCCGGCCGCGGGGACAAGGTCGCCTTCCACTGGGTCGGCGAGGAGGGCGAACGCCGCCGGGTGACCTACTCCGACCTGCTGGCCGACACCCAGCGGCTGGCCAACGGGCTCAAGGAGCTGGGGGTCGGCAAGGGTGACGTCGTGGGGATCTTCCTCCCGATGATCCCCGAGGTCGCGGTGGCGATGCTGGCCTGCGCCCGTATCGGCGCGGTGCACAACGTCGTCTTCGGTGGCTTCGCCCCGTCCGCCGTGCGCGAGCGGATGGAGGTCTCCGACGCCAAGGTCCTGATCACCGTGGACGGCGCCCGCCGCAAGGGCCGCACCGCCCCTGTCAAGGAGGCCGTGGACGCCGAGCTGGGCGATCTGAAGGCCTTGGAGCACATCGTGGTGGTCCGTTCCACCGGGATCGCGGCGCCGATCCGCGAGGGCCGGGACGTCTGGTACCACGAGCTGCTCGAGCGGGCCGACCCGGTGTGCCCGCCGGAGCCGCTGGACGCCGAGCATCCGCTGTTCATCCTGTACAGCTCCGGTTCCACGGCCAAGCCCAAGGGCATCCTGCACACCACCGGGGGGTACCTGACCGGGGCGACGTACACCCACCGGCTGGTCTTCGACCTCGACGCGGACTCCGACGTCTACTGGTGCTCGGCGGACGTCGGCTGGATCACCGGCCACTCCTACATCGTCTACGGGCCGTTGTCCAACGGCGCGACCAGTGTGATGTTCGAGGGTGCCCCGGACTATCCCGACCGGGACATCTGGTGGAAGATCATCGAAGAGTTCAAGGTCACCATCTTCTACACCGCTCCGACCGCCATCCGGACCTGCATCAAGTGGGGCCCGCAGTACCCGGGCCGGCACGACCTCTCCTCGCTGCGGCTGCTCGGCACGGTGGGGGAGCCGATCAACCCCAAGGCGTGGCTGTGGTACCACAAGGTGATCGGCGGCGGCCGCTGCCCCATCGTCGACACCTGGTGGCAGACCGAGACCGGCGCCATCCTGATCTCCCCGTTGCCCGGCGTGACGCCGACCAAGCCGGGCTCGGCCACCACGCCGCTGCCGGGGATCTTCCCCGCCCTGCTGTCCGAGGACGGCAAACCGGTGACCGAGGGCACCGGCATCCTGGTGATCACCAAGCCGTGGCCGTCCATGCTGCGCACCCTCTACCGGGACGACGAGCGGTACGTGCAGACGTACTTCTCCCGGTTCGGCCGGGACGTGTACGTCGTCGGCGACGCCGCCAGGCTGGACGCGGACGGCTACTTCTGGATCATCGGCCGGATCGACGACGTGATCAACGTGTCCGGGCACCGGCTGTCGACCGCCGAGGTCGAGTCGGCGATCGTCTCGCACGAGTCGGTGGCGGAGGCCGCGGTCGTGGCCCAGTCCGACGAGCACACCGGCCAGGCCATCGTGGCCTTTGTCACGCTCACCGGCAACCAGCTCGGCGACGACGCCACCGTCGCCGAGCTGCGCGAGCACGTCGCCACCCGGATCGGCAAGCTCGCCCGGCCCAAGCGGGTGATCTGGGCGGACGACCTGCCCAAGACCCGGTCCGGGAAGATCATGAGGCGGCTGCTGCGGGACATCGCCGAGGGGCGCGAGCTCGGGGACGTCACGACGCTGCGGGATCCGGACGTGATGGCCGCCCTGGCAGGCAAGATCGCCCAAGCCGGCCCGGACGACTGATGAGGCCACCGGCCGGATCATCCGCCTCCGGTCGCGAGCCCCCCGGTGGGAGAAGCCCGTCCGAGCTGTCTAGGCTGACCATTTCGTGAGAGCCCTTCGACGCTTCACCGTCCGCGCGCAGCTCCCCGAGCAGCTTCACCCGCTCGGGGAGCTCGTCCTCAACCTCCGCTGGTCGTGGCACCCGGAGACGCTGGATCTCTTCGAGTCGGTCGATCCCGAGCTGTGGCGCACCTGCAAGGGAGATCCGGTGCGCCTTCTCGGCGAGGTCGACCATGAGCGCCTCGAAAGCCTCGCAGCCGACCGCCGCTTCGTCCGCCGCCTTGACGACGCCGCTGACGACCTGCACGAATACCTGACCGCGCCGCGCTGGTACCAGTCGCTGCCCGACGCCCCGCGCGCGATCGCCTACTTCTCGCCGGAGTTCGGCATCACCGAGGTGCTGCCGCAGTACTCCGGCGGCCTCGGCATCCTCGCCGGCGACCATCTCAAGACCGCCAGCGACCTGGGCGTGCCGATCGTGGGGGTGGGCCTGCTCTACCGGGCCGGCTACTTCGTCCAGTCGCTGTCCCGGGACGGCTGGCAGCAGGAACGCTATCCCGGCATCGACCCGCACGGCCTGCCGCTGACCCAGCTCACCGACGCCGCCGACGACCCCGTGAAGATCACGCTCGGGCTGCCCGACGGGCGCACCCTGCACGCCCAGATCTGGAAGGCGCAGGTCGGCCGGGTGCCGCTGCTGCTGCTCGACTCCGACGTCGAGGACAACCAGCCGGCCGAGCGGGGCGTGACCGACCGGCTCTACGGCGGCGGCACCGACCACCGCCTGCTCCAGGAGATGCTGCTGGGCATCGGCGGGGTGCGGGCGCTGCGGGCCTACTCGGCGGTGTCCGGCGCCCCGGAGCCGGAGGTGTTCCACACCAACGAGGGCCATGCCGGCTTCCTCGGCCTGGAGCGCATCCGGGAGCTGACCGCGACCGGCCTGAGCTTCGACGAGGCGTTGGAGGCGACCCGGGCCGGGACGCTGTTCACCACCCACACCCCGGTGCCGGCCGGGATCGACCGGTTCCCCCGCGACCTGGTGGCCCGCCACTTCGGCGCGGACAACGTCTGGCCCGGTGTGCCCGTCGAGCGGGTGCTCGAGCTCGGCGCCGAGTCCGACCCGAACGTGTTCAACATGGCGCACATGGGCCTGCGGCTGGCCCAGCGCTCCAACGGGGTCTCCCGGCTGCACGGGATCGTCAGCCGGGAGATGTTCGCCGGCCTGTGGCCGGGCTTCGACCCCGACGAGGTCGCGATCGGCTCGGTCACCAACGGTGTTCACGCGGCCACCTGGGTGTCCCGGAACGTGATCGAACTGGCCGACCGGGAGCTTGGCCCGTCCCCCCTCGACGACGGGGGCGAGGGCTTCGCCAAGATCTCCCAGATCTCCGACGAGGCGGTCTGGGCGACCCGCCGTGAGCTGCGGGAACGCCTCGTCGCCGAGGTCCGCCGCCGGCTGCGGGCGTCCTGGCTGCAGCGCGGCGCCGCCCCCGGCGAGCTGGACTGGGTCGACGGCGTGTTCGACCCGGGAATCCTCACGATCGGGTTCGCCCGCCGGGTGCCCTCCTACAAGCGGCTGACCCTGATGCTGCGCGACCCCGAGCGGCTGACCCGGCTGCTGCTGCACCCGCAGCGCCCGGTCCAGCTGGTCATCGCCGGCAAGGCGCACCCGGCCGACGACGGCGGCAAGCAGCTCGTCCAGCAGATCGTGCAGTTCTCCGACAACCCGGAGGTCCGCCACCGCATCGTGTTCCTGCCGGACTACGACATCGGCATGGCACGCTTCCTCTACTCCGGGTCGGACGTGTGGCTGAACAACCCCCTGCGCCCGCTGGAGGCGTGCGGCACCTCGGGGATGAAGGCCGCGCTCAACGGCTGTCTCAACCTCTCCATCCGGGACGGCTGGTGGGACGAGATGTTCGACGGCCGTAACGGCTGGGCGATCCCCACCGCGGACGGCGTGGAGGATCCCGAGCGCCGGGACGCCATCGAGTCGGCCGCCCTCTACGACCTGCTGGAGAACGCGGTCGCCGCGCGTTTCTACGACGTCGCCGGCGTGGGCACGCCGCCGCGTGACTGGACGTCGATGGTCAAGCACACCCTGTCGACCCTCGGGCCGCAGGTGCTCGCCACCCGGATGGTGCGCGAGTACGTCGAGCGCTACTACGTCCCCGCCGCCGCCTCGGCGCGGGCGGCCTCGGCGGACGGCGCGCACGGGGCCCGGGACCTGGCGGCGTGGAAGGAGCGGGTCCGGGCGGCCTGGCCCGGGGTGCGGGTGGTCAACGTCGACTCGGCCGGTCTCGGCGACACCCCGCAGGTCGGCCAGTCGCTGGTGGTCCGTGCCACGGTCGAGCTCGGTGGTCTGGAGCTGGCGGACGTGGAGGTCGAGGCGTCCTACGGGCGCATCGACGAGTCCGACCGGCTGCTGGGCCCGGCCACCCTGCCGCTGGCCCATGTCGGCCCCGGCGAGGGCGGTGGCCTGCGCTTCGAGGGCACCATCCCGCTGCGGCGGACGGGTTCCTTCGGCTACACCGTCCGGGTGCTGCCACGGCACCCCCTGCTCGCCTCACCGGCCGAACTCGGCCTGGTGGCGAACCCCGACTGAACGATCTCCGTCGGCTCCGTCGGCTCCGGCCGCCGGAGCCGACGAGCAGGCCGGCACAGGGCCGCGCTGGCCTGCTCATTCGTTCACTCGATGCGTTCATCCGGGTGCCCTACGCACGCGTCGCGCCCTGCGGAACATGCCAACAATCCAACAAACATGCTAATTCCAAGATCGATTAGTATATTTGTTGGCTGGGAGGAGGGTTCCGTGCGTAGCTTTGCCGATCTTGACCGGCTACTTGATCATGTTCCGTCACGAGTTGTCAAGCACCTGAGTGCCATCGATCGTGGAGCCGGTTCCGAGCAGCTCTTCCGCATCCAGATGCCCGGCCTGCTCGACCAGCTCGCGGACCGGGCTCGGGTGCTGAGTGTGACAGCATCCTCGGCGATCGAAGGCGTGACCGTTGACAGTCCGGAACGGGCCGAGCGGATCATCCGCGGCCAGGTCGGCGGACTGCGGACCAGGGACGAACGGGAACTCGCCGGTTACCGGGACGCGCTCGACTACGTCTACCGTGAGGACTTCTCCCCGGTCAACCCGGGGCTTCTGCTGCATGTCCACCGCCTGCTCTTCCGGCGCACCCAGGGGAGCGGGGGCGCGCTGAAGGCCCAGGACAACCTCGTCGTGGACCGGGCCGCGGACGGAACGGTGACTCTGCGTTTCGTCCCGGTACCCGCGTCCGAGACCGAGTACTTTCTGGCCGAGCTGACCAGTCGTTACTCGATCGCGCGCAACAAAAATGATCACCATTCGGTTCTGCTGGTGGGCCTGTTCGCGCTGGATTTTCTCGTGATTCATCCCTTTGAGGACGGCAACGGCCGAGTGGCACGTATCATCTCGAATGCGCTGCTGCTCGACTGTGGCTACCAGATGTGCCGATATATCAGCCTTGAGAAGATTATTTCCGACAGTGCCGAAGAATACTATTCGTCCCTTCTCGCGTCCACGCATGGGTGGCATGGCAGCCAGCATGATCCGTGGCCTTGGCTCGAGTACTTCTCGGCGACCGTCGCGACCGCCTACTCCATCTTCGCGGACCGGGCGGCGGCTGGACGTTCGGGCATCAGCAAGCAGGGCAGGGTTCGCGACCACATTCTGTGGCACGCTCCCCGCCGCTTCCGTCTCGACGACGTGCGTACGGCGCTGCCGGGAGTCAGCGACCAGACGATCCGCATCGCGCTGAACGCGCTGCGGGACGAAGGCCATGTGATCAGCAGCGGAGCTGGCCGGGCGGCATTCTGGACCCGTCTCGACCGGCCCGTGCCCCCCTCCGGGTAGACGCGAAGGTGCCGTGTGTCCCGCGGGACATGCCAACAATTCAACAAACATGCTAATTTCAAGATCGATTAGTATATTTATCAGTGTCGAGTGGCCTGGCCTCGGGCGGATGGCGGGCGCATCCGCTTGATCTCGATCATCGTCGCGGCATGGCACCGCGCGACCGCGTCAGCCGGGATGCCAGCCCCGCCGATCTCATCGGGTTCACAGGCTGTACGTCTGGCGCCTTGCTTGTACGGAGCGATGGCCTGTTGTACGTTCGATCTATGACCGTGTCGCCTGAAATGAGCGTCTCCGAGGCACGGGAGAGCCTGGCTGCGATCATCGATCAGGTCCGCGCCGACCACCAGCCGGTCTATCTCTCCCGTCGCGGGCGGCGGGTCGCCGCCGTCATCGACGCCGACGACCTGGACCGCATCCTCGCCTTGGCCGAGGACATGGCTGACATCCGCGAAGCCGAGCGAGCCCGTGAGGAAATGGCAGCCACCGGGCAGACACCCGTTCCCTGGGACGAGGTGAAGGCCGATCTCGGCCTGGAATGAGATATACGGTCACCATTGCTCCGGCCGCGTTCCGCCGGTTACGCAAACTCGACCCCGTCGCGCGACGCCGCGTGCAGGCTGTGATCGACCTGCTCGCCGACGACCCTCGTCCGCCAGCCGCCCGGCAGCTGGTCGGCGGCGGCGGTGAATGGCGCGTACGTACCGGCGACTACCGCGTTGTGTATGACATCCAGGACAAAGAGCTGATTATCCTAGTCGTCGCTGTCGGTCATCGCCGAGATGTCTATCGTTGATGTTCATCTGGCTTGCTCATGCGGTGGCGCGTAGGAGGAGGACGGCGCGGCCGGCGACGGGTAGGTGTTCGCCTGCGTCGAGGGGCCGGGACAGGGTGTCGAGGGTGGCGGGGAAGCCGGCGAGGTCGTCCGCGCTGGTGTCGAGCAGCAGCGTGTAGGTGGATGCCCATGGCTGGCCTGGCAGGACGATGGTCACCGGGTCGGTGTCCGGGTGCAGGATGAGCAGGAAGCTGTCGCCGGTGGCCGCGGTGCCGTCCGGCGCGTGCCAGCCGAGGGCTGTTCCGCTCAGGTGGGCGACGAGGGTGCGGACGTGCGGGGAGTTCCAGTCCGCGTCCGACATGACCGCGCCGTCCGGGCGGAACCAGGTGATGTCCGCGAGTGCCTCGGTGGTGGAGGGGCCGCCGTGGAAGAACGTCCGCCGGCACAGCGTCGGGGAGCGGCGCCGCAGCGCGATCAGGCCGCTGACCAGCGGCAGCAGCATCGGGTCGGGCCCGGCCGGGTCGGGTGCGGCTGGGCCGTCGGCGGGTGCCGGGCTGTCCGCGGGTGCCGGGCTGTCCGCGGGTGCCGGGCCGTCGGCGGGTGCCGGGCTGTCCGCGCT
>NZ_CAKKTM010000420.1:24039-35989 GCF_920888515.1 Protofrankia sp. CiP1_Cm_nod1 | reverse complement strand
CGGCCGGGTCGGGTGCGGCTGGGCCGTCGGCGGGTGCCGGGCTGTCCGCGGGTGCCGGGCCGTCGGCGGGTGCCGGGCTGTCCGCGCTGGGGGTGTCGGCGGGCCGGGCGCGGCCGGGGGAGTGGCGGTCGGGGAGGGGGCCGTCCGGCGCGGGGGCGGTGCGGGTGGGCCAGCGCAGCCACGAGATGGCGTTGTCCTGGCAGTAGGCGTTGTTGTTGCCGCCCTGGGAACGGCCGGACTCGTCCCCGGCGAGCAGCATCGGTACCCCCGCCGACAGCAGCAGGGTCGCCAGCAGCGAGCGGCGGACCAGCCGCCGGCAGGCCAGCACGGCCGGGTCGTCGCTGGGGCCCTCCGCCCCGAAGTTCGCCGAGTTGCCGTGGTCGTCGCCGTCGCGGTTGTCCTCGCCGTTGGCCTCGTTGTGCTTGTGGTCGTAGGAGACGAGGTCGGCGAGGGTGAAGCCGTCGTGCGCGGTGACGAAGTTCACCGACGCCCACGGCCGGCGTCCCGAATGGTAGTAAAGATCGCTGGAGCCGGTGATCCGGTAGCCCAGGTCGGCGACGGTGGAGGCGCCGCGGGTCCATGCCGCGCGCACGGTGTCCCGGTAGCGGCCGTTCCACTCCGCCCATGGCGCCGGGAACGCGCCCACCTGGTAGCCGCCCCAGCCGACGTCCCAGGGCTCGGCGATGAGCTTGACGGTGGACAGCAGCGGGTCGGCGTGGATGGCGGTCAGCAGCGGCGCCGCCGGGTCGAAGCCGTCGGGGCTGCGCGCGAGCGCCGTCGCCAGGTCGAAGCGGAACCCGTCCACGCCCATCTCGGTGACCCAGTAGCGCAGCGAGTCCGTGATCATCTTCACCACGTGCGGGGATGCGGTGTTCACCGTGTTGCCGCAGCCGGTGACGTCCCGGTAGCGGCGCGGGTCGCCCGGGTCCACCCGGTAGTAGGTCGCGTTGTCCAGGCCGCGCAGCGACAGGGTGGGGCCGTGCTCGTCGCCTTCGGCGGTGTGGTTGAACACCACGTCGAGGATGACCTCTATCCCGGCCGCGTGTAACGCGCCCGCCATCTCCTGGAACTCGGCCACCGGGTTGTCCGTGGCCGCGTAGCCCGGGTGCGGGGCGAAGAAGCCCACGGTGTTGTAGCCCCAGTAGTTGGTCAGGCCGCGCTGGGACAGCGCCGGCTCCGGGACGTGCGCGTGGACGGGGAGCAGCTCCACCGCGGTGACGCCGAGCGCGCGCAGATGGTCGATGACCGCCGGGTGGGCCAGGCCCGCGTAGGTGCCGCGCCGCGCCGGCGGGACGTCCGGATGCGTCCGGGTGAACCCCTTCACGTGCAGTTCGTAGATGACCGTCTCGGGCCAGGGGATGGCCGGGCGCTTCCCGGTCGGGCGGCGGCGGCCGTCGACCACCACGCACATCGGGACGAAGGGTGCGGAGTCGTTCCCGTCGGGGCCTGCCGCGTACGGGTCGGCCTCCTCGAAACCGTGGATCGCGGGGTTCGGGACGAGGGAACCGGTCAGCATCCGCGCATAGGGGTCGACGAGCAGTTTGGCCGGATTGTGGCGCAGGCCGCGTTCGGGGGCGTAGGGCCCGTGCGCCCGCAGCCCGTAACGCTGGCCCGGTCCGGCTCCGGGCAGGTAGCCGTACCAGATCCCGCCGTTCCGTTCGGGCAGCCGGTGGCGGCTCTCCCGGCCCCGGGCGTCGAACAGGCAGATCTCGACCGCGTCCGCGCTCGGGGCCGCCACCGCGACGTTGACGCCCCGGCCGTCCCAGTGGACCCCCAGCGGCTCGGGGGACCCGGGCAGCACGGGCCCGGGCCGGGCTGTGCCGGGCCGGGGCACGCCGGGCCGGGAAGGGCGGGGCCGGTCGGCGCCGGGCTGATCGGCGCCGGACTGGTCGATGTTGTCACGAACGTGGAACCGTGGCGTCACCTCCGTGACGGTAGCCGTGGCATGTTACCGGCGCCCGATTCCGGTGACTGCCGTCCGGTTACTCCCGCCGACGGGCGGCGACTGTGAGTGAACGGCACCGCGGACGCCGGGGCCGGGCCGCCGGCCGCGGGCGCCGGGCCAGCGAGGCTGGGGCGGCATGGCTGGATCATCCGGAGCAGGAGCGACACCGCCCGGTCCGGCAGGATCGGATCATCATCCGATGACGGGGGCCGGGCCGTCATGGCCACCGGACGCGCCGCCGCCGCCAAAAGGTGTCGGGAACGTAATCGCCGCGTATCCGTGAAGATCGAGTCGCCAGGGCTTAGGCTGCCTGAATCAGGGGCGCCGTCGGGACGTCACGGGCCCGGCACGGGTATCAGCGGATGACGGTCGGCCAACGGCGGGGCGACGGACGTGCCGTACGCCGCCGGGAGCCGGGAATGATCGAGGAGGTCGGTCGGTGGCGGTCGTGGGGTTCGACGTCGACGGCGGTATTGGCACGATCAGGCTGGATCGGCCCCCGATGAACGTCATCAACAGCGAGGTCACCGCCGGGCTGCGCGCGGCGGCCGACGAGGCGACCAGACGGGCGGACGTGCGGGCGGTCATCATCTACGGCGGCCCGAAGGTGTTCGCGGCCGGGGCCGACGTCAAGGAGATGGCTCCGCTGGACCCCGCGGAGATCCTGACGTGGGTGACTGACCTGACCACCACGTTTGAGGCGGTGGCCCGGATCCCGAAGCCGGTGGTGGCCGCGGTGACCGGCTACGCCCTCGGCGGCGGCCTGGAGCTCGCCCTGACCGCCGACTTCCGGGTCTTCGGGGACAACGTCAAGGCGGGGCAGCCCGAGATCCTGCTCGGCATCATCCCGGGCGCGGGCGGGACGCAGCGGCTGCCGCGCCTGGTCGGGGTGGCGAAGGCCAAGGATCTGATCTTCACCGGCCGGCAGGTCCGGGCCACCGAGGCCAAGGAGATCGGCCTCGCCGACCGGGTGGTCGCCCCCGACGACGTCTACACCGAGGCGCGCTCCCTCGTCGCCCGGTTCGTCGACGGGCCGGCGGTCGCGCTGCGGGCGGCCAAGCGGGCGATCGACGACGGCCTGGACGGCGGGCTGTCCGAGGGGCTGCGGCTGGAGACGGCGCTGTTCGCCGGCCTGTTCGGCACGCAGGACAGGCGCATCGGCATGGACGCCTTCGTCGAGCGCGGTCCCGGCAAGGCTGACTTCGTCGGCCGCTGAACACCATGGACGACGCCAAGGACGACGCCAAGGACGTGGCCCGGGCGGACCAGGCGGGTGGGACGGACCAGGCGCCTGGGGCGGCTGGGGCGGGCCGGGCGGCCGGGCCGTCGGCGTCCGAGATCCAGGCGGCGTGGAGCGACCCCAAACAGGCGAACATCATCTACCACGACGCCGAGGCCGGCTCCTACGACGCCAAGTGGTCGATCTCGTTCGACGACCGCTGTATCGACTACGCCCGGGACAGGTTCGTCACCATCGCGGGTAGGGCCGGCTGGCCCTACCCGAACGCCCTGGAGATCGGCGCGGGCACCGGGTTCTTCCTGCTCAACCTGGTGCAGGCCGGGGTGGTCGCCCGCGACGGGGCGCACGTCAGCGACATCAGCCCCGGGATGGTCGCCACCGCCACCCGCAACGCCGCGAGCCTGGGCCTGACGGTGGCGGGCCGGGTCGCCGACGCCGAGTCCGTCCCGTACCCGGACGCGAGTTTCGACCTGGTGGTGGGGCACGCCGTCCTGCACCACATCCCGGACGTCGAGCGGGCGCTGCGGGAGGTGCTGCGGGTGCTGCGGCCGGGTGGGCGGTTCGTGTTCGCGGGGGAGCCGACCCGCTACGGCGACGTGGTGGCCCGCCGGCTGTCGCGGGCGACCTGGTGGGCGACCACCCGGGCGACCAGGCTGCCGATGCTGCGCGGCTGGGCCCGGCCGGCCGGGGAGCTCGCGGCCAGCTCCGCCGCGCACGCCCTGGAGTCCGTGGTGGACCTGCACACCTTCGTCCCGGCGGAGCTGGCCGCGATGGCGCGCCGGGCCGGCGCGGCCGAGGTGAAGGTGCGCACGGAGGAGCTCACCGCGGCCTGGTTCGGCTGGCCGGTGCGCACCTTCGAGTGCGCCGTCGCCGAGCCGAAGCTCGGCTTCGGCTACCGGATGCGCGTCTACCGGACCTGGCAGCGCCTTGCCGCCTTCGACGCCCGGTACGCTTCCCGGGTGGTGCCCGCGGGCCTTTTCTACAATGCTCTCGTCACCGGTGTCCGGGCACCGGACGGGCGTCTGTGAGAATACTCGGCCGCCGCCGGTACGGGGATCCCCGGCAGGGGCGTTTCCTGACGTTCTCCACGGTGCGCTGGATCGCCCGCCACCGGGCCTGGACGCCTTTCTACCTGCGCCGGTACTGGCGGTTCGCGCTGTTTCGGCTGCGATATCCGCAGGTGGTGACGGAGGGTTTCGTTTTTCTCGGGAAGAACGTGGCCGTCGAGGGGCGCCCCGGTTACGGGCGGATCGTGCTGGGCCGCTGGGTGCACCTCGGCGACAACAGCCGGATCCGTTGCCACGAGGGGAACCTGCGTATCGGCGACAAATGCGTCCTCGGCCGGAACGGCACCATCAACTGTTATCTCGACGTCGAAATCGGCGCAAAATCAATGATCGCGGACGATGTGTACATCATAGATTTCGACCACGTGTTCGACGACATTCACGTGCCCATCAAGGACCAGGGCATCGTGAAGTCCCCGGTGCGGATCGGCGCGGACGTGTGGATCGGCACCAAGGTCACCGTGCTGCGCGGGAGCCGTGTCGGTTCGGGGTCGGTGGTCGCCGCGGGCGCCGTGGTGAACGCCGACATCGCGCCGATGTCGGTCGCGGTGGGTGTCCCCGTCCGCGTCGTGCGTAACCGGATGGCGGACTATCAGGCGGCCGAGGCGAAGCGGGCGGCCCTGGCCGACATCGCCCGCAAGACGGCCGCGGCCGCCGCCGAGGTCGTCGCGGCCCGCGCCGAGGCCGGTCGTCCCCGTCAGGGGTGACCCGCCCTGGTGACCGTCGGACCGGCGGCCGGCCCGGTGGCGGATCCGGCGATCGGCATAATGATCGACAGGACGGCCGACATCATGTCGGGAAGTCGACTTCGTCACCACCGGGGGCGGGGCTTTCGCGGCCTTCCGGCGGGCTCTATTATGTCGTCTGACGTCCCGCTTCGATCGACAATATGACGATCAGCCGGCATGGCGGTCGACATGGCGGTCGACAAAGTGGCCGACAACAGCAGCCCGAGCGGGTGTCCCGAGAGGTTGAGGATGGCCGAAGCCGACGACATCGTAAACATCCGGAAGCTGCCGGTGGATTTCACCAAAACGATCCGACAGGTTGCCGACCGGCCAGAAAAAAGCGGGCGTGTCCGGTTGCCGGGGCTCGACCCCGACGCCTTTCGGCATCCTCTCGACCGGCGGGCCACCCGTACGCTGCAGCGGATTCCCGGGTTCGACCGGGCGGTGGCGAAATACATCGAATGGGGCGTGGAGCGCGGCCACTACGTGGAGCACACGGCGTCCAGCGTGAAAGTGGGGCCGAACCAGCTCCCGGAGATCTACGCGATCCTGCGCGAGGCGTGCGCGATCCTGGACGTCCCGGAGCCCGAGCTCTACGTCCGGCGCGGCCCGGTCGACGCCTACACCGCCGGGCACACCCGCCCCTACGTGGTGCTGTTCACCGACCTGCTCGACATCATGGACACCGACGAGCTGCTGGCCGTGATCGCGCACGAGCTCGGCCACGTCAAGTGCGGCCACATCCTCTACGGGACGATGGCCCGCATCGTCGGCGGCGCCATGGGCGCGGGGGTGGCCCGCGGGGCGGGCGCCGTCATCGGCAACGCCGCATCCTTCGGGCTGGGCGCGGGCCTGGCGGCCTGGGCCCGCAAGGCGGAGCTGACCGCCGACCGGGCGGCCATGCTCGCCGTCCAGGATCCCGGCCCGTGTGTCCGGATGATGATGAAGCTCGCCGGCGGCGCGGCCCGCTGGCTGGACCAGATGAACCCCGACGCCTTCCTCGAGCAGGCCCGGATGCTCGACGACATGGTCGAGCAGAGCCCCCTCGCCTGGTTGCACCGGCTGCGGATCCGCGCCACCGGAACCCACCCGCTCGCGGTCGAGCGTGCCCGCTACTTCGACGAGTGGCTGCACGAGGACGAGCCCCGGAAGATCCTGGAGGGCATCTACGCCGTGCGGGCCGGCAGCCGGCACTGCCTGACCTGCGCGACACCGCCGCGTCCGACCGAGAACTTCTGCGCGTCCTGCGGCACCGGTCTCGCCGTCTGGACGGCCGCCGGCTGACCCGGCCCGGCCGGACGCTTCACCGCACGCCGGGGGGCTGGCGCACGCCGGGGGCTCAGCGCAGGGCGAGGTCGACCACGAGCGGCCGGTGGTCGCTGCCGATCTCGTCGCCCACCTGGTAGCCGGTGACGGCGAACCGCGGCGACGCCAGCACGTGGTCGATCCGCAGCAGCGGTGGCAGCACCAGATGGTTGGCGTTCCAGGTCGGGGCCCAGCCGGCGTGGGCCACGTCGTGGGCGTCCCGCAGCCGCTCGTCGAGCAGGCGCGCGAACGGCCGGTGGTCGCGGGTGGCGTTGAAGTCACCGGCGAGCACCACCGGGACGCGGGCCAGGGCGGCCTCCGCCCGCAGGGTGTCGAGCTGCTGCCGCCACCGGGTGGCGTACTCGCGGCTCGTCGGTGACACCGTGTGGACGGCGAAGAGCCGGAACTGCCGGGTGGCGTCCACCCGGACCGTCATGCGCAGCGACGGCAGGTCACCGACCAGCGGCAGCTCCGCCTGGACGAGCGGGAACCGGGAGAACACCGCCACCCCGAACGGATCCGGCCGGGGATGCGCCTCCCGGTAGGCGTAGCCGGCCAGCGCGCCGGACTTCGTCACCGCGTCCAGGGTGAGCGGGGTGACCTCCTCCAGCACGACGATGTCGGGCCGGAGGCGGGTGATCTGGGCACCGAGCCGCCCGGCGTCGCCGTTGGTGTACAGCAGGTTGGACGTCATGATCCGCACCTTCGCCGCGTCGGCGGGGACGGCCTCGGGCTTCCCCGGCCACAGCTCGGGCACGGTGAAGGCCAGATGGGCGATGACGGCCAGCAGTGAGACGATCAGCAGCCGGTTGCGCCGCAGCGCGAAGGCGGCCGCCAGCGCCATGTAGGCGGGCAGGTACTCGACCGGGGCGAACGCGTTGATCCCCGAGTACGGCCAGCTCAGCGCGTCGTCCAGATGGAGCAGCCGGCCCGCGGTGATGATCACGAGCGTCCCGGCGACCACCCAGGAAAGAAAGATCGTCAGGGTGCGTGGCGGTATCACGGCGGTGGCGCGGCCCTTCGCCCCCGGCCGCTCCGGTTCGCCAGGGAACACGGGCAGGTCGGAACCGCTCTCCGGATGCGGGGAGGTCATGACAACAGGTTGCCGGTAGGGACAGCCGCCGCGGCCACCAGGGTCGGACGCGGATCCGACAGTGGGCCCAACCACACCCCAGCACCGCGGCCGACCGCATGGTGCCAGTACGGCCGGCTTCCGCGCACTTCCCGCCGCCGGCGTGACAGCGGCAGGCATCTCCATGGCAGGAGTGTGAGAGCCGAGGTGTGGGCGGGGCGCACGACGCGGAAGTGACGGTGGTCGAGAGTGGCTACCTGGTCTGTTCCGAGTCGTTCGCTGAGAGCGATGACGCTGGCATCGGTGCCGCCGAGTGGGAGGCCGCGGTATCGACCGGCGAGTTCCCGGATGCGGGTCCAGTCGGTATGGGTGAGGGTCTCGACGGTGAGGGCATCGTCGATGATGGCGGTGTAGAGGGCAAGCTCCGCCGTAGGGCCGAGTTCGCGATTGATCAGATAGGCCGCTTCGGCGATCACGAGGGGCGAGGTGACGAGCGGGCTGTCTGTTCGCTCGAGGAGCTGCGCGCAGGCGGTGTGGTGGGGGTCGTTGCGGTCCGCGGCCGCGACGATGACTCCGGTGTCGACGAGCAGCACCCCTGGTGTCAGTCCCGCCCGAAGCCGTCGGCCAGAAGCTCGTCGATGCGAGGGGTGATGCCCGAGTGGGATGCGCCTACGCCGACGAAGGCGAGCCTGCGGCGGGCCGAGGTCTCAGCCGGAGGGAGCTGGGCGGCGAGGTCGGCGATGACGTCGACGACATGGGTGCCACGCCGTTCGGCCTCGGCGGTGAGGCGGCGGACGAGCTCGTCGGGCAGGTCGAGCGTGATGCTCATGCGCCGATTCTACGTCCCCAGGGCTGTTGATCTGGTTCGTCCAAGTAGCCCTCGCGGTGGATCCGCGGTGGCATGTAACCGGCTCAGGCCCATGGTTGTCGAGCTGGGTTGATCATCAGGGGCGGGGGCTTCTGTCCGCATCGCGTTCTACAGCTCCACAGCCCGGTCAGGCTCTGGTGAGCTGGCGGGCGTCCAGGGCTGGGAAGGGGTGGTCCAGGGTGTGGTAGTGGCGGGCGAGCCTGGTGGCGGCGAGGCGGTCGCCGGCCTGGACGGCGTCGGCCAGCGCGTCGAAACGTCCCGCGTGCGTGTAGGCCCGGGATCTGGCGTAGTCCGCGGCGCTGTCGTGGGTGACGCAGAACGCCCAGTCGCTGGCGCCGGTGAGGAACGCCTCCCGGGCCAGCTGGTCGAGGACGTCGTCACGCCGGGCCGGGTGGGCGGCGGCGGTCACGACCTCGACCAGCCGGCCGTTCACCTCGGCGGCGAGCTTGGTCAGGTCGGTCACGTCCGCCCAGACGTGGAAGTCCTTGCCGAGCCCCCAGGAGCCCGCCGGCAGGTCGCGGGCGCCCTCGACGTGCCCGGCCGCGGCCGCCCGCGACAGCGTCGTCACCTGGATGCCGGCGTCGGGCAGCAGCGTGAGCAGCGCCTCCAGGAACGCCGGCCCCTCGTGCCAGTGGTGGCCGAACAGTTCGGTGTCGAAGGCGCACACGACCAGCGCGCGGCGGCCGCCCCTGGCCTCGGCCAGCTCGGTCAGCCGCCGCCGCAGCACACCGACGAAGCGCGCGGCGTCGTCGGCGGCGGCCCGGCGGGCGGCGGCGGGCTCGTAGGGCGCCTTGCGCCCGGGGGGCGTGTCCACCGAGGTCACCCGGGCCACCCGCAGGCCGCTGCCGTGGTCGAAGGTGTGGAAGTCGCGGTACCACCCGCCCCCGGGATAGCCGGCGGTGGGCGACCACACCTCATAGGAGACGCCGAGGTCGCGGGGGAAGGCCAGCACCCCGCTGCCGGCGACGTCGTAGGCGCCGGCGGTCTCACCGCCGACGGTCGGGCCGTCCACCACGAAGTGGGTCACGCCCGCGGCGGCGTAGTGGCGTTCCAGCCCCGGCCGGTAGGCGCACTCCGGGGCCCAGATCCCGCCGGGCCGGGTGCCGAGACGCAGGGCCGCGTCGTCGAGGCCGGCGCCGAGCTGGGCCAGGACGATCCGCTCGTCCAGCAGCGGCAGCACCGGATGGGACGCCGGCCCGCCGAGCAGTTCGACGACCCCGGCGTCGGCCAGGCGGCGCAGCAGCGGTGACGCCCCGTGCCGCCAGCGGCCCTCGACGGCGTGCCGGGCGGCGGTGGCCAGCGCGCCCTCGTAGCCCGCGCCGGGCACGCCGTCCACCAGCGCGCCCTGTGCCCGAAGCTGCCAGTCCGCCGTCCATCTGGCCAGTTCGGACAGGCAGTACGGGTCGTCCAGCATGGCGGCCAGCACGGGTGTGACACCGAGGGTGAGCACGTCGTGGTGGCCGGCGTCGGCGAGGCGTTCGAGCAGGTCGACCAGGGGCAGGTAGGCGCCGGTCCACGCCTGGTACAGCCATTCCTCGCCGACCGGCCACGCGCCGGCGTGCGCGACCCACGGCAGATGGCTGTGCAGCACCAGACAGAACGTCCCGACCGGCGCGGCCGGCGTCCGGGCAGGCTGGCTCATGGCCGGCGGTAGGCGACCACGGCCAGGTCGAGGCTGGCGGTGATCGGGGTGTCGGCGGTGTCCGGGTGCAGGGCGAAGTCGTCGATGCCGGTACGGCGGACCCGCTCGGCCAGCGCGGCGGACCACTGCGGGTAGGGGCGGGCGAGCTGGGCGTCCACGATCGCGCCGTTGCGGCGCTCCCACGCCCGCAGCCGTGGCGCGTGCCACACGCCCCACCGGCGGGTGACCACGAAATGCTCCTCGAGGAGGGCCGTGAGCTCGTCCGGGGCCAGCTCCCGGGTGTGGTACGGATTCGCGGGGGTGTCGAGCCCCGGGGAGAAGGTCAGCCGGTTCGGGGTCGTCAGCACCAGCGTCCCAGCCGGGCGCAGCACCCGGGCGCACTCGGCCAGGAACGCCTCCTGATCGTGGAGATGCTCGATGACCTGCAGGTTCGCGATGACCTCGGCGGTGGCGTCGGCGAACGGCAGCCGCTGGAGATCGGCACGGACGGGGATGGTGGCGGGATAGGCGCGCCGGACGTGCTCGACGACGTCGGCGTCGGCGTCGACCGCGACGACCCGGGAGGCCGACCTCGCCAGCATCGCCGCGCCGTACCCCTCACCGCAGCCCGCCTCGACGACCACGGCCCCGGTGGTGAAGGGCGCGAACGCGGCGTAGGCCGCCTCATGCCGTTTGAACCAGTACCGCTCGAACCACACCCCCGGCACGGTCCGCTCCCCGAAGACCGCCCAGGCAAGCAGCGTGTTCTGATCGTCGGACGTGGGGTCGGCCTCGACGCCCTGGTGGGGCCCGTCGTCGTGGCGAGCCTCGACGTCGCGGCGGGGTTCAGCGGTGCGCTGGGGCTCAGCGGTGTGGCGGGGCGTCGTCGCCGGCTCATGCCTGACCATGAAACCCGACCTTACGCACTGGTAACCACTACGTGTCGACGACCCCCCACGCACAGCAAAAGGTGTGATGTATATGACGCATTGCAGGAACAATATGGAGATGTAACGCGCCCGGATGCCGCCGCGCGCCCGCGTGGCCCGCTACCGGGCCCGGTCGCCACGCGGAACGCGGTCGTCTGCGATGCCCGGCCGTACGGCCGGCGCCGGTCAAGCGGTGGGCGCTGGCCGTACGGCCGGTGGTGACCGCGCGGGGGAGGCGGGTCAGACGGAGACGGCTGTCGCCGCCACCTTGGTGGGGCGGTCGGGACGGGCCACCAGGGGGGCGGCGTGTTGGCGCCACTCGCGGACGGCGACGATGCCGCCGTGTCGGCTCAGTTCGCGGTCGAGTTCGCGCAGTTTCTCGGTGATCCGGACGGAGTCGAGGGTGCTTGCCAGGTCGACCGCGCGGCGTCCGGCGTCCAGGGCGGCCTCGACGTCCGGGCCGGACCGGCGCAGGTAGGACAGGGCGAGATCCGCCTCGGCGTAGCTGCGGGTGCGGGTGCGGGACGGGAGCTGCCGGGCGCGGGACTCCAGCAGCAGGGGCTCGGCCCGCCGGGCCCGCCCGAGCAGCATGAAGCAGTGGCCCTTGCACTCGGCGATGTCCGCTTCGTTGTAGTGCGCGGACCACGCCGGGCCGTCGCCGCCGTCGGCCCGGTCGAGCGCGGCGTCCATGGCGGACAGCGCCTTGCCGCAGCCGGCCTCGTCGCCGTTGCGGGCCAGGGCCCAGGCGTGCCTGTCGTGCAGCATCACCTGTACCGAGCCGGACGCGACGGTGCGGGAGCGGTCGAGGGCGGCCCTGGCCAGGGCGAGGCTCTGGCGGAGCTGCCCGAGGCACCCGGCCTGGTCGCTCATGACGGAGAGGATCCGGCTGGCCAGCATGGCGTCCCCGGCGTGTTCGGCGAGGCCGAGCGCCTGTATATAGTAGCGTTGTGCCAGTGACTGACGGTCGCAGTCCTGGGCGAGCCAGCCGCTGAACTGGGTCAGCTCGGCCAGCGCGCCGAAGAGGTCGGGGGTGTGCCGGGCCTCCAGCGCGGTCCTGGCCCGGTCGTGTAGGAAGGCGACTACCTGTCCGCGGATCTCGCCGCTGCCGTAGCGGGCGTCGAGTTTGCGGAAGGTGTCGGTCATGTCCCTGATCATCATTGCGGTCGGGGCGGGGG
>NZ_CAKKTM010000420.1:0-23434 GCF_920888515.1 Protofrankia sp. CiP1_Cm_nod1 | reverse complement strand
CCGGGGCGGCGTCGTCGACCGTTCTGACGACGCCGGTGAGGCTGGCCAGCACCGAGTCCGCGAAAGCGCTCGCTACGAACGCGCTTCCGTCCTGCAAGAGATCTCGCCTGCGCATGTCGCGTCCTGAAAGTCCGGCGATGGTTCCAAGGGTGCCCGCGGGCTGCTCGGCCACGGTGAGCCCGAAGTCGTCCCCGCGGAATGTCTCACCCCGCCAGCCGAGGTCGGTCGGGGTGATCTGGTAGCCCACCAGCGCCGACATCTCGGCGGCGGCGAGCTCGGCCACCATGGGGTCGCGGGGGCGCATGCCGCGGCGCCAGTGGCCCACTGTGGTCCGTGCCAGCGCGAGCTCGATCCGGCGGTGTCGCCGTGCGCGCTCGTTGACCTGTCGGGCGAAGCGGGTGTCGGAGATCGAGATCTCGGCGAGTAGACGTGCGAACAGTGTCGGGCGGGATCCATCTTTGTCCGATACAGGGTCATTATCCCGAACGAAGCCGATCAGTTCCGGTTTTCTGTTCATTGTGCCCTCGTGGCTCGTATGATTACTTTTCGTGACGGCATGGTGTTTTTGAGGCTCAGGACAGAAAGTAGTGATCCGATCACGGTGCTGGAAGGGGCTGTGCAGAAGTCGGCCCGAATGCACACGCGGGTGCCTTCCGGTGGCAACGTGGACGGGGCATGGTTCGGAGCGCGCCGGCGATCATTGGGCGTGACAACGTTGCCGGTGCGACCATGTCAGGAACAAGCAGACCGATAAAAGTGGCTACGGAGGCCTCGAGGCGTGGTGAACATCGTCGTTACTGTCAAGCAGGTGCCGGACACCTGGGCAGAGAAGAAGCTTGACCCGGTTACCCGGACGATCGATCGCAAAAGTGTGGACAACGTCATAAACGAGATGGACGAGTACGGTGTCGAGGAGGCCCTGAAGATCAAGGAAGCCCATGGTGGCGAGGTGACAGTGGTCACCCTGGGCCCGCAGAAGGCCGTCGAGACCATCCGCAAGGCGCTGTCGATGGGTGCGGACAAGGCCGTGCACATCACCGACGAGCAGCTGGCCGGCTCCGACGCGCTGCAGACGTCCGCCGCGCTCGCGAAAGTTATTTCCACGCTGTCGCCCGACATCGTCATCACCGCCGCCGAGGCCTCCGACGCCCGCGGCGGTGTGCTGGGGGCCCTGCTCGCCGAGCAGCTCGGGCTCCCGCAGCTCACCCAGGCCCGCAAGGTGACCGTCGACCCGGGGGCGGGCACCGTTCGTATCGAGCGCCAGGCCGACAATGGCTACGCTCTGGTGGAAGCGTCCATACCGGCGGTCGTCGGTGTCGTCGAGAAAATCAACCAGCCGCGCTACCCGTCGTTCAAGGGGATCATGGCGGCCAAGAAGAAGCCGCTGACCACCGTGTCCGTCGCCGACGCCGGCCTGGATCCCGCCACGGTCGGGCTCGCCAACGCCGGGTCGGCGGTGGTGGACGCCCAGCCGGCGCCGCCCCGCCAGACCGGGACGATCGTCAAGGACGAGGGCGACGGCGGTACGAAGGCCGCCGAGTTCCTCGTCGCGCAGAAGCTGATCTGAGGGGTCCTTATCCAATGGCTGAGGTTCTGGTACTCGTCGAGCACGCGGACGGCGAGCCGAAGAAGGTCACTGCCGAGCTGCTGACGCTCGCCCGGTCACTGGGCGAGGCGTCCGCGGTCTTCCTCGGCGCTCCCGGCACGTACGCCAAGATCAAGGATTTCCTGGCGGAGTACGGGGCGTCGAAGGTGTACGTCGTCGAGTCCGACGACGTCGTCGACTATGTGGTGGCGCCGGTGGCCGAGGTGCTGGCCAAGCTGGTGACCGACGTCGCACCCGCGGCGGTCCTCACGGCCGCCACCGCGGAGGCGCGGGAGGCCGCCGCGCGCACGGCCGCGAAGACCGGGTCCGGCCTGCTCTGGGACGCGGTCGCCGTCGCGGCGGACCTGACCGCGACCCAGGGCATCTTCGGTGGCTCCACGATCGTCACCTCGAAGGTCACCAAGGGGACGCCGATCCTCGTGGTGCGGCCGAACACCACCGCCCCCGAGGCCGCGCCGACCACCCCGGTGACGCAGAACGTCGACATCACGATCTCGGACGCCGCGAAGTCGGCGAAGATCCTCGACCGGGTGGTCGAGGCCAAGTCGGGCCGTCCCGACCTCACCGAGGCGCAGATCGTGGTCTCCGGCGGCCGTGGCCTCGGCGCCGCCGAGCACTTCGTGCTGGTCGAGAAGCTGGCCGACAGCCTCGGCGCCGCGGTGGGCGCGTCCCGGGCGGCGACCGACGCCGGCTGGTACCCCCACCAGCAGCAGGTCGGCCAGACCGGCAAGACCGTGTCGCCGCAGCTCTACGTCGCGGTCGGCATCTCCGGTGCGATCCAGCACCGGGCCGGGATGCAGACGTCCAAGACGATCGTCGCGATCAACAAGGACCCGGAGGCGCCCATCTTCGAGTTCGCCGACTACGGCATCGTGGGTGACCTGTTCAACGTCGTCCCGCAGCTCACCGAGGCGATCGAGAAGCGCAAGGGGTAGCCGGGCCGCCGCTGTGCGGCATCGTGTCCGCGGACGTCCGGTCGCTGTTCTTCCGCGGACGTCTGACGGCCGGATGTTCCCTCCCTCCCGAGGAACGTCCGGCCGTCGCCGTACGCCTGGCGTGGGCGGCCGGCCGCCAGCCGGAACCGTTCCGAGGACGGCCTGGCGGACCGCCCGTCGGGTACGGGCCCCTACGCCCGGTGGTGCGGTAGGGGTCCGGGCGGCTCGGGCCCCTGTCCGATCCTGTTCCCTGTTCCCTGGGTGCGGCTTCGGGCGATACTGGCCCGGCCTCACTGGCCCGGCGTCCGGTGGGTGACGCTCGGTGGGTGTTGTGGATTCTGTGGGTGTTTCCTGGCTGGAACGCCCTCTTGCCGTCTTCCGTTGTTGCTCCGGCCGGACGGCTTCGCAAAATAACGATCATGTCGGGGTCTGGACTCCCGGCCTATTGTGTGGGCATCCTAATATCTGCCCGTCCAACTATTGGACGGGAAAGTGTGCCCGCCGTTGGTCCGGAGGTTTCGAGGATGGGCGTAGCCAGTCAGTCACCCCTGCACGTCCCGCAGCATCCGGTGCGGGTCGTCACCGTGGCCTCCCTGTTCGACGGCCACGACGCGGCGATCAACATCATGCGCAGGATCCTGCAGTCCCAGGGCGTCGAAGTGATCCACCTCGGCCACGACCGCGGTGTGGAGGAGGTGGTCACGGCCGCGATCCAGGAGGACGCCCAGGCGGTGGCACTGTCGTCCTACCAGGGCGGGCACGTCGAGTACTTCAGCTATCTGGTCCAGCGGCTGCGTGAGCGCGGCGCCGGCCACATCCGGGTGTACGGCGGGGGAGGGGGTGTCATCGTCCCCGACGAGATCGCCCTGCTGCACTCCCGCGGGGTCGCCCGGATCTTCTCGCCGCAGGACGGGCAGCGGCTCGGGCTGCCAGGGATGATCAACATCATTGTCACCGAGTGCGACACCGACCTGACCGCCGACCTGCCGTCGGTGCCGGCAATCGCAGCCGGTGACCAGGGCGCGCTCGCCCGGGCGATCACCGTGTTGCAGGGCGGCGCCTCGCCCGAACTCGCGCGCCAGGTGCGCCAGGCGGCCCGGCCCGGAATCCCGGTGCTGGGCATCACGGGCACGGGCGGATCCGGCAAGTCCTCGCTGACCGACGAGCTGCTGCGCCGGCTGCGCCTCGACCAACAGGACAAGCTGCGCGCCGCCGTGATCGCGGTGGACCCGACCCGCCGCCGCGCCGGCGGCGCACTGCTCGGCGACCGCATCCGGATGAACGTGCTCGGGGACAGCGACGGCCCGTCCACGATCTTCTTCCGCTCCCTGGCGACCCGGGGTGCCGGCAGCGAGCTGCCCGAACGGATCGGCGACGTGATCGCGGCCTGCCAGGCCGCCGGCTACGACCTGGTCGTGGTCGAGACGCCGGGCATCGGCCAGGGCGACACCGGGATCGTCGACCTGGTGGACGTCTCGCTGTACGTGATGACGCCCGAGTACGGCGCCGCGTCCCAGCTTGAGAAGATCGACATGCTGGACTTCGCCGACGTGGTGGCGATCAACAAGTTCGAGCGGCCCGGGGCCGAGGACGCCCGCCGCGACGTCGGCCGTCAGCTGGTACGCAACCGGGAGGCCTTCGGCTCCTCCTGGGAGGACATGCCGGTGTTCGGGACGAGCGCGGCCCGGTTCAACGACGACGGGGTCACCGCGCTCTACCAGCACCTGATCTCGTTGCTCGCGGCCAAGGGGCTGCCGCTGGCCGCCGGTACGCTGCCGCGGGTGTCGGTCAAGGCGTCCTCGGGGCTGACGAGGGTGCTCCCGGCGTCCCGCGTCCGCTACCTGGCGGAGATCGCCGAGACCGTGCGCTCCTACCACCGGCACAGCACCGAGCAGGTCGAGGCGGCCCGCCGGCGCCAGCACCTGCGCACCGCGCACCAGGAGCTCGCCGCCGCCGGCGACCGGTACGCGGGGCTCGACGCCCTGCTCGAGGGTGCCGAGAAGGGCCTGGATCCCAGCGTGCGCGAGCAGCTGGACGCCTGGCCGGCGACGGTGGCGGAGTACTCCGGCGAGGAGCTCGTCTACACGGTGCGCGGCAAGGAGATCCACACGCCGCTGCGCCGCACGACGCTGTCGGGCACCTCGATACCCCGGGTGGCGCTGCCCCGCACCGGCGACGACGGTGATCTCGTGCGCTTCCTGCGCGCGGAGAACCTGCCCGGCCGGTTCCCGTTCACCGCCGGGGTGTTCCCGTTCAAGCGGGTCGGCGAGGCGCCGGCGCGGATGTTCGCCGGTGAGGGCGACCCGTTCCGCACCAACCGGCGGTTCCACTACCTCTCCCGGGGCTCGGAGGCCACCCGGCTGTCCACGGCGTTCGACTCGGTCACGCTCTACGGCCGGGACCCGGCGCCCCGCCCCGACATCTACGGCAAGATCGGCACGTCCGGGGTCTCGATCGCGACCCTGGACGACATGAAGGAGCTCTACGCCGGCTTCGACCTGTGCTCGCCGACGACGAGCGTCTCCATGACGATCAACGGGCCGGCTCCCGCGATCCTCGCGATGTTCCTCAATGTCGCCATCGACCAGCAGCTGGAGCGGTCCGCCGCCACCGAGGGCCGCGAGCCCACCCCGGCCGAGGCCGCCGAGGTGCGGGCCAGGGCGCTGTCGACCGTGCGCGGCACCGTGCAGGCCGACATCCTCAAGGAGGACCAGGGGCAGAACACCTGCATCTTCTCCACCGAGTTCGCCCTGCGCTGCATGGCCGACGTGCAGGAATGGTTCATCGGCCACAGCGTCCGCAACTTCTACTCCGTGTCGATCTCCGGCTACCACATCGCGGAGGCCGGGGCGAACCCGATCAGCCAGGTCGCCTTCACCCTGGCCAACGGCTTCACCTACGTCGAGGCGTACCTCGCCCGCGGCATGGACATCAACGACTTCGCGCCGAACCTGTCGTTCTTCTTCTCCAACGGTCTGGACGCGGAGTACAGTGTCATCGGCCGGGTAGCCCGGCGGATCTGGGCGGTCGCTCTGCGTGAGCGCTACGGTGCCGCCGAGCGGTCGCAGAAGCTCAAGTACCACGTCCAGACCTCCGGCCGTTCCCTGCACGCGCAGGAGATGGACTTCAACGACATCCGCACGACACTGCAGGCCCTGTGCGCCATCTACGACAACTGCAACAGCCTGCACACCAACGCCTACGATGAGGCGGTGACCACCCCGACCGAGCACTCCGTCCGCCGGGCGCTGGCCATCCAGATGATCATTGACAAGGAGTGGGGGCTGACCGGCAACGAGAACCCGCTCCAGGGCTCCCACATCGTCGAGGAGCTCACCGACCTCGTGGAGGAGGCCGTCCTCGCCGAGTTCGAGCGGATCTCCGAGCGCGGCGGTGTGCTCGGCGCGATGGAGACCGGCTACCAGCGCGGCCGTATCCAGGACGAGTCCATGCTCTACGAGCAGCGCAAGCACGACGGCAGCCTGCCGATCATCGGGGTGAACACGTTCCTCGACCCCGACGCGGAGGACAGCGTGCAGGGCCCCATCGAGCTCGCCCGAGCCACGGAGGAGGAGAAGGTCTCGCAGCTCGAGCGCCTCGCCGACTTCCAGGCCCGGCACGCCGAGGAGGCCCCCGAGGCGCTGCGCCGGCTGCGCGAGGCCGCGGCGGCCGGCGAGAACGTCTTCGACGTCCTCATGGAGGCCGTCCGGCACTGCTCGCTCGGCCAGATCAGCGACGCTTTCTTCGAAGTCGGTGGCCGGTACCGTCGTAATGTCTGAAGCAGCCTAGTTTCCCAGCGGCCCTGGCTGGCCAGGGCCGCGCGGTCGTGATTCGCTCGCGTCCGGGGTCCCGCCGGATCCGGTGGGGCCCCGGAGGTGGCAGGTTTCCGACAGGTCCGGGAGGCCCACGTTTCCCAGAGCCCACGGCGGCCCCATGGACCCGCGGCGGCACGGGAAACGAGGCCCGTGTTGTTCCCGGCCGACCGGCCACGTCGTGGAGGAGCCGTCCGACCGTGTCCTTTCCCAAACCCCTGCCGTTCGACCCCATCGAGGAGGCGCGCAAGCAGTGGACAGCGCACGGCTGGGCCGAAGCGGCTGACGGCATGGCGGCCGTCACGTCCGTGATGCGCGCCCAGCAGATCATCCTGGCCCGGGCGGACGAGGTGCTGCGCCCCTTCGAGCTGACCTTCGCCCGCTACGAGCTGCTCGTGCTGCTGCTGTTCAGCCGGGCCGGCTCACTGCCGATGAGCAAGGTCGGCAACCGTCTGCAGGTGCATCCGACGAGCGTGACCAGCGCGGTCGACCGGCTGTCCTCGCAGGGCCTGGTCCGCCGCATCCCGCACCCCACGGACCGGCGCACCACCCTGGCCGAGATCACCGCGGCCGGCCGGGAGGTGGCGACCACGGCCACCGTCGAGCTCAACCGCCGTCTGTTCGCCAGCCCGGGCTTCCCACCCGAGCAGGTCGGCCCGCTCGTCGACATCCTCCGGGACTTCCGCAGCCGCGCCGGCGACTTCTGACCTGCCAGCCCGTCAGCCCACCGGCCTCCAGCAGACCACCGAGCTATCACTTCTGACCGGATGTATCGGACTTGTCGCGATCCATGGTGTCACGTACTGTCACTCTTGGATCTGCTGACAAGCAACATACACAGAGGTGTGTATGTTGATGACCATGGCTGATGTGCGGACCAACATCGTCGTCGACGACGAGTTGATCGAGGAGGCCATGCGCGTCTTCGGAGTGAACACCCGGCGTGAAATCGTCGATCTGGCCTTGCGGCATCTCGTCGGCCGGGCCGACTTCCGGCGCCGGGCCCTGGCCCTGGAAGGCACGGGCTGGGACGCGGACCTGAGCGAGCTCCGCCCGGGTTTCGTGTCGAGTCTCGACAGCGTTTCCCGTGACGACCGGTGATTCTCGTCGATACTTCCGCGTGGATCGAGCTGCTCCGTGGGAGCAAGTCACCGGTCCATCGGCGGCTACGCGATCTGATCGACGAGGACGCCTACCTGGTGACGACGGAGATCGTCCGTTTTGAGGTGTTCGCAGGCGCCCGTTCCCACGAACACCAGCGTGAGCTGCTGGCGTTGCTCGCGTCCCTACCCATCCTTCCTCTGCATGATTCCGGCGATTACGAGAACGCCGCGGCCTTGTACCGATCCGCCCGGCACAGCGGGGTGACGGTCCGGGTGCTCACCGACTGCCTCATCGCGCAGGCGGCCATCAGAGCCGACGCGGGTCTGCTGCATGCCGATCGCGACTTCGACAACCTCGCCCGGATCACCGGCCTGCGGATCGAGCCAGTCGAGTGAACGGCGGCCTCTGCTGGCTCACCCGCCTTCGTACAGGCGGTGGAGGTCTATGAGGACGATGTCGGGGGCGCGGGCTGCGGCGGCGCGCAGGTCGTCGGTGAAGCCGGTGGCGGAGAACAGCAGGAGGCGGGTGCCGGTCACGTCCAGGTTGCCCGTCCGTTCGATGAGCGTGCGGGCGCGTCGCAGCCTGTTCAGATGCTCGAGGCCCAGCTCGACGCCCCATTTGGCCTCGCCGACGGCGACGAGCCGGCGGCGCTCGCCGTCGGCCGGGCCGAGCGCGACGACGTCGAGCTCCATCGCCGCCCGCTGTTCGCGGTCGTGGATGGTGCCGTGGCCGATGTCGCCTATGTCGCCGAGGTCGTCGGTGCCGAGAGCCGCCGGGCCGGCGTACAGCGCCACCCAGGTCCGGCAGATCTCCTCGAAGTCGGGCCCGAGGATCTGGGAGGCGAACGTGGCGCGCCGGCCCGGCCAGGTCCTGGCCGCCTGTCCACGCGCCTCGAGCCGGCCGAAGACCGGCCGCATGACGGCGTGGTAGAAGGCGATCAGCGGCTCGGCGATCCGCCACACCGGACGCCGGTCGCGCAGCAGGTCGTCCGCCTTGACCAGGAAGCCGGCGTCGGTCAGCACGGTCAGCGGGTGCGCGAGGTCGCCCGTCGGCCGGCCGACCGCGTTCGCGATCGCGCCGCGGGTGACAGCGCCGGTGGCCACGGCCGCCAGTACCGAGCTGTACAGGCCGGGGTCACGCAGGTCCGGCTCCTCCGCGAGCAGGTAGCGCGCCTCGCGGAACAGCGGCGAGTTGCGGTTGAGGACCGTTCTGACCACCCAGGCGTCGAAGTCGTCGATGCCGCGCGGGCCGTCCCCGCGAGCGAAGTCCCGGTAGGCCGGCGTCCCGCCCACGACGGCGTGTACCTGCGCCGCGAGCCGGTGGTCGTCGATGCCCCAGAACTCCCGGGCCAGCCGGAAGTCCAGCGAGGGCACGACCAGCTCCAGCGCCGCCCGGCCGCGCAGCGGCGCCGAGCCGGCGAGCAGACGGCCCATGACCGTGAGCGCGGATCCGCACAGGATCAGCCGTGTTCGCGAGCCGGTCCGTTCGGGACGGCGCGGGCCGAACGCCGCCTGGACCACCGAGGGCAGCTGTGGCGAAGCCTTGATCAGATAGGGGAACTCGTCGATGACGACGGTGGTCGGAGCCTGCCGGCCCAGCCCCAGCACGGCGTCGACCGCCTCGGCCCAGGAACCGAACGCCAGCGGCGCCGCGGCGCCGACGTGCTCGGCGAAGCGCGCGCCGAACAGCCGCAGCGAGTCCACAGCGGTCCCTTCGAGCGCCTGGTGGTACAGGCCACCGGTCTGCTCGCACGCCGCCTCGAGCAGGAACGACTTCCCCTGCCGCCGGCGGCCGGTGACCACGCCCAGCGTCGCGCCCGGCGTCGGGTCCTCGCAGAAGCGCGCGAGCGCCGCCCACTCCTCCTCCCGGTCGAACATGTCCACCGGCCGCTCCACCTGCACCACCCATCCCGGCGTCCAAGGCGCCTCCAAAGGCTGGATTCTAGTGTAACCACAATTACATGAAACGTACTTACACTAGAAAGCCACAGGTGGAAGCCATGATCTGAGACTGTGTGCGACCGTCTCTGATCGGATACCGCGCTTTGCCAGATGTGCTTGGCGGGCCGGCGGTGATATTCGGAGGGTGATGGTCCGGTCCAGCCCGCCGCCGTTGGCCGGTCGTCGGCGGTTGGGGCGTCGGGTTGCGGACTGTGGGCGTCGGGCGGGTATCGCCGGCGGGCGCGGATATCCTCGGTGGTGTGACCTACCTCGACCATGCGGCGACCACGCCGATGCGTCCGGAGGCCGTGGCCGCCTACAATGCGGCGCTCGCGGACGGCGGGAACGCGTCGTCGCTGCACGCCAGCGGCCGTCGTGCACGCAGGGTGGTTGAAGAATCGCGTGAGGCGCTCGCCGCCGCGCTGCGCGCCCGCCCGTCCGAGGTGGTCTTCACCGCCGGCGGCACCGAGAGCGACAACCTGGCCATCAAGGGGCTGTACTGGGCCCGCCGGGCCGCCGAGCCGCGCCGGCACCGGGTGCTCGTCAGCGCGGTCGAGCACCGGGCCATCCTCGACACCGTGATCTGGCTCGCCGAGGCGCAGGACGCCCAGGTCGAGCTGCTGCCGGTGGACGCCACCGGGATGGTGCGCCCCGAGGTCCTCGCCGCGGCGATCGCGCGTGACCCCGACAGCGTCGCCCTGATCAGCGTGATGTGGGCGAACAACGAGGTCGGGACGGTCTCACCGGTCGCGGAGCTCGCCGCGATCGCGCACCGTTACGGAATCGTGTTCCATACCGACGCCGTCCAGGCCGTCGGGTCGATCCCGGTGTCGTTCGAGGACAGCGGCGCGGACGCGCTGACGGTCAGCGCGCACAAGCTCGGCGGCCCGATCGGCATGGGCGCGCTGCTGGTACGCCGCGGCCTGACGCTGGCGCCGCTGACGCACGGCGGCGGGCAGGAGCGCGACGTCCGCTCCGGCACCCTGGACACCCCGGGGGTGGCCGCCTTCGCGGCGGCGGCGTCGGCGGCGGTCGCCGAGCAGCCGGTCGAGGCGGTACGGCTGGCCGCCCTGCGGGACGACCTGGTCGCCCGGGTGCTCGCCGCGGTGCCGGGCGCGGTGGC
Source organism: Protofrankia sp. CiP1_Cm_nod1 (assembly GCF_920888515.1). GTDB lineage: Bacteria > Actinomycetota > Actinomycetes > Frankiales > Frankiaceae > Protofrankia. Next base: position 12,914 of record NZ_CAKKTM010000420.1, on the reverse strand, counting down.
CAACGGAGCGCCCTCCGGTCCCGGCCGTCTGCCCGGCATCGCCCATCTGACCTTCCCTGGCTGCGAGGGCGACTCGCTGCTGCTGCTGCTCGACGCCCACGGGATCGAGTGCTCGACGGGGTCGGCCTGCTCCGCGGGGGTGGCCCAGCCGTCCCACGTGCTGCTCGCCATGGGCGTCGACGAGGCCCGCGCCCGCGGCTCGCTGCGCTTCTCGCTGGGGCGGACGTCCACCGCGGCGGACGTCGATGCCCTGGTCCGTGTGATCATGCCGGTGGTCGGCCGGGCGCGCCGGGCGGGGGCGCTCGCCGGGCTGTCCGGGCTGTCCGGGCTGTCCGGGGGGTGAGCCGGATGCGTGTGCTCGCGGCGATGTCCGGGGGTGTCGACTCGGCGGTGGCGGCGGCCCGCGCGGCGGACGCCGGCCATGACGTGACAGGCGTGCACCTGGCCCTGGCGAAGTCGCCCGAGTCGCACCGCACCGGCGCCCGCGGCTGCTGCACGATCGAGGACGCCCGGGACGCCCGCCGCGCCGCCGACATCATCGGCATCCCCTTCTACGTGTGGGATCTCGCCGACCGCTTCGAGCACGACGTCATCGACGAGTTCGTCGCCGCCTACGAGGCCGGCCGGACGCCCAACCCGTGCGTGCGCTGCAACGAGCGGATCAAGTTCGCGGCGGTGCTGGAGCGGGCGCTGGCCCTGGGCTTCGACGCGGTGGTCACCGGCCATCACGCGCGGCTTTCCGGGGCGGTGCTGCGCCGCTCGGTCGACCCGGGCAAGGACCAGTCCTACGTGCTGGGGACGCTGCGCCCCGACCAGCTCGCCCACGCGATCTTCCCGCTGGGGGACACGACGAAGACCGAGGTCCGCGCCGAGGCGGCCCGCCGTGGCCTCGCGGTCGCGGACAAGCCCGACAGCCACGACATCTGCTTCATCGCCGACGGCGACACCGGCCGCTGGCTGCGCGACCGGCTCGGCTCCCAGCCCGGGCCGGTGGTGGACGCCGCCACCGGCGAGACACTGGGGGAGCACGAGGGGGCCTTCGCGTTCACGATCGGCCAGCGCCGCGGCCTGCGCCTGGGCCGGCCCGCGCCCGACGGCAGGCCCCGCTACGTCCTGGACGTCTCCCCGGTGACCCGGACGGTGACGGTCGGCCCGGCCGAGGCGCTCGACGTCTCCCACCTGGTGGCCGACCGGGCGGTCTGGCCGTACGAGGGGCCGGTGGTCTGCGCGGCGCAGGTCCGGGCGCACGGGCAGGCGGTGCCCGCCACCGCCGAGGGCGTCGGCGACGAGCTGCGCGTGGCCCTGGACGAGCCGCTGCGCGGCACCGCCCCCGGCCAGGCCGTCGTCCTCTACGACGGAGACCGTGTCCTCGGCGGCGGCCATGTCCTCCGGCTCGGGCGCTGACGGGAGGCCCGGGTACCGCGGGGCGCGGGTACCGCGGGGCCCCGGCCGGCCTTTCCCCGCTCCTCTGCCCGCTCCTTGGCACCTGCTCCTTGGCACCTGCTTCGGCACCTGCTTTGACACCTGTTTCCCACGGACGGCGATTCCGATGACGGTGATGAGCCCGTGACACCATTCACCACCATGCCTGACATCGCACCCGCCGACGCATCCACCGCCGTGCCCCCCGGCGCGCCCGCCGCTGTGCCCGCGACGGCGCCCGCCGCCGGCCGCCTGTGGGAGCCGGGGGCGGCGACCGGCGTCGGGTCGCTGCCGGGGACCGACCCGGTCGAGGCGTGCCGGCTGGTCTTCGACGAGCTGCCCGACCTGCCGCACCTGCCCGAGCTGCCGGCCCGCGGCCCCGGCGCCGACATGATCGGCCGTTCGGCGGGTCTGCTCGCGGACATGCCGGTCGACCTGCAACCGTCCGGGTGGCGGCTGGTACCGCGTCCCGGAATGGACCTGCGCCGCACCCGGGACCTGCTCGCCCGCGATCTCGACGCGCTGGGTGAGGTCGCCGCCGGCTACACCGGGCCGCTGAAGGTCGCCGTCGCCGGCCCGTGGACGCTCGCCGCCACCGTCGAGCTGCCCCGCGGGCACAAGGCCCTCAAGGACGCCGGCGCCAGCCGGGACATCGCCGAGGCCCTGGCCCAGGGACTCGCCGCCCACCTCGCCGGCATCGCCCTGGCCGTGCCCGGCGTCCGCCTGATCGTGCAGGTCGACGAGCCCTGCCTGCCGGCGGTGCTCGCCGGTGAGGTCCGCACACCCAGCGGTTTCGGGGTGCTCCCCGCGGTGGAGGAGGGCGTCGTCGTCGACCGGCTGCGGACGCTGCTGGCCGCCACCGGGGTGCCCACCGGGGTGCACTGCTGCGCGTCCGCGCCGCCGCTGGGACTGCTGCGGCAGGCGAAGGCCGCCTTCGCCAGCGTGGACGCGACCCTGCTGACGCCCGCCGACGACGACGCCGTCGGCGAGGCGGTCGAGGCCGGGGTCGCGCTGATGCTCGGGGTGGTGCCGGCGCGGGGCGCGGACCTGTCGGACGTGTCGGACCTGTCGGACGCCCGTCGTACTGTCGAGCCCGTCCGGTCGATGTGGCGGCGGCTGGGGTTCGCCCCGGAGCAGCTTCGGGAGGTGGTCGTGGTGACTCCCACCTGTGGTCTCGCGGGTGCGACACCCGCCTATGCCAGGGCGGCGCTGCGGCGCTGCCGCAAGGCGGGCCGGGCGCTGGCGGACGGCTCGGTATGAGCCCGCTCGACATCTCGAGTCCGGAGGCCCCCCCGGGCGTGGCCGGCGCGCCGGCGGCCGAGGCAACGGTGGATGCTCCCCCGGACGCGGGCGGCTCCCCGGACGCTTCCCGGAGCGTGACGCCGGGGAGCGGGCCCGAGCCCCGGCCCGACGGTGAGCTCCCCGCCGGCGGCGACGCCGAGCTGTCGGCGCCGGGCGTCGCGGTCGACGAGATCCCGGCGCGGACGCGGGCGCGGGCGGCGGAGCTGGCCCGGGAGTTGGGCGAACACGCCTTCCGGTACTACGTTCTGGACTCCCCGACCGTCTCCGACGCCGAGTACGACCGGCTCATGGCCGAGCTGACGGAGATCGAGACCCGTTGCCCGGGGCTGCGCACGCCGGACTCACCTACCCAGAAGGTCGCCGGCGCCATCTCGACCCTGTTCACCCCGGTGGAGCATCTGGAGCGGCTGCTCTCGCTGGACAACGTCTTCACGGAGGTGGAGTTCGAGGCGTGGGCCGCCCGCGTCACCCGGGAGGCCGAGGTGGACGCCTGGCTGTGCGAGCTGAAGATCGACGGTCTCGCGGTCGACCTGGTCTACGAGGACGGCTACCTGGTGCGCGCGGCCACCCGCGGCGACGGGCGGACCGGGGAGGACGTCACCCCGAACATCCGGACCCTCGCGGCGGTGCCGGGCCGGCTGCGCGGCGGGAGCGTGCCCGGGCTGCTGGAGGTCCGCGGCGAGGTCTTCTTCCCGACGGCGGCCTTCGCCGAGCTCAACGCCACGCTGGTCGCCGCCGGCGACAAACCGTTCGCCAACCCGCGCAACGCCGCCGCCGGCTCCCTGCGGCAGAAGGACCCGCGGGTCACCGCCACCCGCCCACTGTCCATGATCATGCATGGGCTCGGCGCCCACCGCGGCTTCGACGTCACCTCCCAGTCCGAGGCGTACCAGCGGATGGCCGAGCTCGGCCTGCCCGTCTCCACGCACCACGAGGTGCTGGCGAGTGTCGCCGAGGTCGAGGCGTTCGTCCGCCGGTGGGGGGAGCACCGCCACGACGTCGAGCACGAGATCGACGGCGTGGTGGTGAAGGTCGACGCCTTCGGCCTGCAACGCCGCCTCGGCGCCACGTCGAAGTCCCCGCGCTGGGCGGTGGCCTACAAGTACCCGCCCGAGGAGGTCACCACCAGGCTGCTCGGCATCGAGGTCAACGTGGGCCGCACCGGGCGGGTCACCCCGTTCGGCCGCCTGGAGCCGGTCAGGGTCGCCGGCTCCACCGTCGCCCTGGCCACCCTGCACAACGCCGACCAGGTGGAACGCAAGGGTGTGCTGATCGGCGACACCGTCGTCCTGCGCAAGGCCGGCGACGTGATCCCGGAGATCGTCGGCCCGGTCGTGGACCTGCGGGACGGCTCCGAGCGCGCCTTCGTGATGCCCACCCACTGCCCGGAGTGCGGCACCGGGCTGGTGCGTCCCGAGGGCGAGGCCGACGTCCGCTGCCCGAACACCGTCTCGTGCCCGGCGCAGCTGCGCGAGTCGCTGTTCCACTTCGCCTCCCGCGGCGCCCTGGACATCGACGGCTTCGGCTACGAGACGGCGTCCGCCCTGCTGGCGGCCGGCCGGGTGAGCGACGTCGGCGACGTCTTCCACCTCACCGCCGAGTCGTTCGCCGAGCTGCGCGGCTTCGCCAAGAAGAAGATCGACCAGATCCTGCGCGGGGTGGACGCGGCCCGGCGGCAGCCGCTGTGGCGGCTGCTGGTCGGGCTGTCCATCCGGCACGTGGGCCCGAGCGCGGCCCGGGCGCTGGCCCGTGAGATGCGTTCGGTGGACGCCATCGCCGCCGCGCCCACCGAGACGCTGGCCGCCGTCGACGGCGTGGGCCAGACCATCGCCGCCTCCGTGGTGGACTGGTTCGCCGATCCGCGCCACCGGGACATCCTGGAACGGATCCGTTCCGGTGGGGCGCGGCTCGCCGACGCCGGCGCGGACGACGGGCCCGGCCCGCTCACCGGCGTCACCGTCGTGATCACCGGGACGCTGGCGGGCTGGAGCCGGGACTCCGCCACCGAGGCCGTCCAGGCCCGCGGCGGCAAGGTCACCGCCTCGGTGAGCAGGAAGACGGCCTTCGTGGTGGTCGGCGCCGACCCGGGGGCGAGCAAGTACGACAAGGCCCGCGCCTGGAAGCTGCCGATCCTCGACGAGACCGGCTTCGCCGTCCTGCTGGAACAGGGCCCGCAGGCCGCGGCCCCGCTCGCGCTCCCACCGGAACCGGACGACCCGTCAGAACCGACCGACCCACCGGCGGCGACCGACCCACCGGAACCGGTTGACCCAACGGAACCGGCCGACGGCTAGCCACCGGCCGCCTCCGTTGGCGGGCGCCTCCACGCCTTCTCCGCCAAACGAGGGCTCTTCGGAGAATGAGTGTGGAAACGGTCGCTGTAGCAGCCGTTTCCACACTCATTGTCTTGATCGGAACGGGGTGTGCGGCTGTCCGGCCGGCGTTTCGGGGGCTGGCGGCCGGGGCGGCGGGATGAGCCAGGTGCCAGGTGGGTGCCGGTCCCCCTGGGTGGGTGCCGGTGTCAGGTGGGGGCCGGTGAGGTGTGGCGGTTGCGCACGATCGTGGCGGCTATGCCGGCGAGATGGGCCAGCCGCTGGACCTCGGAGGCGCGGAAGCGCGGGCCACCGGGCCGTCCGACGAGCACCGCCACCTCACAGCCGCCCTCCGGGGGAGTGCCCACCGGGGCCACCGCGAGTTCCATGCCGAGCGCGCTCCAGCGCGGCGGGAACCAGCCGCTGTCCGCGTCGAAGCCACGCGCGCGGTCCAGGGGCAGCGACAGCAGTTCGGGGCGCACCTTCTTCGGGCTGGTCAGCTCGTCACCACCGAGGTCGGGGGCGCCGACGGAGGACTCGACGACCCGGATGTCGCCGGGCGCGACCCGTTCGAGCAGCACCGCCCAGTCGGCGTGGAATACCGCGCCGACGAACCCGGTGAGGACGGCGAGCGCGTCGTCGGGCCGGGCGGTCAGCGCCTCGACAAGGTCCAGGTCGTGCCGGATCCCCACGCCGCCGGCCGGGTACGGGCGCAGGGACTCCACGCTCACCCCGGGCACGGAGCAGGCCGCGGTCAGCACGGTGTCGGCCAGCCCGTTCGGGGGCAGTTCGACGACGACGTCGTCCACGGCACCGCGCGCGCCGCGCTCGACCACGCTCAGGCTGACGATGTCGATACCGGCCTGCCCGAGGGCGGTGGCGACGGCGCCCAGGGCGCCGGGCCGGTCCGGCAGGACGAGGCGCAGCAGATACGACATGTAGTCAAGAATACATTCCGTGCATGCTTGATTGGTGACAACAACGTCACGTGCAGGTATCGGTGCTGGTCATCAGTGCGTTTTCGGGCTGTCATAGCTGGTGGCGGATGGCGCTATCGCTCACGTTATGTTACCTCACGCGAAGATCACTTCTAGCGCGCCGGTCAGGTAACCCTACGTATCCCCGCGGACGGTGGCACGCGTCGATGGACGTCGGCCACCGGAGAAGATCGGCGCGAGTTTGTCGTTGTGTACGCTGACGCGGCCAAAAAGCGTACACAACAACAAAATCGCGGCGATCATAGCCTGTGCGGGTGGCCGATTCAGGCGGGGCCGAGAACGGCGCCGATCCGCCGCCGTACCTCGGTCTCGCCCAGCGCAGCCGCGACCAGGTGGAGAGCGGGGCTGCGGGTGGAGCCGGTGAGCAGCACGCGGACCACCTGGGACGCTTCCCGGATCGACCCGACGTAGGAGCCGGGGTCGTTCTTGTACTCCTTGACGCTTGCCGCGAAGCCGTTGTCCTTGGCCGTCACACGGATCTGGTCGAACCAGCCGTCCGAGTCGGACAGGTCCTGGTAGACACGCAGCAGGTCCGCGCACAGCCGCCGCACCACATCGGGCGCGAGGCCGCCGAACCGGCTGTCCGCGGGATCGGTCACCGGCTCGAACAGCGCGGTGAAGAAGTAGCCGTAGATCGGCCGGAAGTCCGACCACTTGCGCAGGTCCTTGCGCGGGTTGTCCACCCCCGTCCGCTCGATGTCCAGCGCCCGCACGGCGAGGTCCTGCTCGGCGCGGACAGCCTGCGCCAGTTCGGTGTCGTGGGTATCCGCCCACGTCAGCACCTCGTCCAGGACATCCCGGCTTGGCAGAGTCGCGACGTAGTCCGCCGCGATGTCCTCCAGCTTCACCAGATCCACCAGCGCGCCGGACACGCCGCACTCGGCCAGGCGCAGCGGGGCGGTCAGCGCCTCGGCCAGCGGCATCTCCGCCAACCGCCCGTTGATCAGCCCGCGAAGGTAGTAGAGCACACTTGGCGCCGGGTAGCCCGCTTTGATGTAGAACTCGACGGACGCTTCAGGGTCCTTGCGCTTGGACAGTTTCCGTTTTCCTGAACCGTCCGCTTTCAGTAGTGGCGCGATGTGCGCGTATGGAATGTGCTCGAAACCTGCCGCGTCGAACAGCTGCAGGTGCACCGGGACCGAGGGCAGCCACTCGTCGCCCCGAATCACGTGCGTGACCCGCATCAGGTGGTCGTCCACGACGTGCGCGAAATGGTATGTGGGCAGTCGCAGCGGGCTGTCGGAATTTTTCAGGATGACGACGTCGTTACGGTTCGCGTCCGCCTCCAGGCGACCGCGTATCAGGTCGGTGAAGGCGATCCTGCCCGGCGCGCTCGGCGATCGGAACCGTATGACGTAAGGCTGGCCGGCGGCCAGTCGTTCGCGCACCTGTTCGTCGGTGGCATCGCGCCAGGTCGCCCAGCGGCCGTAGTAGCCGGTAGGGACTTTCTCCGCGCGCTGCTCCTCGGCGGACGCGGCCAGTTCCTCCTTCGTGGCGAAGCACGGGTATGCCTTGCCTGTACGGAGGAACTCGCGCACGTAGGTCAGGTAGATCAGCGCCCGGTCCGACTGGGTGTAGGGGCCGTGGGCGCCGGTCGGATCGGACTCGTCCGAACTGACGCCGAAGTAGCCGAAGGCCACGTCGAACCGGGCGGTCGCGCCCTCCACGGTTCGAGCCTGATCGGTGTCCTCGATCCGGATGAAGTAGGAACCGCCGGACTGCCGTGCGAGGTCCTTGTCCAGGATCGCCACATAGATGCCACCGAGATGGGCGAAACCCGTCGGACTCGGGCAGAAACGGGTGACCATTGCGCCCGACGGCAGGTTCCTCGGCGGGTACCGCTCCTCCCAGTGCTCCGGACCGGGCAGATCAGTTGGGAACAGCGCGTCGATCTCGTCGCGGTCAAGCATTGCAGAAGGTACCTCCACGGGCACTGGACAGTTCTGAAACCGCAGTGATCATCATCTCCAGGCGATCCTGTGGTGGGCACTACCCGCAGGCATGTCTGCGATGCTAGCGGGCAACAGGCATGCTCCGGGGGGAGGGCGTGTCAGACATGCGGCGCGGTTTCTCCCAAGGTGGTGGAAGACGGCCGGATCCGACGCCATCAACCGGCGGTACCCACGTCGCGGGCGTGACTAGGGCGAATCCGGAAACTCATACCGGATGGCGCCGGTTCTGGCAGGTCACGGGCTCTGTCGCTCCGCACGATGTTGTCGGTACGGGCGGGATCGCGGCGGCTAGGCCTCGCCCGGGCACACGATGTCGTCGCTGGCCGGCACGCCACAGGCCGATCGGGCGGGCCGGACCGTACGATGACCACAGCGCCGTACGCGGGCCAGGCCGTACGCGGGCCGGTCTGAGGCCGGCTTCCGTTCCGCGGCCGTCCGCCGCCGGCGTGCCCGCGGGTCAGCAGGCCACGGCGATCAGCAAGCCACAAGGTGATCGGAAGGTCATCGGGAAGTCAGAGGGTCGTAACCGGTATGGCGATTACCAGGGACGAGGTCGCGCACCTCGCCCGCCTGTCGCGGCTGGCGCTGTCGGAGGAGGAACTCGACACGCTCGCCCCCCAGCTCGATGTGATCATCGGTGCGGTCGCCCGGGTCGCGGAGGTGGCCGCCGGCGACATCCCCCCGACGACGCACGCCGTCCCGCTGACGAACGTGTTCCGGGCCGACATCACCGGTCAGTCCCTGCCGCGCACCGACGCTCTCGCCGGCGCGCCCGCCACGCAGGACGGCCGCTTCCGGGTGCCGCGCATCCTTGATATGGACGAGTGAGGGTTCCTGTCCGTGACCGACGTCATCCGTTTCTCCGCCGCCCGAACCGCCGCCGCGATCGCCGCGGGTGAGCTCAGCGCGCTGGAGGTGACCCAGGCCGCGCTCGACCGGATCGCGAAGGTCGACGACCGGATCAACGCCTTCCTGCACGTCGACGTCGACGGCGCCCTCGCCGCGGCCCGTGACGTCGACCGGCGCCGGGCCCTGGGGGAGACGCTCGGCCCGCTCGCGGGTGTCCCGCTCGCACTCAAGGACGTCTTCACCGCCCGGGGGATGCCCACGACCTGCGGTAGCCGCATCCTGGAGGGCTGGTACCCGCCGTACGACGCGACCGTCGTGGCGAAGCTGCGCGCGGCCGGTGTGATCATCATCGGCAAGGTCAACATGGACGAGTTCGCGATGGGGTCGTCCACGGAGAACTCCGCCTACGGCCCGACCCGCAACCCGTGGGACACCGACCGCATCCCCGGCGGCAGCAGCGGGGGCAGCGCGGCGGCGGTGGCCGCGTTCGAGACGCCGGTCGCGCTCGGTACCGACACCGGCGGCTCGATCCGCCAGCCGGCGGCGGTGTGCGGGCTGGTCGGGGTCAAGCCGACCTACGGCGGGGTGAGCCGCTACGGCCTGGTCGCCTTCTCCAGCTCCCTGGACCAGGCCGGCCCGCTGGCCCGCACGGTGACCGACGCCGCGCTGCTGCACGCCGCCATCGCCGGCCACGACCCGCTGGACACCACCAGCGTGGAGCTCGCGCCGCCGCCGGTGGTGGCCGCCGCCGCCAGCCGTGACCTGCGCGGGGTGCGCATCGGGGTGGTCCGCGAGCTGTCCGGGGACGGCTACGACATCGGGGTGCGCGCGCGTTTCTCCGACACCCTCGAGGTGCTCGTCGGCCTCGGCGCCGAGGTCGTCGAGGTCAGCTGCCCGCACTTCACCTACGCGCTGCCCGCCTACTACCTGATCGCGCCGAGCGAGTGCTCGTCCAACCTGGCCCGTTTCGACGCGATGCGGTTCGGCCTGCGGGTCGGCGACGACGGCGAGGCGAGCGCCGAGGAGGTCATGAGCCGCACCCGCGGCATCGGCTTCGGCCCCGAGGTGAAGCGGCGGATCATCCTGGGGACGTACGCGCTGTCGTCGGGCTACTACGACGCCTACTACGGCCAGGCCCAGAAGGTCCGGACGCTGATCAGCCAGGACTTCGCCGCCGCCTACGAGCGGGTCGACGTGCTGGTCTCGCCCACCACGCCCACCGTCGCGTTCCGGCTGGGGGAGAAGGTCGACGACCCGGTGTCGATGTACCTGTCCGACCTGTGCACGATCCCGTCGAACCTGGCCGGCGGGCCGGCGATGAGCCTGCCGGTCGGTCTCGCCGACGGGCTCCCCGTCGGATTCCAGATCATGGCGCCGGCGTTCGCCGACGACCGCCTGTACCGGGTCGGCGGCGCGCTGGAGGCGGCGCTGGAGGCCAGGCGCGGCCGTCCCTTTCTCGACGACGCCCCGCCCCTGTGACCGAACCGCCGGCACGGACGTCCGGTGCACGCACGTCCTGTGACGGAAGCCACGGCGCGGGCATGCCAGGGCCGGCCGCGCCGTGACGGGCGGGCTCGCGTCGGGTATGCCCGCACCGGGCGTGTCGTGACAAGATCCCGGGCTCGCCCGGAGCGAATCATGATCGCGCGTGTGTCGGCCGACTACGATGGCGAGAGGGAGGCCTATGATGGTTGCGCTACGTAGCAGACGTGAGGACCGGGTGCTGCTGGCGGTAGCCTGGGTGCTGACTGTCGCCGCCCTTGTACTCGGTGTCGTCGCGCCGGCGCCCATCCTGATCCTGTGGGGTGTCCTCGGCGTCGGCGCGGCCGTGTTCGCCACCCGGATCCACCTGCGTGACACCCGGCCCCGCCAGCCGGACCCCGCCACCGGCGGCACGCAGCCCACCGGCGGCACGCAGCCCACCGGCGACGCGCGGCCCGCCGGCCAGGCCCAGCCCGCCGATCAGGCGTGGCCCGCCGGCGCGGATCACGGCTCCACCTCGGTACAGACGGACGCGGTTGAACAGGAGCACGTGCGTTGACACCCTCGGCCAGCACGGCGGCCACCATCCCCACCTTCGACGACGCCGTCGCCCGCTACGAGCCGGTGATCGGGCTGGAGACGCATGTCGAGCTCGGCACCGCCTCGAAGATGTTCTGCGGGTGCTCCACCGCGTTCGGTGCGGAGCCCAACGCCCAGGTGTGCCCGACCTGCCTGGGCCTGCCAGGCTCGCTGCCGGTGGTCAACGAGGCCGCCGTCCGGTTCGCCGTGATGATCGGCCTGGCGCTCAACTGCTCGATCTCGCCATGGTGCCGCTTCGCGCGCAAGAACTACTTCTATCCGGACATGCCGAAGAACTTCCAGATCAGCCAGTACGACGAGCCGCTGTGCGAGAACGGCTGGCTCGACGTGGAGGCCGACGGGAAGATCCACCGGGTCGGCATCACCCGCGTCCACATGGAGGAGGACACCGGCAAGTCCCTGCACGTCGGCGGGGCCACCGGGCGCATCCACGGGGCCACCCACTCGCTGGTCGACTACAACCGGGCCGGCATCCCGCTGGTCGAGATCGTCACCGAGCCGGACGTCCGCTCGCCCGAGGTCGCCCGTGCCTACGTCGACGAGCTGCGTGAGCTCTGCCGGGCGCTGACCGTCTCCGACGTCCGGATGGAGCAGGGCTCGCTGCGCTGCGACGCCAACGTGTCGCTGCGGCCGCGCACCGCCCCCGGCGAGCCCGCCGCGCCCTACGGCACCCGGTCGGAGACCAAGAACCTCAACTCGCTGCGCTCGGTGGAGCGGGCGGTCCGGCACGAGATCGTCCGGCAGGCCACCCGGCTGGACGCGGGCCTGAAGGTCGTCCAGGAGACCCGGCACTTCGACGAGGCCTCCGGGACGACGTCGGCCGGCCGCTCCAAGGAGGAGGCGACCGACTACCGGTACTTCCCCGAGCCGGACCTCACCCCGCTGGCGCTGACCCACGAGTACGTCGACGCCGTCCGGGCGACCATCCCGGAGCTGCCGGCGCAGCGCCGGGCGCGCCTGGCAGCCGACCACGGGTTCACGCCCGCCGACATCGTGAACATGCGCAACGCCGGCGTCCTCGACCTGGTCGAGGAGACCATCGCGGCCGGGGCGACGGCCGAGGCGGCCCGCAAGTGGTGGCTGAACGAGCTCGCGCGCCGGGCCGCCGACGCCGGCGTGCCCCCGACCGGCCTCGCGATCGAGCCGTTCGACGTCGCCCGCATCGCGGAGATGATCGCCGACGGCGAGCTGACCGACGCCCTCGCCCGCACGGTCATCACCGGCGTCCTCGCCGGTGAGGGGACACCGGACGAGGTGGTGGCCGGCCGTGGCCTCAAGCTCGTCTCCGACGACGGCGCGCTCGCCGACGCGGTCGAGAAGGTCATCGCCGCCCAGCCGGCCATCGCCGACAAGGTGCGCGGCGGCAAGCTGAACGCGGTCGGCCCGCTGGTCGGCGCGGTCATGAAGGCCATGAAGGGCCAGGCGGACCCGGGCACCGTCCGCAAACTCCTCCTGGAGCGCCTCGGCGAGTAACCAGCGGAAAGCGTAGGTGGAAAACGTCACTATCACGCCGTTTTTCACCTACGGACGCGCGGGCCGTAGGTGAAAAACCGTGTGGTAGCAACGTTTTTCACCTACGGCCCGCGTTGTGCTCACGGCGCGTCGACAGGCGGGTCCCGGTTGGGCCTTCGTAAGCTGGTGCCACGCCCGGAGCCCGGCCGTCGATGACGGCGGAGCCCGGTCCGTCATCAGCGGGGCCGCCGCTGGGGTCGTCAACGGGGGAGGAGCACGCCAAGGTGCCTCTGACTCCCGGCGGGTTCACCGCGTCGACGTCACGACGGGGCCGTGGCCGCGCCCGTCTGCTCATCGCCCTCGCCGTCGTCATCGTGCTGCTCGCCGCGTCCGGCGCCGGGTACCTGTGGAAGATCCGTAGCGACAGCCGCGCCCAGGACAGGGCGGCGAGGGCCGCGGCGGAGGCCTACCTGTCCAGCTGGCAGAGCCTCGCCTCGTCCGGTGACACGGCCACCTCCGCCACCACGGACCGCGCCGCGGCCACG